>DATBRS010000108.1:0-55449 GCA_036560185.1 Myxococcota bacterium
GCCGGGGATGGGGCCGCGTCCGACGGCGCGCATGATTCCCGCCGTCGGAGAACGTGTCAATAGCGTTTCTAGGGCGTTACCGACGGAGTTGCTAGCAGGTTCCGTCGCAGCCGCGTCGAGCGGGCCCCTTCAGCGAAAGAAAGGGGTCTGACCCCTTTCTTTCATTGGCGCCGCGTCGCTGCCTTCGCCTCGACCGCGTCCAGCACGCGCTCTTCGTAGCGGGCGCCGTCGAGCGCGTTCATCTCCTGGATCCCGGTCGGACTCGTCACGTTGACCTCGGTCAGCTTGCCGCCGATCACGTCGATCCCCACGAAGAACAGGCCGTCGCGCATCAGCCACGGGCGCAGCTTCGCGACGATGCGCTGATCGTCCTCGTCGAGCGCGGTCTTGGTCGCCTTGCCCCCGACGTGGAGGTTCGAGCGCGCCTCGTTCGCCGCCGGCACGCGCAGCACGGCGCCGAGCGGCTCGCCGTCGATCAGCAGGATGCGCTTGTCGCCCCGCCGCACGGCCGGGAGGTATTGCTGGGCGATCGACCAGCGCGTCCCGAACTGGGTGCTCTGCTCGAGGATCGAGAACAGGTTCCGGTCGTCGTTCCGGACGTGGAAGATGCCCTCGCCGCCCTTGCCGTGGAGCGGCTTCACGATCATCTCGCCGCCCATCTCCGCGAGGAAGTCGATGAACTGCGGGATCTCGCGCGCGATCAGCGTGGTCGGCATCACGTCGGCGAAGTGCATCGCGTACAGCTTCTCGTTTGCGGCGAGGATGCCCTCGGGCCGGTTCAGCACGAGCGCGCGCCGGCACAGCGCGAGGATCTGCGTGGCGGTGACATAGGGCACGTCGACCGGCGGATCCTTGCGCTGGAACACCACGTCGAACTCTTCGTCGAGGCCGGTCCGGCGGGCGGGCCCGAGCGTCGCGTGGTTCCCGACTTCGCGGCGCAGCTCGACCGCTTGCACCTTCGCCGTGACGCGGTGGTCGCGCACGCCGAGATCGGCCGGGTCGGCGTAGAAGACGCGGTGCCCGCGGCGCTGCGCCTCGAGCATCAGGGCGAAAGTCGTGTCGCCGTGGATGTTGATGGACGCGAGTGGGTCCATCACGAACGCGAGCGACAGATTCTTCGAGGCCACGGCTCAGGTCTCCCTCGCGAGCGGGCGCTGTTGTGCCGCTCATTACAACAGCGCCGGTGGCCTCGGCTACGGTGCTTCTTGGGGGGCGAGTGGCGATGGCCGAGAGGAAGACGCTCGTCGTCCGCGCCGGCATCGCGGCCCTTGTGCTGGCGGCGCTCGCAGGGCTCGGGGCCGCCGCGCTTTGGATCTGGGTCACGAGCGACCTGCCCGACCTGCGCGCGCTCGACGATTACCGGCCCGCGCTCACGAGCCGCGTCTACGACCGCCACGGCGTGCTGATCGGCGAGTTCTTCGAAGAGCGTCGCGAGCTGACGCCGATGAACGAGATCCCGAAGCTCGTCGTGAACGCATTCCTCGCGGCCGAGGACGACACGTTCTACCAGCACGGCGGGGTCGACTTCGTCTCGATGCTGCGTGCCGCCTGGGTGACGCTCACGACCGACGAGACCCAGGGCGCGAGCACGATCACGCAGCAGCTCGCGAAGAACCTGCTGCTCACGTCCGAGCGCACCTACACGCGCAAAGCCAAGGAAGCCCTGCTCGCCCGCCAGATCGAGCAACGCTTCAGCAAGGACGAGATCCTGTGGCGCTACCTGAACCACATCTACTTCGGCAGCGGCGCTTACGGGGTCGCCGAGGCGGCGCGAACGTACTTCGACAAGACGCTCGCGGAGCTGACGCCGAGCGAGGCCGCGCTGATCGCAGGCCTGCCGAAGGCGCCCGGGAAGTTCTCGCCGCACCTGAATCCGGAGCGCGCCGAAGAGCGCCGCCGCTACGTGCTGGGGCGCATGCGCAGCGTGGGCTTCATCGACGAGCCCGCTTATCAGGCGCAGATCGATGCGCCGCCCGTCCTGAAGTCGCCGGATCCGCGCGCCTTCGAAGCGGCGGCCTACGTCACCGAGGAGGTGCGGCGGCGGCTGGTCGCTGAGCTCGGGAACGACTTCGTGCTGCGCGGCGGCCTGCGCATCGACACGACCATCGACCTCGCGCTGCAAGAGACCGCCGTGCGCGCGCTGCGCAGCGGCGTCGAGGCGCTCGACCACCGGCGCGGCTACCGCGGCGCGCTGCACAAGGCGAAGAAGGAAGCGATCGCGGCGGAGCTGCCGGGGCTCGCGCAGGAAAACGCGCTGGCGGAGGGAACGCCGCCGTTGCCGCAGTTCTTCGAGAAGCCGCGCGCGGCCGTCGTGCTGGCAGTCGACGACAAGCTGGGGCAGGCGCGCGTCGCGTTCGGCGCCGGCGTCGAGGCGAACGTGTCGCTCGCCTCCTCGAAGTGGGCGCACGCGAAGAACGGCGGCCAGCACGGCGGCGTGATCGCGAAGCTGTCTCAGGCGCTGCGCGTCGGCGATGTCGCGCAGTTCACGCTGACCGCGCCCGCCGTGGACGCGAAGCCCGGCGCCGCGCTGGAAGCGGCGCTCTACCAGGCGCCCGACGTGCAGGGCGCTCTGCTCTCGTTCGACGTGAAGACGGGCGACCTGCTCGCCCTCGTCGGCGGCTACGACTTCGCGAACAGCGAGTTCGACCGCGCGACCCAGGCGAAGCGACAGGCCGGCAGCGCCTTCAAGCCGATCGTCTACGCCACCGCGCTCGCCCACGGCTTCACGCCCGCGAGCATCGTCTACGACCGCCCCGCGGTGTACGACGACGGCAGCGGCTCCCTCTGGCGCCCTGAGAACTACGGCCGCGAGTTCTTGGGGCGGCTCACGCTCACCGAGGCGCTCGCACGCTCCATCAACAACGCGGCGGTCTACATCCTCGCGGACGTCGGCATCCAGCCGACGCTCGACCTCGCGCGCGCGCTCGGCGTGAAGTCCAAGCTCGACACCGGCCTCTCGCTCGCGCTGGGCACGAGCTCGATGACGCTGCTCGAGATCACGCGGGCCTACGGCGTGTTCGCGTCCGGCGGGCGGTTGATCGAGCCGCGCTTGATTGCACGCGTTCTCGACCGCGAGGGCGAGCTCGTGGTCAAGAACGTCCTCCTCGACGGACCCATGGCAAAGACCGAGGCAGAGAAGAAGAAGGCCGAGGAGATCGCCGAAGCCGAGCGCACGAAGTCGGGTGCCCAACAACTCGTCGTGAAGGAGAGCGAGGCGGAGGATTCCGCTCGGGCCGACGACGAGGCGAGCGAGCCGGACGCCTCGAGCGAGCGCGAGACGGGACCGGTCGAGGAGATCGTCGAGGAGCGCCCGTTCCCGAGACTCGCGGTGCCGAAGGGCTACGCGCTCGCGCCCGCGCACGCGTTCGTGGTGGCGCAGACGCTGCGCGCGCCGGTGGAGCACCCGAACGGCACCGCGGGCCGCGCCAGCAGCCTCGGCCCGAATCTGTCGGGGAAGACGGGCACGACGAACGACCAGACCGACGCGTGGTTCGTCGGCTTCTCGCCCGACGTCGTCACGGGGGTGTGGGTCGGCATCGACGCGCGCGACGTGCTCGGGCCCAAGGAGACCGGCGGAAAATCCGCGCTCCCGATCTGGATGGACTACATGAAGGCGGCGCTCGCCGAGCACAAGCCGGTGGCTCCCGAAGCGCCCGACGGCGTCAGCTTCGTTCGCGTCGACACGAAGACGGGCAAGCTCGCCGGCGCCCCCAGCAAGTACGTGATGCGGCAGGCGTTCTTGACCGGAACCGAGCCGCTGCAACGGGCGGATGAGGCGACGGGATCGAGTGCGAGCGGTCAGACCGCGGAGCGCAGGCGGCGGCTGGATTTCTGACGGCTCATCCGGCGCAGCGCTGCGCCAGTCACTCGCCACCCCCCAGCCACTCGCTCGCCTCTCGGCCGAGCGCGCCCAGGCCGTCCATGAAGAAGTGGTCGACGCCCGGCAGCACGCGGAGCGTGACGTTCGCCGCGCTCGCGAACGAATCCCGCAGCGCGGCCAACGGTACGAAGTCGTCGCGGTCGCCGGTGACGATCAGCACGCGCGCCTTCAGCGAGGCGATGCGCGCGGGCGCGATCAGCGCGGGCGGCGGCGCGACGAGCACGAGCCGGCGCACGCGGGGCGAGCGCTCGGCGGCGCGCACCGCCGCGGCGCTGCCGAACGAGTAGCCGCACGCGAGCAGCACCCCCGGCAGCGTGTCCGCGAGATGCGCGAGCGCGGCGCCATAGTCGGCATCCGCGTCCGCCTCGCCACCGCTCGCCTCACCGGCGCTCGCGCCGACGCCCCGCCAGTTGAAGCGCAGCGTCGCGATGCCGCTGCGGTGGCACGCGAACGCGATCTCCGCGACGACCGGCGAATCCATGCTGCCGCCGTAGAGCGGGTGCGGCGGCGCGATCACCGCGCCGCGGTCGTCGCCCGCCGCGCCCGCCAGGAACACGCCCTCGAGCGACTCGCTCTCGCCGAGCGCGATCGTCACCATCTTCTCTTGCAGCTTCATGCGGGCCTCCGCGTTCAGGACGCGAGGCTACCGTGCCGCGCATGCCGACCGAGAGCAGCGAGGCCCGGCGTGCGCGTGCGGGGCGCATCGCGAAGCGGCTCGCGCGCGCCTACCCCGACGCTCGCTGCGCGCTCGAGCATCGCGACGCGTTCGAGCTGCTCATCGCGACGATTCTCTCCGCGCAGTGCACCGACGCAAAGGTGAACGAGGTCACCGCGCGGCTGTTCCCGAAGTACCCGACCGCGCGGGCGCTCGCGGCGGCAGAGCTCGCGGACATCGAGACGATCGTGCGGCCGACGGGCTTCTACCGGCAGAAGGCGAAGTCGATTCAGGCCGCAGCGCAAGGCATCGTCGCCGACTTCGGCGGCGAGGTGCCGCGCGCGCTCGAGCAGCTCGTGACGCTGCGCGGTGTCGCGCGCAAGACGGCGAACGTGGTGCGCGGCGTCGCGTTCGGCGAGCCGGGCCTCGCGATCGACACGCACATGCAGCGCGTGAATCGGCGGCTCGGCCTCGTCCGCAGCGAGGATGCCGAGCAGATCGAGCGCGAGCTGGCGGTGCTGCTGCCGCCGCGCGAATGGACGGCCTTCACGCTGCGCGTGATCCATCACGGCCGCGTGTGCTGCGACGCGAAGCGGCCGCGCTGCGAGGCATGCCCGCTCGCAGGTGAGTGCCCCAGCGCAAGCGAGCTCGCCGCCGCGCCCAGCGTTCGCGCCGCGAGCCGCCGGCGCGCGGGATCGAAGCCGTGACGCGCGTCGTCCATCGCGGGCGCTCGATCACGCTGCAGATCGAGGATGTCGCGCTGCCAAACGGCCGCACGGTCGAGCTGGAGGTCGTGCGCCATCCGGGCGCAGCCGCGGTGGTCCCGTTCGAGGACGCCCGGACCGTGCTCTTGATCCGCCAGTTCCGTCACGCCGCAGGCGGCTTCATCTGGGAGATTCCCGCCGGCAAGCTCGACGGCGACACGCCCGAAGTCTGCGCGCACAAGGAACTCGCCGAGGAAGCCGGCCGGCGCGCGGGAAAGCTCGTGCAGCTCGCTTCGATCTTCACGACGCCGGGCTTCACGGACGAAGTGATCCACCTCTACGCCGGCTTCGACCTGACACCCGTGCCGCAAGCGCTCGAGCACGACGAAGTGATCGAGGTGGTCCCGACGCCGCTCTCGCGCGCGCTCGAGATGATCTATTCCGGCGAGCTGCGCGACGCCAAGAGCGCGCTCGCGCTGCTGCTCGCGGCGCGGCACGTGGGCGCGCTCCGGTGACTGCAAGCGGCACAGCGCCGCGCGCAGCGAGCGGAACGCGAACGAAGCCCAATGCGGTAGCCGTCGCGTTCACCTGGCATCAGCTCGCGTTCGAGGAGCTGGCTGCGCTCGTGCAGCGCGCCGAGGCACTCGGCTACGCGGCGGCCTACGTCGACGGCGACGTCTCGCAGCTCGCGAGCCTCGGCGAGCGCGACGTGCTCGACGGCTGGACCGTAATGACTGCGCTCGCGCAGCGCACCGCGCACATCCAGCTCGCGTCGATCCGGCTCGTGCACTACTGGAACGCCGCGCGGCTCGCCCAGTCGCTCGCCACGTTCGAGCGCGTCGCGCCCGGCCGGCAGCGCGCGTTCCTCGCGATCGGTGCGCATCCGGCGGACGCCAGCTTCGGCCTGCCGTTCCCGCCGGTCGCGGAGCGCATCGCGTGGCTCGACGAGACGCTGTCGGCGCTGCGCGCGCTCTGGCGCGGCGAGTCCGTGACGCAGCGCGGCCGCTTCGTCGCGCTCGAGAACGCGCGCGTGCGGCCGGCGCTCGCGTCGCCGCCGCCGCTCGAGCTCGCGGCGGCGGGCCCGCGTATGCTTGCGCTGGTCGCGAAGCACGCCGACGCGTGGAACCTGAACGTGCCGCCGCTCGCGGAGCCGATCGCGCGCGCGACCGCTCAGCTCGCAGCCGCGCGCGCCGCGCACGGCCGCGCACCGCGGGAGATCGCGCGTGTGCTCCAGATCTTCGCGCGGCCGCTGCTCGCGGCGAGCGACCCCGCGCTGCTCGCGGCATTTCGCCGCTTCCACCCGTGGTTCGCCGGCGTCGCGGATGCGGACGTGCCGCACGCGGTGCTGTGCGGCGGACCGGCAGCAGCCCGCGCGCAGCTCGCGCGCATGCGCCGCGAGTTCGCGCTCGATTTGCCCGTCGTCGATCTCACGGGGCTATCCGCCGCGGAGGCCGAGGCGGCGCTCGCCTCGCTTGCCCCCGAAGTCGGCTAGGCGGGCTTTGTCGTTGACTCATCCGCCGCGCCGCCGTTAGGCTCGCTCCGTTGCGCGGCGATGCGCCCCCCGCGCAAACTCAGCACTGCGAATCCCGAACGCACCGCCTCGGTCGCGCCCCGCGTTCGGCGAAGCAAGTCGCGAGACATCGGAGCGAGTGTGTACGGACGCGGCGGCGCGCAGATGCGATTCGGGCCTGGCTTCACGCCCGACGTCATCAAGTGGCTGATTGGCGCCAACATCGCGGTCTTCTTGGTCCAGAGCTTCGGGCCCGCATCGGTCACGACGGCCCTCTGGATGGACGAGCGATTCTGGAACGGCCAGCTGTGGCGCGCCGCGACCTACATGTGGCTGCACGGCGGCGGCTTCCACCTGCTCTTCAACATGCTCGGCCTGTGGATGTTCGGCAGTGAGGTCGCTGCCGTGTGGGGGCCTCGGCGCTTTCTTCAGTACTACCTCGCGACCGGCGTCGGCGCGGGCGTCGTGATCGCGCTCTGGCAGGCGACGCTGCAGCTGCTGCTTGGACAAGCCGGCGGCGCGACCGTCGGCGCCTCGGGCGCCCTCTACGGCGTGCTGCTCGCCAGCTCGCTCTTGTGGCCCGACCGCACCGTGATGCTGCTCTTCCCGCCGATCCCGCTGCGCGCGATCTACATGATCCCGGCTTTCTTGTTGATGGATCTGATCTTCATGTCGCGGCAGGTGAGCGTGATCGGCCACCTCGGCGGCGCGCTCGTCGGCCTCGCACTGCTCGCCCGCAGCGGCGACGCGGGCATCACGATTTCGCAGCTTCAGCACCGCTTCCGGCGCTGGCGCATGCGCAACAAGCTGCGCGCGCTCGACGACGAAGACCGCAAGCGCAGGCAGTTTCACTGATGGATGCCGCCGACTTCATGCTCACGCCCGAGCTCGACGCGCGAATCGCGGAAGCGGCGCGCTGGCTGCGCGAAGCGAAGTCCACGGTGGCGCTCACCGGAGCGGGGCTCTCGGTGGAGAGCGGCATCCCGCCGTTCCGCGGACCGGGTGGCCTCTGGACCAAGTACGGCGAACCGCCCCTCGACGGCTACCAGCGCTTCATGCGCGATCCCGCGCGCGCCTGGCGCGATCGCCTGAATCCGCAGGAGCCCTGGGCCGTCGGACTGCGCGACACGCTCGCCGCGGCGAAGCCGAACGCCGGCCACCGCGCGCTGGCGGCCCTCGAACAGGCCGACCTGCTCGACACCGTAATCACTCAGAACGTCGACGACCTGCATGGGCAAGCGGGCCAGCGCTCGCTGCTCGAGATCCACGGCAACCACTACTGGCTGCGCTGCTTGCAGTGCCACCAGCGCTTCCATCCGAAGGCGATCGCGATCGACCCCGAGAACCTCCCGCCGCTCTGTCCCGAGTGCGGCGGCATCGTGAAGGCGGACACCGTGAGCTTTGGCGAACCCATCCCCCCGCGCGTGCTGCGCGCTTGCATCGCCGCCGTGGAGGGCGCGAACTGCATCTTGGTCGTCGGCACCTCCGCGACCGTCTACCCCGCTGCCGAGTTTCCGATGGACGTGCTGCGGCGCGGCGGCCGCGCGATCGAGGTGAATCCGTACGAGAGCGAGTTCACTCCCTACGCGACGACCTCGCTGCAAGGCCCGGCTGGGGCGGTGCTGACGCGGCTCGCCCTCCACTCGAGGGGGCAGGCTTCGTGAGCTGGCAACGCGACGACCACGATGGCGACGACCAGGCCGGCTCTCCGAACGGTTTCCGCGGGTTCTTGCGCTCGCTGCTCGAGGGCATTCCCTGGCGCGAGCGCGCCGAGCTCGACGAGACGTTGATGCTGCCCGCGCCGAAAGCCGGGATCACGATCGAGAACGAGAACGGCCGCACGCGCGTGATCGGGGAAGATCGCAGCGACGTCGCGCTGCGCTTCGTGCGCGCGGCGCGCGGCGAATCGGCGGAAGACGCGGCGAAGCGCGCCGACGCGATCAAGGTGCGCACGCGCGAAGCGGGCGGCGAGCTGTTCGTCGAGGTCGACGTGCCCGGGCGCTTCTTGCTGCGCGGCAAGGCGGACCTCGAGGTGCGCGTGCCGCGCGGAACGCGCGCCTCCGTGACCTCCTCGAACGGCCTCGTGTGCCTCTCGGGCCTGCGCGCCAGCGTGCGCGCGCATTCGAGCAACGGCCCCATCCGCGTCACCGACATCGTCGGCGACGTCGAGCTGCACACCTCGAATGCGCGGGTCCAAGCCGAGTGCATCTGCGGGCGCGTCGTGGCGCGTTCCTCGAACGGCAAGATCGATCTCTCCGAGCACAAGGGCTCGATCGACGCGGCGACCTCGAACGGAACGATCCACTGCCAGCTCGACAGCGTCGACGCCGCGGGCGTCGTGCTCTCCACGAGCAACGGCCGCATCGCCCTCGAGCTGCCGGAGAGCTGCGACTGCGACGTCGACATCCGCGTCGACAACGGCACGATCCGCACCCAGCGCGAGATGCCGTGCGCGCCGCGCGAGAAGGAAGGCCGCCTGCGCTGCACGATCGGCCGTGGTGGCGCGCCGGTGCGGCTGCGCGCGAGCAACGGCAGCGTTTCGCTGCGCTGACCGGAGCGCTCAGCTCCCGCCGACGCCGCGCCTGAACTCGTGGCCTTCGTAGAGGAAGAGCACGCCCGACGGGCGAATCTCCTTCACGACGACGCCACCCAGCGCGTCGCCCTCGCGCAGCTCGTGGGCCTCCGCGTCGTCGCCGACGCGCACGAGCGCACTGCGCTTGTCCGGCACCGGATGCCACTGCGTGCGCTCCACCCAGACCTCGGGGTAAGCCAGCGCCACCGAAGCGGCCGGCTCGGCTGCGAGCGCGGCCGCGCGCTCGGCGGGAACCTCCGCGCGCGCGGGAGGACTCTCGCTCGCGACGTGCGCCGGCGCGGCCGGGGGCGCAGCGGCGGGCTCGGGCTCGCGCGCGGGCTGCACGCTGCGACGCGGCGGTACGGGCGCCGCGGCGACCTGCGTGCGCGCCGCGCTCCGCGACGCCGGCTCTGCCTCGACCTCTGCGACGGACTCCGGCTCGCTCGCTGCGGCGAGCGCGCTCGCGACGGCCGCCCCGCGCGCCGGCTCCGCGCGCAACGCGCCGCGCACGCCGGGATCGAGGTCGGCGCCGGCGACGGGCCGATCGCGCGTGGGGAGCGAACCGCGGGGCGGCTCCGCGACCGCGGGCGGCGAATCGATCGGCTGCGTCGCGGCGGGCGTCGCCGCGACGGCAGGCGGCGCAGGTACGGGCTGCTCGGCCCTCTCCCGCGTTCCGTACCACGCGCCCGCGCCGGCGAGCAGCGTCGCGGCCACGCCCAGAGCGGCCCAACGCCACTTGTTACGGAGCCCGCTCTCGTCCCGGCGCGGCGGAGCACCGCCCGCGAGGACTTGTTCCTCGAGCGTGCGCGGCGGAACGTCGGCGCGGCGCTGCTCGTCGAGGCGCTTCAACGCCTTGAGAATCGTGCTCACGCCGCGGGCTCGACGAGGCGCGGCAGCGGCGCGAGCGCGCGATAGAGCAGCAGCTGCGTGAACGGGCCGACCGCGCCGTCGGGTGCGAGCGCGTTCGCTCGCTGGAAGGCTCGGACCGCCTCCAGCGTCGCCTCGTCGAAGTCGCCGTGCGTCGCGCCCGAGAAGTGGCCGAGCTGCGAGAGCGTGTGCTGGAGCCATGCCACCGCATTCCCGTGATCGCCGCTCACCAACAACTCGGGCAACGCGGCGTCGTTGCGCCACACGACGTAGGCCGAGTGGTCCCATCGCTCTGACAACTCGCCGAGCGGCACGCGCAGCGCCTCGCCCCCGCCGAGGCCGCGCAGCCAGGCCGTGCCGCCGTCGAGGCGTTCGAGCAGCACCGGCCGCGGCGCGCCGTCGAGGGCACTGAGCGTCAGCAGCACCGGGCGATCGATGCGGCGCAGCGCGTCGAGATCGCTGCCGACGAGCGCGAGCACCGAGAAGCCGCGCTCGCGCAGGGTGTCCTGCACCTGCCCGATCGACAGCACCTCCACGCCGGTGCGCGCCTCGCCCCAGAGCTCGAGCAGGGCGTCGCAGCTCGCAGCGCCGGTCGACGCAGGCGAGCGCCGCGCGAGCGCCGTGCCGAGGTCGAGCGGGTCGGGAGCGGGCGGGGCGGCGGACACTTCGGGCAGCGCCTGGGCGGCGCTCTTCCCCTTCGTCGCCGAGCGCGCGTCCGGCTGCGCGTCGCGAGCGGCTCCGCCGTTCGACTCGCGCGTGGCCGCTCCGCCGCGGAACCAGCGCGTCGCGCTGCCAGTGCTGAGCGCGAGGCCGAGCAGCAGCGCGAACGCCGTCGCCCCGATCAGCGCCGCCAGCAACAAGTCGGGCCGCAGCGAGAAACGGTCGCGCCAGCTCGTGTAGCCGCTACCGCCGCGCACGGGTCCGGCGACCTCGCGCTCCACCTGCGAGACCAGTCCGAGTCCGATCGAGTGCGACTGCGCTGCGTAGGCCGCCAGCAGCGCGCGATCGCACAGCAGATTGATCACGCGCGGGATGCCGCGCGAACGCCGATGCACCTCGCGCGTCGCGAGCTCGGTGAAGATCTCCTTCGCCGCGCCAGCCACCTCGAGGCGATGCGACACGTACTCGCGTGTCTCGCCCGACGACAGCGGTGCGAGCCGCCAGCGCACGGTGATGCGCTGCCGGAGCTGCCGCAGGTCCGGTGACTCGAGCTTCGCGTCGAGCTCGGGCTGCCCGAGCAAGATGATCTGCAGCAGCTTCGCCGTGTTCGTCTCGAGGTTGCCGAGCAGGCGCAGCTGTTCGAGCGCGTCGCGTTCGAGGTTCTGCGCCTCGTCGATGATCAACAGCACGTGCTTGCCCTGCGCCTTCTTCTCGAGCAGGAACTGATTCAGCTCCGCCGTCAGCTCCTGGCGCGTCGCCTCGCCACCGAGCAGGCCGAGCTCGTGGTGCACGGACTGCAGCAGCTCCATTCCGGAGAGCGGCGGATTGAAGACGAACGCGACCTCCGTGGACGCGTCGAGCCGCTCGAGCAGCGTGCGGCACAGCGTCGTCTTGCCGGTGCCCACTTCGCCGGTGACGGCGATGAAGCCCTCGCCCTGCTCGATGCCGTAGAGCAGATGCGCCAAAGCCTCGCGATGCGAGTCCGAGAGGAACAGGTATTTGGGGTCGGGGCTGAGCGTGAAAGGCTTTTCACGCAACCCGAAGAACTGGGTATACATGCGCGGCCCGCGTGCGAGTGATCAGGGTTATATCAGCCACGCACGGGGGCGACACCGAAACCTGGCGGAGCGGAGGCGCGAGGCGATGGTCGATGCGGTCGGAATCGACTCGGGCGCGAGCCTCACGAAGGTCGCGATTCGCAGCGGCAGCGACGTGCTGCACCGCGTGCTGCCGGCGGGCGACGCGGGCCCCACGGAGCGACTGGTGGGAGACCTCGCGCCGCGGCGCATCGGCCTCACCGGCGGCGGCGCCGCAGAGCTCGCGCGCCGGCTCGGCTCGGAAGCGGTGCGCGTCAACGAGTTCGCCGCGTGGGGCGCCGGCGCCGCGGCTCTGCTCGGCGCGGAGGGGCGCGATGCGCCGCTCCCGTTCTTGCTCGTTTCGCTCGGCACCGGCACGAGCGTGATGCTCGCGGATCGGCTCTCGGTGAATCGCGTCGGCGGCACCGCGCTGGGCGGCGGCACGGTGATGGGCCTCGGCGCGCTGCTGCTCGGCAGCGCGAGCTTCGACGAGATCTGCGCGCTCGCGGCGCGCGGCGATCGCCGCAACGTCGACATGCTCGTGTCCGACATCTACCGCCCGGGCGAGATCGCGCTGACCGGAGACCTAACAGCTGCGAACTTCGGCAAGCCCGTGCTGCGCAGCGGCGCGAGGCCGAAGCCGGAAGACATCGCCTCCGCGATCATGAGTCTGGTCGGCGAGAACGTCGCGTTGATCTGCGGCGGCCTCGCGGCGCCGCACGCGATCCGCCACATCGTGTTCGGCGGCTCGACGCTGCGCGACAACCCCTCGCTGCGCGACGTGCTGCACGACATCACCAGCGCCTTCGGCCGCGAGCCCGTCTTCCTCGAACGCGGCGAATACGCCGGCGCCGTCGGCGCGCTAGAGCTCGCCGCCGCCTGAGCGCGCTCTTCTTCTCCCTCCCACTTCCTCCGCCGACGCCGGTGCCCGGGATCCACAGCGAACGCCGACGTAGGGGCGGGGCAGTCGCGGAGGCGAGGCCAGGCGCAGGCCGCCCCGAATTCAGGGACGCCTCCCTCATTCTCCCCACCCACAATCAACGCAACGCCGACCGCCAACGCGCAGCGGCCGAGCGCCGAGCCGCAGCGACTGCCCCGCCCCTACGTCGCCTCGCCGCTCAGGCTTCTTCCGGCTGCGGAGTCCTCGACCGCAGCCCCCGCCGCGCCCTCGCAAGACCTCAGGTCTTGAGCACCGGCTCGCTCGCCTGATCGTCCTCGGGCCGCACCACCGTGCGCAGCACGCGCTGCGTGCGCGCGATCGCGGCGCGCTGCACGCGCAGCTCCTCGGTCTGGGCCGAGACCTGCCGTTCGAGGCGATCCTTGGCGTCGATCACCTCCTCGAGCCGCTGTTCGAGGAGCGCCAAGCGGCGATCGAGTTCGGCCATGGAGAGTCCTCCGGTCGCGGTGGGGGCTTGCGTTTCGTAGGCGGCGGTCGAGGTCACCGCGCCGATCGTCGAATGCAGGGCGCCATGGGCGCGGCCGAGGTCGGGCTTCTCTGGCTCGGCGTCGGGCGCCTCGAACTCGAAGGCGCTGCCGCTCTCGATGCGCACGCCGTCCGCGGCGGGCGCACCGGCGCCTCCGAGGCTGGGCGGCTCGGCGGCGGCGCCGATCGAGGCTCCATCCGCAGCTTCGGACGCGCCCGTGGCTTCGGATGACACGCCGAACAGCGACGAAGCGGAAGGCTCCTCTTCCGCTGTGGTCGACTTTGGCGCCGCGGCCGGGCGCCTGCGCCACAAGATCACGACGAGCGCGAGCATCACGATCGCCAGGCCGCCGAGAATCCACGGATCCTGGATCCACTCGAACAGGCCTTTGCTCGGCTTCGTCGCCCTGCGGACGATCGCCGGCTTCGGGGCCTCCGCGGCGCTCGCAGCCGGGGTAGCGGCTTCTGTGCCTGCCACCGCGTCGCCGCGGGCCCCTTCTCCCGGAACGCCTTCGGTCGCGGCGATCGCGTCGCCTGGAACGGGACCCGCCTCGGGGCCCAAGAGATCCGCCGCTTCCTGGCGGATGAGCGCGTCCTCGTCCTCGATGCGCGGCGATGCGGTCGTCGCGACGGCGGGAGCTGGTTTCGGCGCGGGTGCGACCGGTTCGGCGGGCGCGGCCACCGGCTTGCGCGCCGGCTCGGGCGCCGTCGCTGTCGCCGCCGAAGCGTCGCCGAACACATCCAGCACGATGCGATTCGGTCCCGTGAGCACCATCTGCTTCACGCGCGCGGGGCTCTTGAGCTCGATCTTCACGAGCGTGCTGGCGCCGATCGGCTCGACCCGCACCCAGGAGAGCTGCTGGCTCTTGGCCGTCACCGCCCGCGGAGTCGAGCTGGCCTGCAGCTCGATCGTCACGACTCCGGCGGTCTGGTTGAGGGAGTAGGAGGTCTTCGCGTCGGTCTCGAGCACGACGCGCGTGTACTCGCCGTGGGGCCCGACCCGCACGTCCTTCAGGTTCGAAGCGAGGCTCGACGTCGCGGCCACGACCGAACACGACAAAGCGAAGCTGGACAGAATCGGACGAATCCGGAACGAAGCCGGCACCGCGCTCACCCCCTCGTCGCGCCGAGGAGGAGGCGGCGCAACAGTTCAATCGCACGGAGGATTCGAGGACCGTACCAGGAAACAAAAGTACCGTCGATCAAATGGATGCGACCCGAAGCTGCGGCCGGCGTCGCGAGCCGCGCGAGCTCGGCCGCATCGCGTGGGCCGAAGGCGTAGGGCTCGTCCGGGAGCAGGACGACGTCGGGCTGCGCCGCCTCGATCTCCGCCAGCGTGACGCGCGGATAGCGGCGCTCCGCGTGATTCGCGAAGACGTTCGCGCCGCCGCAGAGGCGGATCAAGTCGTCGGCATAGGTGGGCGCGCCGACCGCCATCCACGGCTCGCGCCAGATCGGGCAGAACACGCGCGCCGGTGAGATTCCGGCGCTCGCAGCCTCCGCGCGCGCGCCCTCCGCGTCCGCGACGGCGCGCAGCACCGGCGCGACGACGCGCTCGCGGGCGTCGTCGCTCGCGCCGAGCTCTGCCATCGCTGCGAGCAGCTCGGCGCCCTCGCGTACCGTGCACGGGTACGTCACCCAGACGCGCAGCCCCGCTTGCTCGAGCTTCTCGACATCGCGCCTGCGGTTCTCCTCCTGGTTCGCGATCACGAGATCGGGGGCGAGCGCGCGGATCGCCGCGAGATCGGGGTTCTTCGTGCCGCCGACCTTCGGGACGCGCGCGACCTCGTCGCGGGGATGCACGCACCACTCGGTCACGCCCACCACGCGCTCCCCGAGGCCGAGCGCGTACAGCGCCTCGGTGAGGCTCGGCACCAGCGACACGATGCGCTGCGGCGGGGCTTGCGGTCGCTCGCGCTGCGCCGCGTTCGAGCCGTCGGTGTTCACGCGCGCAGGCTAAGCCGCGACCATTGCGCTCGCCTGCGCGGTGGCGTGTGCTGCGAAGACGCTCAGGCCGCTGTCGGCGCGTGCAGCTCGCGCAGCTGCGCGCTCGCGGCGGACGGAAGCGGGCGCTCGGTCCAGCGGTGGTCGCAGCGCGGGCACTCGTTGAGGAGCAGCACGCCCCGCTCGACCACCTCGTCCGTGCGCACTTCTCGGAAGCCGCACACCAGGCAGCGCGTCAGCGTGCGCAGCGCGCGCGGGAGCGTGACGACGCGCGCGCCCAGCCGGTCTCGTTCGTGGCTCTTGATTGCGATCATGGCTTCGTCTCCCTCCGCCCCGGTGTCTCGGGAAGACCCGCGACGAGGGCTGGGGGTGCCCTCGCCGCGACAGCGCGCCAGGGGGATCTCACGCTGCGAGATCCATGAAACAGCGCGCGTGTGACAAGGGCGGTCACAACGCATGGAGAAATGCGCGCGCGCTCGCGGCGCGGCGGCCCCTCCTATCCGAGCTCGCCCGCCGTGAGGCTGAACTTCGTCGAGGCGCGAATCTGCCCCTCCGCCCAGCGCGGGAAGACGCCGGCGAGGCGGAGGAATGCGCGGAACACGGGACTGGCCGCGGTTTGGCGCGGATGCTTCTCGAGCGCGCGCACGAGTTGGCGCGCGGTGTACTCGACGCCCAGCGCGGGTACGCCGTCGAAGCGCGTGAGCTTGCGGGCGTTCTCGGTGTCGGTGTGGCTCGGCAGGAATACGACCACGCGCACGCCGTGGCACTCGACCTCGCCCTGCAGCGCGTGCGACCAGGCGTTCAGCGCCGCCTTGCTCCCGCAATAGTTGGCGACGCTCGGGCACGGGATCGCGCTGATCAGCGACGACACGTTCACGATCGTGCCCGTGCCGCGCGCGATCATGGCGGGCAGCGCCGCGGCGGTGACGCGCTGCGCTCCGAAGTAGTTCACTTCGAGCTCATGCCGGCGCCAGGCGGCGTCCTGCGCCAGGAACAGGCGCTGCTGGAACACGCCGGCGTTGTTGACGAGCGCGTCGAGCGCGCCGCCGTCGAGCGCTTGCGCGACGCCATCCCGCACGCTCGCGTCGTCGATCACGTCGAGCGCGAGCGCTTCCGCGCGCACGCCGAAATGCGCGGCCTCGCGGCGCGCCGATTCGAGCGCGACGAGATCGCGGCCCGCGAGCACGACGTCGTAGCCACGGCGCGCCAGCTCGAGCGCCGCCGCGCGGCCGATGCCGCGCGAGGCGCCGGTAATCAGGACCCGAGAGCGAGTCGCTTCCATGAGATCTCCCTAGGAACGGGAGCCTCGCCGCCGCGTGGAGGGCGTGCTTCTCCGCGCTTGCGAAAGAGTTCTCCTGGCTTGCGGGCGCGGCGCTACCTCGCTCGCACCTTGATCCAGATCTCCATCTCGATCTGGCCGCGCACCGGTCCGCCCGTCACGTAGTGGTTGATCAGCACGAACTCGTCGGGGCGCAGGCTGCTGCGCGGGAGCCAGAGCGAGTAGATCGCGCGGTAGGTGCGCTCGACCTCGGAGGCCGCGCCGGCGTAGGGAAAGACGGCGTAGCGGCCCGCCGGGATCTCGCCGCGGAACAGCGGAGGCGAGAGCGCCGCGTCGTCCGGGCAGACGACGCAGGCGTGGTAGCGGCACAGCTCCGGTCGCGTGAGCTGGGGGCTGTCGAACGAGAGGCCGTAGGCATCGACCGAGTCCGCCGTCGCGATCCCGAGCTGCGCACAGCGCTCGATCAGCTCGGCCCAGGCTGCTTCGATGGCCGCCACCTCGTAGCCGTCCGCGCTGGCGAGGCACGCGAGCAGGAGGGCGGGCGTGCGCACGAAGCGCACGCGGCCCGCGAGCGCGCGATAGCGGCGCTCGCGCTCGGCCGCACTCGCCTCGCGCGGTAGCGCGTACAGCTTCACGGGGTCGAGCCCGCCGGCGCCGCCGACGAGCTTGCCGACCTCTGCCGGCAGCGCCGCCGGCTTGCGCACGCGGCTCGGCGCGCGGCCGAAGCGCGCCGAGAACGCCTTCGAGAAGTTCGAAACCGACGAGTAGCCGGATTCGAGCGCCACCTCCGTGATGCTCGCCGCCGGCTCGTAGGCAAGCCGGAACGCCGCGCGCTCGAGGCGCGTGCGCGTGATGAAATGCCCGACGCTCTCGCCCATCACCGCGGAGAAGACGCGGTGGAAGTGGAACTCGCTGAGCGCCGCGGCGCGCGCGACGTCGCGCAGCCGCAGCGGCTCGCTCGGGCGCTCGCGGATGAAACGGATCGCGCGTTCGATGCGCGCTCGGTAGTTCGCCATCGCGGCGCGCGAGCGTACCGCGCGCGCTCCGCCCGCTCGCTCTGCTACCGAGCGCGCATGAAGCCCGCGTCTGCTCCCGCCTCGCTCGCGCTACGCCCGCCGGATGCCGCGTTTCGGCTCGCGAACGCGCAGCGCAGCCTGACCGAGACGCTGCTGCGCGTCGCAGAGCTTCCCGCCGACGCCGCGCCGCGGGTCGACGAGGCGCTGCGCGCCCTGGCGGCGCTCGAGGCGGCGCTCGCGCCCGCCGCGCGGCACGACGCGCTGCCGCGCCTCGCGCCGGAGCCGCGCGAGCAGCGGCCCTACTACGTGCGCGGCGTCGTCACGCCCGAGCACCACCCGCTGCGCCCCGATCTGCAGATCGAGTTCGCGGAGGGCGTGACGCGCGGGCGCGTGAGCTTCGGCGTGACCTTCGAGGGCCCGCCCGGCTGCGTGCACGGCGGCTTCGTCTCGCACTTCTTCGATCAGATTCTCGGCCAGCACAACCTGTGGGCGGGCATTCCGGCGATGACCGCGTCGCTCACGGTCCGCTACCGGCGCGGCACGCCGATCCTGCGCGAGCTGACGTTCGAGGTGACGCACGCGCTCAGCGCCGACGCCGAGGGCGTGCAGCGCAAGGTCACAACGCGCAGCGCGCTGGTCGCAGACGGCGTGACGTTCAGCGAGGCCGAGGGGCTGTTCGTCGTGCCGCGAACCGCCGCGTGGCAGGGCTGACGATCAGAGCGTCAGCGCCAGCGTGCCCGTCACGTGCGGCCCGAGCCGGTTGTCGCCGCGCAGCGTGATCTCGAGCTCGCGGCCGTTCGCGGCGCTCACCGTGCCGGTCATGAGCATGACGTCGCCGGGGTAGTTAGGGGCGCCGAGCCGGATCGAGAGTCGCCGCAGCAGCGCTTCGGGGCCCGCCCAGTCGCTGGCGTAGCGCGCGACGATGCCGCTGGTCGTGAGGATGTTCATGAAGATGTCGGGCGATCCGCGCAGCTTCGCGAGCTCGCGGTCGTGGTGGACATCCTGATAGTCGCGCGAGGCGATCGCGCCGGCGACGATGCGCGTCGCCGTGATCGGCACGGGGCACGGCGCGAGGGCGTCGCCGAGCTTCACGTCGCCTGCGCGCAGGGTCGCCGTGCGTCGCGGCGGACGCGGCGGCAGATCGCGCGGCGCGGCGGCCTGGGCCGCGTCCTCCGGCGCGGCGCGGCCCGTGCCCGGCACGTACTTCAGGATGCGAAAGCGCATCCGCCCGACGAGCTCTCCGGCCTGCGTCGTGTAGCTGGTCTGCGTCGTCACGAAGTGCCCGACGCCGAGCGCGGTCCGCTTCTCGTCGCTCACGTCCTCGACTTCGCCCACGCCTTGCACGAGATCGCCGAGCCGCAGGTAGCGCGGGTATTCGTGCGCGCTGTCGGTCGCGACCACCGAGCTGAAGCCCGCCGCGTCGAGCGCGCGATACACCTCGCCCGCAGGATCGCTGCGGCCCGCGGGCCGGCCGGGCAGCCCCGGCATCGTCCAGGCGTTGAGCATCGCCGGCGGCGCGACGATCTGGCCGTGCACGCTGCGCGCGGCGAAAGCGGCGTCGATGTAGACCGGGTTCGCGTCCTCCATCGCGTCGCACCAGTGGCGGATCATCGGCTGGTTCACCGGATCGCGCGCGACCTCGGGCGCGCCGCGCTTGCCGACGAATCCGCGCAGCTCGCGCACCAGGGATTCCGAATCCATCGCGGCCTCCGCTCGTGCGCGCCGAGATAGCGCGAGTGCCAAGCCGCGCGCCGCGCCGGTATCGTGCGCGCCGTTTCGTGGGAGGGGACGACATGCGCCTCGGCCTCGTGCTGACGAGCGGCTCGGTGCGCGGCGATGTGGAGCTCGCGACGCGCGCCGAGCGCAACGGCTTTCACGCCGCGTTCACGATCGAGTTCTTCAACCGCAACGGCTTCGTTCCGCTGGCGGCGGCGGCGACGCAGACGTCGCGCATCCAGCTCGGCACCGGCATCGCGAACTCGTTCACGCGCGCGCCGCTGCTGCTGGCGAGCGCGGCGCAGGACATCGACGAGCTCTCGAGCGGCCGCATGATCCTCGGCCTCGGCAGCGCGACCCGGCGCATGAACGAAGACTGGTACGGCGTTGCGTTCTCGCGGCCGGCGGCGCGTACGCGCGAGCTGGTGCGGCTCTTGCGGGCCGCCTTCACCGCGCAGCAGGGCGGCGGCTTCAAGTTCGAAGGCGAGTTCTGGCGGCTGAACGTGCCCATCTACTCGCGCCTGAACGCGGCGCGCGCGCAGATCCCCATCTGGGTCGCCGCTGTGAACCGCGGCATGGCGCGCGCCTGCGGCGCGGTGGCCGACGCGCTGATCGGGCACCCGATCGCGACGCGGCGCTGGCATCGCGAGGTGACGCTCGCGTGCATCGCCGAGGGCGAGCGCGAGGCCGGGCGCACGCCGGGCGCGTGCGCGCTCGCACCCTACGTACTGACGTCGCTGGCGCCCACGCGCGAGCAGGCGCTGCGCAACGCCAAGGGGCAGATCGGCTTTTACTACACGACCGATCTGTACCACTCGATCCTCGAGCATCACGGCCTGAAGCACGTCGGCGATGCGTGCCGCGCGGCACTGCGCAAATTCGACACGCGTGCGATGGCGGAGGCGATCCCCGACGCGCTCGTCGACGAGATCGCGATCGCGTGCACGCCCGATGAGGCGAAGGACCGCCTCGCGCAGTGGCAGGACCTGACGCGCGACCCGCTGCTCTACCCGCCCAGCGTCGGCGTGCGGCCGGAGCAGCAGCGCGAGAATCTCGACGCGATCTTCGCGACGTTCGGAACGGGGGCTGCGTGAGCGACGAGTCGAATCCTGCGCCGAGCCCGCTGTTCCGCCGGCGCTGGGAGGCGAATCAGAATCTCGCGACCGGCGTGTGGGCCGCGCGCCGCCGGCTCGCCAGCGCGATGCGCAGCGTGATCGAGCACCTGATCACGAGCGATGCGCCCGAGCCCGAGCTGCAGCGCGCCGCGAGCCAGCTCGAGGAGTATGCGGAGCACTTGGCGACGCATCCGGTGCGCAAGCGCTACGTGGGCTTCGCGGAGAGCGCGCTCGCGGACGAGGAGACCGAAGACGCGGAGGGCGCCGCCGGCGGCCACTTCGACTTCAGCCCCCTGATCGGGCGCTCGAACCCGCTCTCGCCACCGATCCTGATGAGTGCCGACGCGAGCGGCCGCGTGACCGGCCGCGTGACGTTCGGCTCCGCGTACGAAGGCCCGCCCGGCTGCGTGCACGGCGGTTACATCGCGGCCGCGTTCGACGAGGTGTTGGGTTTCGCCGAGACGTTCTCGAACGCGCCGGGCATGACCGGCACGCTGAACGTCGTCTACCGCACGCCCACACCGCTCCACGTCGAGGTCGAGTTCAGCGCGAAGATCACGCGCAGCGAGGGCCGCAAGATCTTCGTGTCGGGGCAGCTGCACGCCGGCGCGCAGCTGTGCGCCGAGTGCGATGCGATCTTCATCTCGATGCGAGCGGGCACCTTTGCGCGCCTCGTCGCACAGCGCGCGCGGCACGAGTAGCGCTGAAGGCGTGGCTCAGCGCCGCGGCTCGAGCACCACCACGGGCAGCTCGCGCGTGCCGCGCGTCTCGCGCTCGTAGCGCGCGTAGTCGCGAAAGTTCGCGACCAGCGCCGCCCACAGCCGCGCTCGCTCCTCGCCGGCGGCAAGGCGCGCGCGCACGTCGAGCTCGCGCGCGCCCACGCGCACCCGGGCCTCGGGCTGCGCCTCGAGGTTGCGCCACCACGCGGGAGGCCGCGCGTCGCCCGCGTTCGTGCCGACCACGACGAAGCGCTCGCCGTCGGGGACGTACAGCAGCGGAATCGTGTAGGTCCGGCCCGTCTTGCGGCCCGTGTGCGTGAGCAGCAGCGAACACCAGTCGACGATCGGCAAGCGGTGGCCGATCACGCCGCGCGTCGCGACGTAGAGCCAGCGATGCAGCGCCGTGATCAGCGCGAGCAGCCAGCGGATGTTAGGCACGCGGCGCCTCGGGCTCGCGCGCCGCGGCCTCGCGCCGCGCGATGCACCGCTCGAGCAGGCTGAGCGACGCGAAGCCGAGCAGGAACGTCTGCCAGCCCCACGCCAGCGACGTCTCGTGCAGACCCGCGCGCTCGGCGAGCTGCACCGCGCGCAGTCCCTTCCTCACGTGCAGCCAGCACGCCCAGCCGAAGATCGCGCCGATCAGCGGTCGCGGCAGGAGCGACGTCACGTTCGCAGCGAACCAGCCGTAGGCGGCGCCGGAGAGAGCGAGCGCGCCGGTGAGCGTCATGCCCGCGAGAATCGCCACCCACCACGCCCAGTGCGGGCGATCGACCGCTTCTCGCTCGCTCATCAAGCGCCGAACGTATGCGATGCACGGCGGCAGAGCTTCGGCGGGCGAGATCTTCGGCGTCCAGCCGAAATCGCGGCGCGCTCGGTCGATGCGATTGAAGTGGGAGATCGCGACTTTGCGCACTTCGAGCGAGAGCAGCGGCGGCGGAGGCACCCCGAGCTTTGCGTGCGCGAGCTCCCAGGCCGTGACGATCGCATGCACGAAGCCGCCCGGGAGATTCAGCCGCGGCTGCCGCACGCCGACGCTCTCGACGAAGGGACGGAAGAACTCCCAGTAGTTGATGGGCTGCCCGTCCGTGACGAAGTAGGCCTGCCCGGCCAGCGGCGACGCCGGCAGCAGGTGTCGCGCGGCCTCGATCTCCGCGTCGACGAGATTCAGCACGTAGATGTTGTCCGAGCGCGCGGCCCGCGGCCCGAAGGTCGCGAGGTAGCGGCCCGCGGCCAGGTTCCGCACGAGCGCGGGGAGAATCGTCGGGTCGTCCGGCCCGTAGATGCCGCCGGGCCGGAGCGCGCAGGTCGCGATGCCCTCGCCGTTGGCGCCCAGCGCGATGCGCTCGCCTCGAATCTTGGTCTCCGTGTAGAGGTCGCGCGTACGCGCCGCGTAGGGGCGCGTCTCGTCGCCGTCTACGACCGGACCGTCGAGCGTGACGTTGTTACTGCTCGTGTGCACGAGCCGCGCTGCGCCCGTCTCGCGCGCCGCGCGCACGAGGTTCTCGACGCCGCGCACGTTGACGCCGACGCTGCGCTCGCGCTGCGCGGGCGTGGGCCAGCGCGACCAGTCGAGGATCGCGGCGGTGTGGAAGATCGTGTCGACGCCCGAGCAGGCTCGCCGGACGTCTTCGATGCGCGCGATGTCGCCGAGCACGACGTCGGCGCCGGGCAGCGGCGGCGCGGGCGCGCGCAGATCGAACACGCGCACCGACAGCCCGCGCTGCAGCAGCTCAGCCGCGAGCTGACGGCCGAGGTAGCCCGCGCCGCCGGTCACGAGGCAGGAACCGAGCGGTGTCGTCGTGCGCGAGCCGCCCTCGCCGCCCGGGAACTCGAGGGGCAGCTGACGAAGCGCACCCCGCGCCGCGGTGTCGTCGGGCTTCATCGTGGGCGCCGTTTCGCAGATGGCCGGGCGGGTCGCAAGTTGCGGCCGTGCTGCGCGCCGCCGCGCGCGCAATCGCGGGCTCAACCCCGGCCCGGAGCGGCCGAAACGTTGCCATGACCCGCGCTCTCCGAGTCCTCGCGCTCGCGCTCTTGCCCGCGTTCGCCGGGGGCAGCGCGTCCGCCGAGGTGACGGGAGACGAGGCGCGCGAGCTCCTCCGCGCGGGCTGCAGCGTGCGGACCCTCGAGATCGACGCGCGCGGCGTCGCCACGGTGGCGGCCGAGTGCGCGTGGCCGCTCGCGCCCGAGCGCGTGCTCGCCACGCTGCGCGATCCGCAGAAGCTGGGCGACTCGCTCACTTCGCTGGGCGAGTTCCGCAGGCTGTCCGATGGCCGCGTGCTGCAGGTGCACACGATCGGCTGGCCCCTCGACGACCGGCAGGTGACGCTCGACTGGCGCGAGAGCGCGCTGCCCGAGGGCGGCATGCGCTTCGACTACCGGCGCGCAGCGAGGCAGGAGCCGCTCGCCGACGGGCGCGTCGGAATCATCGAGGACGAGGGGCGCTGGCTGATTCGCCCCGACGGCGCTGGCGGCACTCGGCTCTCCTATCGCTCGCGCTACGACGCGGGTGGAAGCCTGAAGCCGTGGCTCGTGCGCCGCTTCCAGAGGGGCGGCATCGCAGCGTCGCTCGCCGAGTTGCGAGCGGCGGTCGCGGCCCGCTAGAAGCGGCGGATGCGCCGCCTTGCCGCGCTGCTCGCGCCCTTCGCGCTCTGCGCCCCGTGCCTCGGGGCGGACGGGGGCGGCTGCGCCATCGCGCTCGCGAGCACCGATGCGGCCGGCGTCGCGACCTACACCGCCGAGTGTCGCTGGCCGGTCGCGCCGCGCTTCGTGTCGGCGATCGTGGGCGACCCGAGAGCGATCGCGGCGGCGTCGACCTCGCTCGCCGAGAGCACCAAGCTGCCGGACGGCCGCGTGCTGAACGTGCACTCCCCGGGCTGGCCGATCGACGACCGCCAGAGCACGCTCGCGATCGAGAAGACGCTGCGCCCGGATGGCGGCCTGCTCCTCAGCTACCGGCTCGCGCCCGAGCAGGCGCCGCTCGGCAAGGGGCGCGTGCAGGCGCGGCGGGACGACGGGCGCTGGGAGATCCGCGCGTCCGAGGGCGGTGGCACGCTGCTCCGCTACGAGACGACCTTCGACGCGGGCGGCTCGCTCCCGGTCTCGCTGGTGCAGCGCACGGTGCGTTCGAGCGTCGCGGAGTCCCTCGCCGAGCTGCGGGCCGCGGCCGAGGCGAACGCCCGCGCGGAGCAGGGCGGCTCCAGCGGGTCGTAGCGCCGCCGCGTGCGGACGATCCCGCGCGCGCCCGGGCACGATCGAGCGCTCTCGAACGCTGCCGCGACTGACGACGTCCCACGGCGGCGGGGCGCGAATTTCGCTCCGAGGGAGGCCTCCGCGTCGTGATAGGTTTTTTGCCCCCGAGCGACTCGTGCCACCTCGCGACACCGAGCGGGATGTGCCGGCACTCACGTCGCAGCGGGACTCATTGGAGGAAGCGGGCATGCGGCGCGGCGCGGGCAAAGTGGTGTGGGCCTCGTTCGGCGCGGCGCTCGCGTTGGGATCGAGCGCCGCGGTGCGAGCCGACGACACCTCGGCCCAAGGCTGCACCGTGCGGCTCGCCAGCGTGAGCCCGGACCACGTGCCGACCTTCCGCAGCGAGTGCCTCTGGAGTCTCCCGACGGAGTGGGTGTCGGCCGCGCTCGTCGACGCGCAGCAGGGGAACAAGCGCTCGTCGCTGCTCAAGTCGAGCGATCGGCTGCCGGACGGCCGCGTCGTCAACGTGCAGAAGACGGGCTGGCCGTTCGAGGATCGCCAGAGCACGATCGAGATCAGCGACGAGCCGCTGCCCGGCGGAGGCGTGCGGCGCCGCTACTGGCTCGCGAGCGAGCAGGCGCCGCTGGCGGAGGGCGCCGTGCAAGTGCGCGCCGATGCCGGATCGTGGGAGATCGTGCAGCACCCGAGCGGCACGCGCGTGGTGTTCGAGATGACCTACGAGCCCGGCGGAAACCTGCCGACCCGCATCGTGCAAACGCTCTCGCCGAAGTACATCGCGCGGGCGCTCGAAGAGATGCGCGTCTCGGCGGAGAAGCTCGCGCGGGAGAACGCGGAGCTGCCGGGCGTCGCGGCGGGGCCGCAGCCACAGCGGTAGGCCTCGAGAATCAGGCGGGCGGGTCGCTGGCCCCCGCGCTCGGCTCGCCTGCGCCGGCCGGCGCGTCCCCTGACATCTCCGCCCGGGCTGCCTCGAAACGCCACAGCGCCTCCTCCGCTCGAGCGACGCGATCTTCCTGCGCGCTGTCGTCGCGCTCCGCGTCGAGGATCTCGCGCGCGACGCGCGCGCGCCCCATCGCCAGCTCGCGCTCCTCCTCGAGCCGCTCGTGCACGCGCTCGAGCGTGCCCTCGCTGACGCCGATCGTTCCCTGCAGATCTGCCGCGAGCTCGCACAACTCGGCGAGCGCGCGCTGCGCCTGCACTTCGCCGATGCTGCGCTTCATCGCCTCGATGCGCGCGCGCGCCGCTTCGACCGCGCCGTTGCGTGCGCGCGTCAGCTCCTGATAAGTCGCCTCGCTGCGCGCGAGCTGATCGCCGCCGCGCGCGAGCTCGCCGCGCACCTCCTCGAGCCGCAGCGCGGCCTCCGCCGCGCGCACACGATCGCCCGCGGCGAGCCTGCGCAGCGCGCGCTCGCTGAGCGTGCCGTGCTCGCGCTCGAGCTGGGCGGCGCGCCGGCGCAGGCGCTCGCCGATGGCGGCGTGCGCGGCGAGGCCCTGGTTGTAGCGCGCGACCTGCACGCGCAGGCGCGTGCGCTCGGCGTCGAGCACCGCGGCGGGATGCGCGGCCTCCAGCTCCGTCACCGCGTTGCCCGCGATCGCGCCGACGAGACGGCGCATGCGCTCGAACAGCATCACGCCTCCTCGCCGTACTCGCGCAGCATCTGCACGGCCTTGGCTTCGCCGATGCGGCTGAAGATCTTCTTGCTCTCGTGCTCGTCGCGGATCGTCTTGGCGAGTGTGAACGCCGAAGACACCGTGAAGTAGAGCCCGAGCATCAGGAAGCCCTTCACCCAGGGATCCGCGGGCACGAACCAGATTCCCCAGGTGGTGGTCGCGAGCGCGAGCGCGAACGCGACCCAGACTTGAAAGCGCCACGCGCCCGTATCGAGCTGCATGGCGTTGCGATCGATCAGCATGCGAGAGCCTCCGCGCTGTGTGGGGAGGGAGCGATTGCAGCCGGCGTGCCGACGCTGCGCAGCGCGCTCGCGGGCGCTCGCGCGCCGCGCCCCGGCACGCGATGTCCGGCGGCGGCACGCGCTGCTCGGCAACTTCGGGGTTGCCCGGAGCCCGCGCGCGAGCGCAGAATCCCCGGCCTCGCCTCCGGCGAATCCCCTCGCGCAGCGAGGCGCTCCGTCCGCTCGAATCTCGAGGGGAAGGAGAAGGCCATGATCGCGACCCGCTTGCGCTGGTATTTGGATCAGAGCGGCCTGCCCTACGAGGTGCTGCCGCATCCCCACTCGAGCTCGAGCCTCGAGACCGCGCGCGAGGCGCACGTGCGCCCCGAGAAGCTCGTGAAGCCGGTGCTGCTCGAAGACGAGCGCGGCTACGTAATGGCGGTCGTGCCCGCCTCGACGCGCATCGATCTCCATTCGCTGCGCATTCAGACGAACCGCGACCTCGAGCTCGCCAGCGAAGCCGAGATCGACTCGCTGTTCGCCGACTGCGAGGCCGGCGCGATGCCGCCGGTGGGCGCGCCGTATCGCATCCCGACCGTGTACGAGGATTCGCTCGGCGGGCTGCGCGACGTGTACTTCGAGGCCGGCGACCACGAGGACGTGGTGCACATGCGCGCCGGCGATTTCCTGAAGCTGCTCGACGGCGCGCTGCACGGGCACTTCTCGCAGCGCGGCAACTAGCGGCGGCGCGCTCGCCGCGGCGGAGCACACGGCTCCGCCGCGGGCGCGGCGCTGTTAGGACGAGCCCTCGTACTTGAACGAGACGCTCAGCTTCGCGCGATAGGCCTTGATCTTTCCGCTCTCGATCTGCACGTCCAGCTGTTTCACCTCCGCGATGCGCAGATCGCGCAGGCTCTTGGCCGCCTGCTTGACCGCCGCGGCGGCCGCCTTCTCCCAGGATTCGCTGCTGGTTCCGACGAGCTCGATCACTTTGTAGACGCTGTCGGCCATGGGGGGCCTCCTTCGCGATTCAGCCTACGCCCGCGCACGGGCGTTTGGGGCTCGATCGCGGGAAGGGCTTGCAGCGAGGCGTATGCTGTCCGGGTGCGCGAAGGAGGCCGGGCGATGATCAGCGTTCGCCAACTCTTGGCTCGCAAAGGGCACGCGGTTCGCCACGTCGGTCCCGACGAGACCGTGTACGCGGCGCTGCAGCAGATGGCGCAGCACGACGTCGGCGCGCTGGTGGTGCTCGACGCCGGCGAGCTCGTCGGCCTGCTCTCGGAGCGCGACTACGCGCGCAAGGTGATCCTGCGCGGCCGGCACTCGAACGAGACGCGCGTGCGCGAGATCATGGAGGACAAGCCGGCGTGCGTGCGCTCGGTGCAGTCGATCGAGGATTGCATGCAGCTGATGACGGAGCAGCGCACGCGCCATCTGCCCGTCGTCGAGAACGGTCAGATCGCAGGCCTCGTCTCCATCGGGGACGTGGTGAAGGCGATCATCGAGGACCGCGAGACGACGATCGAAGAGCTGCAGCAGTACATCCAGACCGCGCGCTGAGACGCGTGCGGGTCGCGCGGATCAGACCGGCAGGTCGCTGCGCGTGAAGAGCGGCTCGAGCGCGACGCCGCGCGCGGCGAAGGCCTCTGCGGCGCCCTCGCCGCGGTCCACCAGGCAGAGGACGCGCGCGACCTTGCCGCCGGCGGCTCGCACGATGTCGAGGGCTTCGAGGGTCGAGCCGCCCGTGGTCGTCGTGTCCTCGACCAGCGCCACGGTCATGCCGCTGCGAAACGCCCCTTCGACCTGCCGTCCGAGCCCGTGCTTCTTCGCTTCCTTGCGCACGAAGAAGCCGAGCAGCGGTGTCGCCGGGTCGTGATGCGCGGCGGCTGAGAGCACCGCGCTGACGAGCGGCACGGCGCCGACCGCCATGCCGCCGACCGCTTCCACGCGCACGCCGCCCGTCATCAGTCGCTCCAGTAACAGCTCGCCCGCGAGCCGCTGGCCGAGCGGGCGCATCAGCGTGGTGCGCAGGTCGAGGTAGAAGTCGCTCTTCTTGCCGCTCGAGAGCGTCACCTCACGGCGCTCGAAGGAGACGGCGAGGATCAGCTTCAGCAGCTCGGCGCGTCGCTCCTCCAGCAGCCCCGCGGGCTCGCGAGCCGCCATCACTGCTTCCGGACGCCGAGCATGAACTCGGCGATCAGCTTGGTGTGCAGCTCGCTCGTGCCCTCTCCGAACTCGAGAGATTTCGCCTCGAGCAGCAAACGGCCGATCTCGTACTCCTCGCTGAGCCCGTAACCGCCGTGGATTTGGATCGCGTCGAGCGCGTTCGCGACGGCGGCTTGGCTCGCCATCAGCTTCGCCATCGAGCTCTCCATCGACGCGCGAGGCACGCCGGCGTCCTTCATGCGCCCGAGCTGATAGACGATGCTGCGCGCGGCCTGCGTGCGGCAGGTCATGTCGGCGATCTTCTGCTGGATCAGCTGGAACTCGCCGATCTTCTGTCCGAAGGCCTCGCGCTGCAGCGCGTACGGCAGCGCGAGGTCGATGCAGCGCTGCGCCTGGCCGACGCAGCGCGCCGCCACCGAGAAGCGACCCGTATCGAGCGCGGAGCCGAGCACCGGGAAGCCCTTGCCCGGCTCGCCGAGCAGCGCGTCGTCGGGCAGGAACGCCTCCTCGAAATGCACCTCGGCCAGGTTGTCGCGCTTCAACGTGCGCATCGGGAACTCGCCGATGGTGAGGCCCGGCGTGTTCTTCGGATCGACCAGAAACGCCGTGACCCCTCCGTGCTTCTTGGCGAGGTCGACGCTCGCCACCAACAGGAACAGGCCCGCGTGGGCGGCGTGGGAGATGAACACCTTGGTGCCGGTGATCTTCCAGCCGCCCGGAACTTTCTTGGCGACCGTCTTCATGTTGCCGAGGTCGGTGCCGCCGCCGGTCTCGGTCAAGCACGCGGAGCAAATCACGTCGCCTCTCGCGATGCCGGGCAGCCAGCGCTGCTTCTGGGCGTCGCTGCCGAACGCGAGGATCGAGCGCGCGACCAGCGAGTTCGAGACCGAGACCACCGACGCGATCACCCAATCCACGCGCGCCAGCTCTTCGCAGATGATCCCGTACGACGTCGTGTCCGAGTACGAGCCGCCGTACTCCTCGGGGATCATCGGACCCATCAGGCCGAGCTCGGGCAGCTTCGCGATCAGCTCGAGCGGGTAGCGGCTCTCGCGCTCGTAGCGCTCGACGTGCGGCAGGATCTCTTTCTCCGCGAACTCGCGGACCGTGCGGCGCACCTCGCGCTGCTCTTCGCTGAGATCGAAATCCGCCATGCGATCGAGGGGGGTCTGCATCGCAGGACTGTACGACGCTTCGCTCGCCTTCGGCTCGCTGCGCGCGGCCTGCGCCGCTCTCGCGGCGCTCGGCCGCTTGCGTTTCTCGAGCCGCGGTCGGCCGACGCGCTGAGCAAACCTCCTTGGAGGCGCTCTCGCTTTTTCAGGAGGCCTCGCCTAGGTTGCGCGCCCTCTTTCGCCCCGGGCTCGGCTCGCGGGCCGACCCGGAGCCGTCATGCGCAAGTCCACCACGCTTCCGCACCGCAACCGCAAGAAGTCCGCCCGCCACCGCGCGAAGCTGAAGAGCAAGCTGAAGAAGGCGCACCTGCGCCGCAGCAAGGGCGAGCGCGGCTACTACAAGTAGGGCGCGGCGCGAGTTCTCAGCCCGCGACGGCCTCGCCCAGCTGCTCGATGGCGCTGCGCAGCGCCTCGTCCACCGCGCGCTCCCAAGCCTGCGCGCTGCCGTCGTCGCATCCTTCCGGGAAGCCGATGGCGCGCGAAGCGTTCACGACGCCGCCTTCGAGCTGGCCCGTCGGGCCGCGCACGAAGCCGGCGACGGCATCGCTCGCGCTCGCGCCCTGAGCGCCGAAGCCGGGCACGAGAAAGAGCGAGCCGGGCAGCCATTCGCGCACGCGCCGGCTCTCCTCCGGCCAGGTCGCGCCCACCACGACGCCGAGCCCGGACCACTCGCTCGAAGGTCCGCGCAGTTTCAGCGCGAGCGGCTGCAGCAGGTCCGCGAGACGCCGGTAGACCGGGCGCTCGCGCACGACGAGATCCTGCAGATCGACGGCGCCGGGGTTGCTCGTCCGTAACAACACGAACACGCCGGCCGCGCCGGCGTGGGCCGCTGCGAAGAACGGCTCGAGCGAATCGAGGCCGAGGTACGGGCTGACGGTCAGCGCGTCCGCGCGCATCGGTGCGTCGGCCGCGAGGTAGGCGGACGCGTAGCTGGCGGCGGTGCTGCCGATGTCGCTGCGCTTGGCGTCGAGGATCACGAGCAGGCCCGCGCGCCGCGCTTCGTCCATGACGCGCGCGAGCACGGCGATGCCGGCGGGACCGAGGCGCTCGAAGCACGCGCTCTGCGGCTTCACCGCGGCGACGCGGCCGGCGACGCGCGCGAGCAGCGCGAGGCAGAACGACTCGACCGCACGCGCGGTCGCGAGGTCGCCGGCGGCCATCCCGCCGTGGCGGAAGGTGCGCGGCAGGAGCTCCAGGTGAGGATCGATGCCGACGCAGAGCGGATGGCCGAGGGCGCGAACTCGGCGGATCAGACGGTCGGCGAATGCGTCGGTCACGATGGGCGCCACCTTAGCCAGAGAACTCGCGGGCGGTCGATTGTTATTGCGGAAGCGGAGCGGCTGGAGTGAGTCGTGGGCCGCGCTGCGCGCTGGGCGGCGCGGGCCCGCCCCGCGGCCAGCGCCTGGGAATGCGCGCGCAGGGCGAATCGGCGGGAGGGCTGCGGCTGCCCCTCGGGCCCGTCCAGGAAACGGATAAGGTGCGCGGGAATGTCGAGACCCTTCTCGTTCCATCTCCAATCCAGCGACGGCGCTGCGCGCGCGGGCGTCTTCGAGACGCCCCACGGCACCGTCCACACGCCCGCCTTCATGGTGGTCGGCACCCAAGCAGCGGTGCGCGCGATGACGCCGGATCAGGTGCGCGCCACCGGTGCGGAGGTGCTGCTCGCGAACACCTATCACTGCGCGCTGCGGCCCGGCGAGCAGTTGATCGAGAAACTCGGCGGCCTGCATGCCTTCATGCGCTGGAGCGGGCCGATCCTCACCGACTCCGGTGGCTTTCAGGTGTTCTCGCTCGAGAGCAAGGAGATCAGCGACCAGGGCGTGCGCTTCAAGAACGAAGTCACCGGCGACGTGATGGAGCTGACGCCCGAGCGCTCGATCCAGATCCAAAATGCGCTCGGGGCGGACGTGATCATGGCGTTCGACGAATGCACGCCGTATCCCGCGACCGAGGCGCAGGCGGCCGCGGGCGTGAAGCGCACGCTCGACTGGCTCGAGCGCTGCGTGCGCGCGCATGCGCGCCAGGATCAGGCGCTGTTCGGCATCGTGCAGGGCAGCACGTACGAGTCGCTGCGCGCGCGCTGTGCAGAGGGAGTGCTGCAGCACGACCTCCCGGGCTACGCGATCGGCGGCGTGTCGGTGGGCGAGGGTCACGAGCTGCTCTGCCGCATCACGTCGCACACCGCGCCGCTGCTGCCGGAGGCAAAGCCGCGGTACCTAATGGGTGTTGGTCTGCCCGAGGACCTGCTCGCGGCGATCGGCTACGGCATCGACCTGTTCGACTGCGTGATTCCGACCCGCTACGCGCGCTCCGCGACCGTCTTCACTTCGCGCGGGCGGCTGCGTCTCACCAACCGCAAGTACCGGCGCGACGCCTATCCGATCGACACGAGCTGCGACTGCGCCGCCTGCGCCGGCGGCTTCTCGCGCGCCTACCTGCATCACCTGTTCGCCGCGAACGAGGTGCTGAGCGCGATCCTCGCCTCGATCCACAACGTGCACTTCTACCAGCGCCTCGTGCAGCGCGCGCGCGAAGCCATCCAAGCGCGCCGCTACCCGGATTTCCGCGCGGAGTTCTTGGAGAGCTACCTGCGCGGATGAGCCCCGCCGCTCTCGGGTGGCAGCGCTTCATTCTTCCGTCAACCTCCGCGGCCGCTTCGAGACCAAACCTCGAAGTGCGATCGATCGCGGCTCGGGAAGCCGCAAGCGGCCAGCAGCACGCGAGTGCTGCAGGCCGCGCGCAGTGAGCCGAAGGCGAACGGAGCTCGAACAGATGCCCCTGCGCTGCGGAATCGTCGGTCTCCCGAACGTCGGCAAGAGCACGCTCTTCAACGCGCTCACCGAGGCGGGCATCGCGGCCGAGAACTACCCGTTTTGCACGATCGAGCCGAACTCCGGCGTCGTGATCGTGCCCGATGCGCGGCTCGCGGCGCTCGACGCGATCGTGCACGCCAAGCAGGTGATTCCTGCGACGGTCGAGTTCACCGACATCGCGGGCCTCGTGCGCGGCGCGAGCAAGGGCGAGGGCCTCGGCAACCAGTTCCTCGCGCACATCCGCGAGACCGCCGCGATCGTGCACGTGGTGCGCTGCTTCGAGGACGTGGACGTGACGCACGTCGACGGCGCCGTCGATCCGCTGCGCGACGTCGAGACGATCGAGACCGAGCTCGGCCTCGCGGATCTCGACACGGCGGAGAAGCGCCTCGATCGCGTGAAGCGCGCCGCCAAGGCGGGACGCAAGGACGAGCAGGCCGAGGCCGCGTTCTTCGAAGGCTTGATCGCGCACCTCTCGTCCGGCCAGCCCGCGCGTTCCTTCCCCGTGCCGAAGGAGACGGAGGAGGCGTATCGCTCGAGCTTCTTCTTGACCGGAAAGCCCGTGCTGTTCGTCGCCAACGTCGACGAGCTGGGCCTCGCCGAGGGCAACGCCCACGTCGGCGCGCTCGAGGAGTACGCGGCGAAGACGGGGGCGGGCGTGATCCGCGTGTGCGCGAAAATCGAGGCGGAGCTCTCCGAGCTCGACGCCGAGGGCCGCAGGGAGTTCCTCGGCGCGCTCGGGCTCGAGGAGCCTGGGCTGAATCGCCTGATCCGCGCCGCCTACGCGCTGCTCGACCTAATCACCTTCCTCACCGCGGGCGAGAAGGAAGTGCGCGCCTGGACGATCCCGCGCGGCGCGCGCGCGCCGCAGGCGGCCGGCACGATCCACACCGACTTCGAGCGCACCTTCATCCGCGCCGAGATCATCAAGTTCGACGACTACTCGGCGTGCGCCGGCGAGGCTGGCGCGCGCGCCGCCGGCAAGCTGCGGCTCGAGGGCAAGGACTACGAGATGCAGGACGGCGACGTCGTCCATTTCCGCGTGAGCGCCTAATGCAAGCGAAGCGCGCGCCGAGCCGAAGGCGAGCGGAGATCGAACAGTGGCCTTCGCGTGCGTCGCGCCCCCGGCGCGCGATGATCGCGCGTCCTGAGTTGGACGCCTGACCATGCCGCGCAGCCCCAGCGAAGTGCTCTCGCTCTACAGCGCCGGACCGAAGACGGGCGTCTTCACGGACGGCTCGTGCGAGGGCAATCCGGGCCCGGGCGGCTGGGGTTTCGTCTGGGTCGAGGACGACGTGATCCGCGCCGAGGGCTGCGGCCACGCTCCCGCCACCACCAACAACCGCATGGAGCTCGCCGGCTTGATCGCGGCGTTCAAGGCGCTGCCGAATGACGCGGCCGTCACGCTCTACTCCGACTCGCAGCTGTGCGTGAACACCGTCAACGAGTGGGCGCGCGGCTGGGAAGCGCGCGGCTGGCGGCGCAAGACGGGCCCGATCGCGAACCTCGAGCTGGTCCAGGAATTATGGGCGCTCGCGAAGGCGCATCCCGGCGCGAAGCTGCGCTGGATCAAGGCGCACGATGGCTCGCGCTGGAACGAGTACGCCGACGCGCTCGCCACCTACTGGATGCTCGACCGCGCCTGAGCGGCGCGTGCAGCTTCGCGGCAACGCGCGCGCACGAGCGCCGATTGCGGCGACCAAGCGCTCGGAATCCTCGGCCGCGCGCCGATCTCGCGGAGCTCTCCAGCCCGGGCGCGCGGCTGCCGAAACGACGGCTCATCCCTGCGCGTCGGGAGTGCGCGCGCCCTCGGCCAGAGGCTCCGTGTACGAACGCAGCGTCCTCATCTTCGACGACTCGGCCTGCGCGCTGGGCGACACCTCGCTCGGGCTGATCGCGCTCGGCGTGAATCCGTACTACGCGAACAACCTCGACGACGCGATGTTCTTGGCGGGCGAGCACCGCCAGCGGATCGGCGCCTTCGCCGCGCCTACCTCGCTGCTGCTCGGCCAGCTCGATCTCGTGCGCAAGGAGCTGCTCGCGTTGATCGGGCTGCCGGTCTCCTGCGCCGTGCCGATCGGCGGCACGCCGAGCGCGGAGGAGCGGGCGCGGCTGGCTGCGGCGGGCGTGCTCTGGGGCGCCTTCGAGCCGACCAACGCGCGCGAGCTGCGCTTCCTGCTGGCGCTCGCGCTCTCGCAGGCGGACCGCAAGGAGGCGCGCCGCGAGCCGCGCTTCCCGGTGAACCTCAAGGTCGACGTGACGACCGATGAGCGCACCTTCCGCGCGTCGCTGACGGATCTCTCGGCGAGCGGCGGGTATCTCGCGGCGCGCTCCCCGCTGAAGCCGGGAACGCGCCTCGCGCTCGTGTTCACGCTCGACGACCGGCGCGTGGAGGTCGGGGCGGAGGTGCGCTGGCGCACCGCCCTCGACGGCGGCTTCGCCGGCTGGCTCGACGCCGGCATGGGTGTCGAGTTCACGCAGATCGCCTACGAGACGCGCGCCGTCGTGCGCCGCCACCTGAACGCGATGATGCAGCGCTTCGAGCTCGCGGCGCCGGACGCCACCCGCTCGGCGACGGGCGCGGGCGGCGCGTAGCGGCACATCGTCTGGCGAGCGGCGCCGCGCGCTGCAATGGCATGCTGCGCAGCGGAGAGCGCACCGATGGGTTCGAACGATCTCGTGCTGCACGCCGGTACGCTGCGCAACGCGAGCTTCGGCGAGCTGTGCGATGCAGGTGTCGCTGGCGGCTTCTCGGCCATCACGCTCTACCCGACGCACGTGCGACGCGCGCGTGCGGCCGGCCTCTCGTTCGCCGACCTGCGCGCGCGGCTGCGTGACTCGGGCCTCGCGCTCGCCGATCTCGATCCGTTGCTGAACTGGATGCCGGGCGACGACTTCCCGAACGAGCTGAACGCGACCGAGGCGGAGCACTACGAGATCGCCGAGGCGCTGGGCGCGCGCTCGCTGAACGTCGCGCAGGCGTTCCGACCGAGCGTCGATCTCGACGAGGCCGCGGAGGCGCTCGCAGGGGTTTGCGACCGCGCCTGGGAGCACGGGCTGCTGGTCACGCTCGAGTACCTGCCGTGGGCCGGGATTCCCGACGCTGCGACGGCGCTCGCGATCGTCGAACGGAGTGGGCGGCCCAACGCGAGCCTGATGATCGACAGCTGGCACACCTACCGCGGGCCGACCACGGAGGCGCAGCTGCGCGCGCTGCCCGGCGCGCGCATCGGGAGCGTGCAGATCAACGACGCGCCGGCGCAGCCCGTGGGCGATCTGGTCAGCGAGACCACGACGGCGCGCCTCTTGCCGGGCGAAGGCGCGATACCGCTGACGCGCTGGCTTCGCCTGCTCGACGCGGCCGGCAGCAAAGCGCCGATCGGCGTCGAGGTGTTCTCGCGCGCGCTGGACGCGCTGCCGCCCGCGGAGACCGGGCGCCGCTGCGGAGCCGCCGCTCGCCGCGTCCTCGCCGCCGCGCGCGGCTGAGGGCGCCGCCGGCGAGACCTCGGAACGGAAGCGCGCTCGCCACTACGCAGCGCACTGCGCACGCTCAGCGATGCGCAACGGGCCCCGCATCCGCCCGCGCGCGCTGCGAGATCGACCAGTTATCAGGTTCGATCCGCGCGTGCGGCATGCCGCTTGCTCCATTCGCATCTCGTTCAACCCCGGCTCGTATCGCAACCGAAAACGCGGTGATGGGTCACAAAGGGACGAACGCGAACTCTCTCACTCGAGGAAAACGAATGCGCTCTCTCCGCTTACTCGCGACCGCGGCCGTGCTGTTATTGGCTGCGCCGTCTCTCGCTGCGACCTTCACCGTGACCGGCTGGGATCCGGGCGAGGTGATCAACGTCAACTTCAACAACCAGTCGAGAAGCTTCTGGACCGTGCACTTCCACGAGACGGTGGGCAACGTGCAGGGCACGAGCTTCTGCGCAGACCTCTCGCAGACGATCAGCGCCGGTTCCTTCACCAACTTCGTCGCGTACGACCCGGGCGCCGCCGAGCGCGCCTCGTTCGCGGCGGGACCGCCCGCGCGCAAGTTCGTGTTCGCGGCGACGATCGCGGATAAGTGGGGCAACAGCCTGAGCTGGCTGGAGAACCAGCTCGGCGTCACCCAGGTGCAGGCGATCACCGGCGTGCAGGCCGCGGTGTGGGAGGCCGTTTACGGCAACAAGTTCACGGCGACCTCGGGCTCGATGAGCGCCGGCGCCTACCGAGTCTTCGGCTACGTGCTCGGCTTCAAGGGCTACAGCGGCTACGGCGGCACCAAGCTCTACTACTCGAGCACGCGGCAGGACCAGCTGTTCACGCCGCCGGTGCCGGAACCCAGCGCGATGTTCGTGTTCGGCGCGGGCGCGCTGCTGGTCGGCCGCGCGCTGCTGCGCCGCCGCCAGCGGGCCTAATCGCTCGCAGCGCTTCGCAATCGGCCGGGCTCGGCGTTCGCGCCGAGCCCGGCTTCGTTTGGAGCACGCCGCGCGCGGCTACTCGCCGGCAGTCTCCTCGCGCCGCGCCGCCGGATCCTTGGCGGCGTCGTAGTGCTCCCAGAACAGGCTCTCGTCCACGGGACGCCGCGGCGGTGCGCCGTATTTCCCGCGCGGCCAGCCGATCGGAATCAGCGCGCAGCTAGGACAGCCCTCCGGAAGGCCGAGCCAGCGGTCGCACTCCTCGCCGAAGCTGCGGTGCAGGGTGGTGAGGCTCGCGCCCAGGCCGACTGCGCGGCAGGCGAGCAGCAGATTCTGCACGCAAGGCATTAAGGCCTGCAGCTGCGGCTCGCCGCGGCGCGTCCAGCCCGCGACGAACAGCAGCACCGGCGCCTCGGCCATGTGCTCCGCGAGATGAATCGCGGCGACCTGGTTGCGGCGCTTGCGCTCCGGGTAGTCGGGCGAGAGCGCCGCGCGCTGCGCCGGCGCGATGTACGCCATGAAACGCGCGCGGTAGCGCTCGCCGACCCAGCGCTTGCGCTCGGGCTCGCTGACCGCGACGAACTTCCACGGCTGCCGGTTGCCACCACTCGGCGCGAAGGTCGCGGCCTCGCACACCTTGCGGATCAGCGCGGGCGGCACCGGATCGGGCAGCAGCCGGCGGATCGCGCGCGTCGTGCGCAAGCCCGCGAGCAGCGGGACGTCTTCTCCGATCGTGGCGACGTCGACGGCGCGCGGCGCGCTCGGCCCTTGCTGCGTCACGGCTTCGTCTTCCCCATCGCGAGGATCTTCTCGAACGCCGCTCTCGGCAGCGGCTGCACCGAGAGCCGCGAGAAGCGCACCAGCGCGATCTCGGCGAGCGACTTCTCCGCCTTGATCGCCGCCAGCGTGACCGGCTCCGCCAGCGGCTTCGACGGCGCGAGGTCGACGACCAGCCACTTCGGATCGTCGGCCGACGGGTCCGGATACGACTCGCGCGTGACGGTCGCGAGACCGATCACCGCCTTGCCCTCGCCCGAGTGGTAGAAGAGCACGGCGTCGCCCTTGCGCATGGCCGCGAGGTTGTTGCGGGCCATCGGGTTGCGCACGCCGCTCCAGAACGTGCCTTTCTCCGCGACGAACTGCTGCCACGAGTAAGTGCTCGGCTCCGACTTCACCAGCCAGAACCCGCGTGCGGCGACCATCGCGTCCTCCGTATGCTGGGCGAATCAGCGAGGTAGCCCGTTGAGCGACGAAGTGCTCGAAGAGCTGGCGATCGGCGCCGTGACCGTGCTGTTCGGCGCGTCGCACGGGAAGTATCCGCACGGGAATTCGATCCTCGTGCGCGGCGCGCGCGAGAGCCTGATGATCGACCCCTCGCTCGGCGTGGTCGCACGCAAGCGCTCGCTGCCGCGCGTCGACCGCGTTTGGAACAGCCACTGCCACGAGGATCACATCGCGGGCAACCACCTGTTCCCCGATGCGCCGTGGGAGCTGCACGAGGCCGACTTGTTGGGGCTGCACTCGTTCGCCGGCTTCCTGCGCATCTACGGCTACGACGACAGCGTGCTCGGCGCCGGCTGGGAGAAGACCCTCGCGGAGCGCTTCTATTACACGGCGAACCCGCGCGCGACCGGTTTTCGCGACGGCCACGTGCTCGAGCTCGGTGGCGGCGTCCACGTGCGCGTGATTCACACGCCGGGCCACACGCGCGGGCATTGCGCGTTCCACGTCCAGCCCGACGACGTGCTGTATCTCGGCGACATCGATCTCTCGAGCTTCGGGCCTTATTACGGCGACGCCTGGAGCGATCTCGCCGATTTCGAGCGCTCGCTGCGGCTCGTGCGCGGCATCCAGGCGAAGCACTACGCCACGTTCCACCACATCGGCGTCGTCGACCGCGCGACCTTCCTCGCGCGCCTCGACAAGTTCGAGGCGGTGATCGCGAGCCGCGAGCAGCGGCTGCACGCCTACCTCAGCGAGGCGCCGCGCACGCTCGACGAGATCGTGAGGCACCGCTTCGTCTACCGGCCGAGCGATCCGGTCTCGTTCGCCGACCCGGTGGAGCGGCGCAGCATGGAGCAGCACCTCGCGCGGCTGATCGCGACGGGCCGCGCGCGCCAAATTTCACCCGGCAGGTTCGAGGGGGCCGTGGTATAGAGGCTGCCTTTCGTCCCCCCGAAACCGTTCGGGGCCCCTGGAGGATGCGATGAAAGTGAAGGTCGACTGGGATCTGTGCGAAGCCAATGCGGTCTGCATGGACGTGGCACCCGAGCTCTTCAAAGTCGACGACAACGACGCATTCCATCACGTGCTGAAGGGCGCGAGCGACGACGTCTCCGGCGAGATTCCGAAGAACCTCGAGAGCAAGGCGCACGAGGCGGTTCGCCTCTGCCCGCGTCAGGCGCTCAGCATCATCGGGAAGTGAGCGCGTCGCGCTCTACTCCTTTTTCTCCAGCTTGATCGCGGCCGAGTTGATGCAGTAGCGCAGGCCGGTCGGGCGCGGGCCGTCGTTGAAGACGTGGCCCAGGTGGCCGTCGCACTTCGCGCACAAGACCTCGGTGCGCAGCATCCCGTGCGCGGTGTCGGTGCGCTCGAGGGTCGCGCCGCCGTCCTTCGCGGCGTAGAACGCGGGCCAGCCGCAGCCCGAGTCGTACTTCGTGTCGGACGCGAACAGCTCGGCGCCGCAGCCCGCACAGCGGTAGGTCCCCGCGTCGTCGCAATGGTCGTACTCGCCCGTGAAGGGGCGCTCGGTCGCGGCCTCGCGCAGCACGGCGTACTGCATCGGCGTCAGCTCGGCGCGCCACTGGGCATCGCTCTTCTTCAGCTTTTCGGACATCGCTCCTCCTCGCGTGGGATCGCTTCAGTCGCCTTGCATGCACGCGCGCGCGATCGCGCTGACGACCACGAGCGCGATCATCGCGATGCGAACGATGCCCGCGAGCGACGGCTGCGCGTCGGGCACGCCGGGCAGGTGCTCGCTCGCGTCGGGCGGCTCGGCGCCGCCGGTCGAGAGCGCGTCGAACGCCAGCAGGCGCCGCCCGATCGCGCCGCCGCAGTGGATGCACTGCTTGGTGCCGGGCGCGAACGAGGTCTTGCAGCGCTCGCAGCGCACTTCGTAGGCGGTCTCGGGCATGCGGCCGAGAGTAGAGCGCCGCCCGTGGACGCGCGCGCCCGTTCCGCAACGCACCCGTAACAGCGCGGCGGAGATACGCTGCGCGCGGAGGCCCAGCATGTTCGCGTTCGTGCTCGCGCTCCTCTCGGCTCTGCTGTTCGGCGGCTCTACGCCGGCGAGCAAGCTGCTGCTCGGCGGGCTCGAGCCGTTCCAGCTCGCCGGCCTGCTCTATCTGGGCGCGGCCCTCGGCATGGCCCCTCTCGTCGCGCGCGAGCGGCGGTCGAGGCCGCGCCGCGCGTTCCTGGCCCTCGATCGTCCGAATCTGCTGCGGCTCGCCGGCGCGGTGCTGCTCGGCGGCATCGCCGGGCCCGTGCTGATGCTGAGCGGCTTGCGGCTCGTCGGCGCGGGCTCGGTCTCGCTGCTGCTCAACCTCGAGCTGGCGCTCACGGCCGCGTTCGGCGTCGCGCTGTTCCGCGAGTACCTGGGCCGCGGCGGCTGGCTCGGCATCGCGGGGGTGGTGGCGGCCGGCGCGGTCGTGACGGCGGGCGGCGGCGCGCCCGCGCTCGAGGCGGGCCTGCTCGTCGCGGCGGCCTGCGCCTGCTGGGCCCTCGACAATCACCTCAGCGCGTTGATCGACGGCATCACGCCCGCGCGCAGCACGCTCGTGAAGGGCCTCGTCGCGGGCGCCACGAATCTCGCGATCGGCTGCTCCAGCGCGCCGCTAGACGCATCGCTCGGCGTGGTCGGCGCCGCGCTCGCGGTCGGCGCGCTCAGCTACGGCGCGAGCATCGCGCTCTACATCGCCGCCGCGCACGAGCTCGGCGCCACGCGCGCGCAGGCGGTCTACGCGAGCGCGCCGCTGCTCGGCGCGCTGCTCGCGTTCACGGCGCTCGGCGAACCGCTGACGCGCGCGCACGGGATCGCCTGCGCGCTGCTGCTGCCCTCGCTCGCGGCGCTGCTCTCGAGCCGGCACGCGCACGCGCACTCCCACGCCGCGCTCGGGCACGCGCACAGCCATCGTCACGACGACGGGCACCACGATCACGCGCACGATCCGCCCGTGCGTGGGCGGCACAGCCACGCGCATCGCCACGCGCCGATGACGCACACGCATCCGCACTGGCCGGATCTGCACCACCGACACGCGCACCTGCGCTAGCGCGGACGGTGCCTGGTCGACGGAAGCAAAGGGGTCAGACCCCTTTGCTCCACCTTTGCCCGCTCGCAGCGCCTCGCTACGCCTTCACCACCACCGACGAGCCGTGGCCGAACAGGCCGAGGTTCGCAGTGACGCCGGCGCGGGCGCCCTCCACCTGCCGGCCCGCGGCCTGGCCGCGGATCTGCCAGGTGAGCTCGCACACCTGCGCGATCGCCTGCGCGGGGATCGCCTCGCCGAACGCGCCGAGGCCGCCGCTCGGGTTCACCGGTTGCTTGCCGCCGAGCGACGTCGTGCCCTCGCGCAACAAGCGCGCCGCGTCGCCCTGCTTGCACAGGCCGACGTGCTCGATCCAATCGAGCTCGAGCGCGGAGGAGAGGTCGTAGACCTCGGCGCAGCTCATGTCCTCGGGCCCGAGGCCCGCCTGCTCGTAGGCGAGCTTCGCGATCGAGTCCTTGAACGCGACGTCCGGCACGCGCACGACCGCCGCCGAGTCGCTCGCGAAGTTGGGCATCTCGACGACCGTCTGCGGGTAGCGCGGCGTCACGGTCGAGACGCCCGCGATCTTCACCGGCCTGGTGCTGCGCTTGCGCGCGTACTCCATGCTGCACAGCACGAGCGCCGCGCCGCCGTCGCTGGTCGCGCAGATCTGAAGCAGCCGCAGGGGATCGCTCACCATCTGCGACGCGAGCACCTCCTCGAGCGTGTACGCCTTGCGATAGCGCGCGTTCTCGTTGTGCACGGCGCAGCGCGAGTTCTTCACCTTCACCTGGGCGAAATCGCGCTCGGTGTCGCCGTACAGGTCCATGCGCCGGCGCGCGTACAGGCCGAAATAGACCGGGTTCGTCGCCCCTAACAAACGGAAGCGCAGCCAGTCGGGATCCTGGGTGCGCTCGCCGCCGCCGGTCGGCGCGAAGAAGCCCTTCGGCGTCGTGTCGGCGCCGACCACCAACGCGACGTCGCACACGCCGGCGAGGATCTGCGCGCGCGCCATCGAGATCGCCTGCGAGCCGGTCGCGCACGCGCCGTAGGTGCTCGCGACCTGCGCGCCGTTGAAGCCGAGCGCCTGCATGATCGATGCGCCCGCCACGAAGCCGGGGTAGCCGTTGCGGATGTTCTCGCCGCCGGCCACGAACTGGACGTCCTTCCATTCGACGCCCGCATCCGCCAGCGCCGCGCGCGCCGCCGCCACGCCGTACTCGACGAAGTTGCGCCCCCACTTTCCCCAGGGATGCATGCCGACGCCGAGGACTGCGACTTCACCGATCATTTTGTTTGGGCTCCGCTCGGCTTCGCCTCGCTGCGCGCCGGCTGAGGCGCTGGGCGCCTCGGCCGGCTTGCGGCTTCTCGAGCCGCGTTCGCGCATTGCGTTGCCTCGTTGGTTTTCGCGGCTCTTCAGGCCGCGTTCGATCGTTGCGTTGCTGTCTCTCGTCGCCTCGGAACGCTCACGCGCTCGCGGGCTTCCACTTCCACACGACGTATTCGTTGCTCTCGTCCTCGTACAGCGTCCCGAGCACGAGCTCCATCTGCATGCCGACCTCGAGCGCGTCGACGCCGACGCCCGGCACCACCTGCCCGAGCACCACCATCTTCTCGCGCTCCAGCTCGACCGCTGCGATCGCGTAGGGCTCGAAGGTGGGGGTCGGCGAAACGAACGGCGCGGGCGGGGCGTAACAGTTGTTGGTGTACGACCAGAGCCGCCCGCGCGTCGAGAGCTCGACCGGCTCGAACTTCGTGCCTGCGCACGAAGGGTTGCGGCAGAACGTCTCCTCGCGCGGGAAGAACACGCTGCCGCAGCCGGCACAGCGCGTGCCGAGCAGCGCGGGCTTCGCGTCGTCGAGCTTGAACCAGCCCTCGATGGCCGGTGTGCGGGTCTTGCTCATCGGGGCTCCAGCTTCGGGAAGGGACGGGGTTTACCACAGGCCGGCGGCGATTCAGGCGGCCGCTGGCGGCCACGAACGAGGGCAACGGCGGCCGCGGCGCGCCGATACGGGGGTACGATGGAAGCCGTGCGGGAACAACGCTCTTGGCATGCCGACGCCCTCGCCGCGGTGCGGGCCGAGCTCGCCTCCGCGGGCAGCGCGCGCAGCAGTGAGATCGAGGCGTTCGTCACGGCGCTGATGCGCGACGTCGACCGGCGGCTATGGCGCACGCGCGGCGGGCGCGGCCTGGCTGCGCTGGCCTGGCGCATGTTCGAGTTCGCTCACGACCGCAAGAGCGGGCTGTCGCTGCGCGTTTGGAATCCGCCCGACACGCCGGGGCGAACGGCGATCGAGGCGGTGCAGCCCGACCGCGCGTTCCTGGTGGACACGACGCGCCTGTTGTTACGCGAAGAGGGCCTGCGCGAGGAGTGCTTCGTGCACCCCGTGCTCGAGATCGACCGCAGCGGCGGTGGCTTCGCGCTGGGCCGCGGCGCGCGCGAGTCGGTGATGTACGTCGAGGTCGCGCCGCGCGTCGCGGAGCCCGAGAAGCTCGAGGCCGAGCTGCGCAGCCGCCTGGCGCGGCTCGAGGCGATCACGGACGACCACCGGCGCATGGTGCGGCTCGTGCGCGAGGCCGAGGCGAACGTCGAGTTCGCCGGCCAGTTCATCCCCGGCGCGGCGGAGCGTGCCGACAAGATCCGGCGCTTCCTCGGCTGGCTCGCGGCCGAGAACTTCGTGTTCATGGGCGTGCGGCGCTACGCGGCGCAGTACTCCGGAGACGGTGCCCTCCGGATCTCCCTGCGCCCGGGCAGCGGCCTCGGCTCGTTCCGTGACGACGAGACGTCGCGCTTCGCGACGCCGCTCGAGGGCGCCGCGATTCCCGAGGAGATCCGCGAGCAGCTCGCCGACTCGCGCATCATCCTGATCGGGAAGTCGCGCATCCCGTCGACCGTTCACCGCGCGGGCCGCCTCGACCGCGTGCTCGTGAAGGAGCACGACGAGAGCGGCCGCTTATCAGGCTTCATGGTCGTGTGCGGGCTCTTCACCTTCCGCGCGCTGCGCACGCCGGGCTCCCAGATTCCGCTGCTCTACGAGCGCCTCGAGGCGATCCTCGCCGAGAAGCAGGCTGCGCCGCAGTCGCACCGGCAGAAGGCGATCGTCACCACCTTCGACCAGACGCCCGCCGAGTTCTTGCTCGCGAGCCACCCCGACGCCTGCTCGCGCGTGATCGAGGACATCATCGCCGCCGAGGGCAGCGACGAGCCGCAGCTCGTGCTGTCGGTCGACGCGAACCGGCGCTCGATGTACGCGGCGGTCGTGATGCCCCGCTATCGCTACCGCGACGAGCTGCGCGGCGTCGTCGAGGGCGTGCTCGCCGCGCAGTTCGGTCCATTGCACGCCGATTCGCGCACCTCGTTCATCGAGGAAGACACGGCCCTCATCCACTTCTTCTGCACGCCCGTCGGCCCGCGGCTCGCGGAGGTCGCGTTCGAGCCGCTCGAGCGCGCCGTGCGCGAGAAGATCGCGGCGTGGATCGACCGGCTCGCCGAGGCGCTCGGCGAGCGCATCGGAGCGGACGCCGGCCTCGAGCTGGCGGCGTTCTACGAGGACGCGTTCTCCGAGCCGTATCGCGTGGACACGCATCCGCGCGACGCCGCGCGCGACGTGCTCGCGCTCGAGCAGCTGCACGGCGCCGGCGGCACGCCCCAGTTCGCCTTCTACAGCGAGGTCGACGCGCCCCACGACACGCTGCTCGACATCGTGCTCGCGCAGCCGCGGCTGCTGTCGGAGCTGCTGCCGATCGTCGACCGCTTCGGCATCCAGGTGGTCGACGCGCGGCGCGAATCGGTGCGGGCCGCGAATCGCCCGGCGGCGACGCTCGTGGCGCTGCGCGTCGTCACGCTGGGCGAGCAGGCCGATCTCGACGCGCTGCTGCCGCGGCTCGGCGACGCGCTGCGAAACGTGCTCGAGGGCCGCGTCGCGGACGATGCGCTCTCCGCGCTCGTGCTGGTCGCGGGGCTCGATTGGCGCGAGGTCGATTGCCTGCGCAGCTACGTCGCGTACTACGAGCAGATCCAAGGCACGCTCACCGCGGCCTACCTGCGCGAGACGCTGCTCGCGAATCCGCTCGCGACGCGTCTGCTGCTCGCCTACTTCCGCGCGCGCCTCGATCCGGCGCTCCCGGGCGATCGCGGCGCGCGCGAGGCGGCGGTGCGCGACGAGTTCGAGCGCTACCGCGCGCGCATCCCGTCGCTGAACGAGGACCGCGCGCTCGCCGGGCTGTTCGGCCTGATCGACGCGACCGTGCGCACCAGTTTTTTCGCCGAGCGCACGCCGTACCGGCTCTCGCTGAAGCTCGACGCCACGCGCGTCGCCGAGCTCGAGACGCCGCGCCCGTATCGCGAGATCGTCGTGACCGGCGCCGGCTTCTTCGGCATCCACATCCGCGGCGGCGCGATCGCGCGCGGCGGCATCCGCTACAGCGATCGTCCCGGCGACCTGCGCACCGAGGTGCTCGGCCTGATGCGCACGCAGATGCTGAAGAACGGCATCATCGTGCCGGTCGGCGCGAAGGGCGGCTTCGTCGTCTCGCCCGCGCCGACCTCGCCCGCCGAAGCGCGCGCGCGCGGCGACGCGAAGTACCGCGAGTTCATCGCGGGCTTGCTGGACGTCACGGACGACGTCGGCAAGCGCGGCGAGATCGTGCCGCCCGCGAGCGTGCACCGGCGCGACGGCGACGACCCGTACTTGGTGGTCGCCGCGGACAAAGGCACCGCGCACCTCTCCGATACCGCGAACGCCGTCGCGCGCGAGCGCGGCTTCTGGCTCGACGACGCCTTCGCCTCCGGCGGCTCCGCGGGCTACGACCACAAGAAGTTCGCGATCACCGCGCGCGGCGCGTGGGAGTGCGCGCGCCATCATTTCGCCGAGCTCGGCCTCGACCCGGATACGTCGAGCTACAGCGCGGTCGGGATCGGCGACATGTCCGGCGACGTGTTCGGCAACGGCTTCGTGCTGATGCGGCGCGTGCGGCTGCTCGCTGCCTTCGATCATCGTCACGTCTTCCTCGACCCCGATCCCGACCCCGAGCGCTCATGGCAAGAGCGCAAGCGCCTCTACGACCTGCCCAGCTCGACGTGGGCCGACTACGACGGCGCGAGAATCTCCAAGGGCGGCGGCGTATACCGCCGCGACGCGAGCCGCATCGCGCTCTCGCCCGCGGCGCGCGCGATGCTCGGCATCGAGCACGCGGCGGCCTCGGGCGAAGAAGTGATTCGCGCCGCGCTGCGCATGCGCGTCGACCTGCTCTGGAACGGCGGCATCGGCACCTACGTGAAGAGCTCGGAGGAGAGCCACGCCGACGTGCACGACCGCGCGAACGACGCCGTGCGCGTCGACGGGCGCGAGCTGCGTGCGCGCGTCGTCGCCGAGGGCGGCAATCTCGGCTTCACGCAAGACGCGCGGGGCGAGGCGGCCGCCAGCGGCGTGCGCATCGAGATGGATTCGATCGACAACTCCGCAGGCGTCGACCTCTCGGACCACGAGGTGAATCTCAAGATCGCGCTCGCGCCGCTGCTCGCGAGCGGCGCGCTCAGCCGGGAGCAGCGCGACGCGCTGCTGCTCGAGCTCGCGGAGGAGAGCTGCGAGCGCGTGCTCGCGCACAACCGCGCGCAGGCGCTCGTGCTCTCGCTCGACGAGCGGCGCGCGAGACTCGATCGCGAGGGCTTCGCCTGGGCGACCGAGTTCCTCTGCAAGGCCGAGGGCATGAGCCCGGCGCAGGGCAAGCTGCCTGACGCCGCGACGCTCGAGGCCCGCGGCGGTGCGTTGTTACGGCCGGAGCTCGCCTGGCTGCTCGGCCTCGCGAAGCTGCAGCTCGGGCGCGCGCTGCTGGCCGCGCCGAGCTGGGAGCTGCCCGCGTTCGCGGCGGAGCTGTACGGCGCCTACTTCCCGCAACAGCTCGCGAGCCGGCATCCCGCTGCGCTCGCGCAGCATCGCCTGCGCCGCGAGATCGGCGCGATGGTCACGACGAATCGCCTGATCGATACCGGCGGCGTCGCGCTGATTCCGCTGCTCTGCCGCGAGCTCGAGACGGATTCGCACGTGGTCGCGAATGCGCTGCTGCTCGCGCACGAGATCCTCGCCGATCTCGATTTCCGCGAACGCGTGCTCGCGAGCGCCGCCGAGCGCGAGGCGGTGTACGACGCGCTGCTCGTGCAGGACCGCGCGCTGCGCAGCGTCGCGCGGCTGCTCGTGCGCCGCGGCATCACGGACCCGGCTCCGGAGCAGGTCGCGCGCTGGCGCGCAGGCCTCGCCGAGCTGCGCGCGCTGCGCGCCGATCTGCCCGCGCACAGCGCGCTGACACGCGGCGACGACGTGCGCGCGCGCTTCGCGGCGCGCGGCATGGACGACGAGCTCGCGCGCGAGGTGGCGAGCGCCTCCGTCGCGGACCACGGCGTGTCGATGCTGCTGGTGAGCGAGGGCGCGAGAGCTTCGCTCGCGGCGGCGGCGATCGCCTACACGACGCTCGGCGAGCGCACGGGGCTCAACTGGGCGTACGAGCGGATCGCGCGGGCCTGGCCGAGCGACCCGTGGGACCGGGTGGAGCTGGAGTTGTTACGGGGCGAGCTGCTGGACCTGCACGCCGAGCTGTGTGGGCAGGTGCTGCACGCGGGGGCGAGCGACACGACGGCGGCGGTGGCCCAATTTCTCGCGGAGCGCAGCGCGTTGCTGGCGCGGATCGACGAGCTACAGAAACGGGCGCTCTCGAGCGATCGGCCTTCGGCGCTCGCGGCCGTGACGAAGGCGATGCAGAGGTTGCGCGGGCGCTGACACACGCGCGCTCCGCGGCGGCGGGAGGCGTTGGCGGGGCGCCGGCGGCGGGGTGGCAGGGGCCGCTGCGGCGAATGCCTCGCGCGGCTGGCTGGGTGTACCGGGAAGCGGAGAGCCAGAGCCCTTTGGTTTCGGGGCGTTGTCTGCTCCGGTTGATTTCGCCTTCGCGGCCCCTGCCGCCCCGCCGAATCTCGTTCGAGGTGGCGTGGACGAGCGGCACTGGTGGGTGAGGGCGAATCCTGCCGCGCCGTTGAGGCGCGGCAGGATTCGTTGCGCTGGCGCGGGTCGCTCACGCTTCGCTGGCGCGCTAACGCTGCTCGGATTGCGGTGAGGTTGGCGGCGTGAAGCATTTGCTCGACATCGAGGTGTTGTCTGGCTCGGGGCCGCCCCACGAGGTGTATGCGGAGGTGCGCCAGCGCGAGCCGGTCTGCTGGCAGGAGATGGAGGGGGGCGGCGGGTACTGGGCCGTGATGCGGCACGCCGACGTGCTGGCGGTGTCGCGGCAGCCGGAGCTGTTCTCCGCGCAGCAGAGAGGGATGCAGCTGGCGGACTTCACGGACCAGCTGCCGACGCTGCTGTCGCTCGATCCGCCGCGGCACACGGAGATCCGCAAGCGCGTGCTCTACTCGTTCGCGCCGCGCGTCGTGCGGGGCCTCGAGGCGCGCATGCGCGCGCTCGTACGGGCGACGCTCGAGCGCGCGGCGGAGCGGCGCGAATGCGACTTCGTGATGGACGTGGCGCGCCCGCTGCCGCTCGCGATCGTGTGCGACTTGTTGGGGATTCCCGAGGCCGATCGCGAGCGCGTGGGCGAATGGGCGGATCTGCTGGCGGGCGCCGCGGATCCGGAGCTGACGCGCGGCCGCGAGACCGGCACGCAGAGCGCGTTCGCGTTCGGCGCCTACGCGTTCGAGCTCGCACAGAGAGCCGCGGGCGCGGCGAGCGGCGCCGAGGACTCGCTGCTGCACGTGCTGCGGAACGCGCGGCTCGACGGCGAGCAGGTCGACCTGCCGACCTTCGCGGGGCTGTTCGTGCAGATCGCGATCGCCGGCAACGAGACCACGCGCTCGACGCTCGCGGGCGGCATGCTCGAGCTGATGCAGCGGCCCGCGGAGTACGCGCGCCTCGACACCGACCGCGGGCTGATCGAGAGCGCGGTGGAGGAGTTCCTGCGCTGGCTGACGCCGGTGCACTACTTCCGCCGCACCGCGACGCGCGACACCGAGCTGCGCGGCGTGCGCATTCGCGCCGGCGACCGCGTCGTGATGATGTACGCCTCGGCGAACCGCGACGCGGAGGTGTTCCGCGATGCGCAGCGCTTCGACGTCGCGCGCACGCCGAACCCGCACGTCGCGTTCGGCTTCGGCGAGCACTTCTGTCTCGGCGCCGCGCTCGGCCGGCTCGAGGCGCGCGTCTTCCTCGAAGAGTTCTTCGCGCGCTTCGCGAGCGTCGAGCTGGCCGGCGAGCCCGCGCGCATGCGCTCGAACGAGCTGAACGCCTGGAAGCGCATTCCCGTGCGGCTCACGCCGCGATGAGCGAGATGACCGACACCGAGCGGCTGCTCGCGACCGTCGAGATCCAGCAGCTCGCGCACCGCTACGCGGTGTATCTCGACGCGCGCCGGCTCGACGAGCTCGCGTCGCTCTACGTGCCGGACGTGCGCGTCTCGCGCGAGGCGCGGGGCCACGCCGCCCTGCGCGCCGACTTCGACCGCTCGCTGCGCGCGGTGGGCGCGACGTTCCTGCAAGTCGGCAATCACGTGATCGACTTCGCGGACGACGCGCACGCGAGCGGCGTCGTCTACACGCGCGCGGAAATCCAGGACGGCGGTCCCGACAGCGCGCGCTGGATCATTCAGGCGATCCAGTACCACGATGCCTACGAGAGGCGCGACGGGCGCTGGCTGTTCGTGCGGCGCAAGCATCTGCTCGTCTACGGCGCCGAGCTCGGCGTGAATCCCCTGACACTCGCGCCCGCCGAGTGGCCCAAGCGCCAGACCGGGCGCGGAAGCGTGCCGTGGTCGCTGGAGAGCTGGCAGCGCTTCTGGCGGAAGTGAGCGCGCCCGCGCGCGCTCGCTAGGCCCGCCGCTTGAGGTGGCGCACGAGCTCCGCCTGCGATCCGACCTGCAGCTTGCGGAAGATCGACTTGAGGTGATTGCGGACGGTGTTCTCCGCGATGCCGAGATCCTCGACGATGAGCGGAACGCGGTCGCCTTCCGCGAGCCGCCGCGCGATCTCCCACTCGCGCGGCGTGAGCTGCTCGAGCAGCGCGTCGCCGCGCGGCGGCGTGGTGCCGCGCGATTGCTGTTTCACCCACGCTCGCATGCGCCTCGTCGACTCGCTCGAATGGCCGGCGAGCGCGGCCTCGACCACCGGCGCGGGCACGAGCGTCGTGCTCACGGCGGGCTTGCCGGCGTAGATCGTCCGCTGCGGCAGCACGAGGAACTTGTCGGAGCCCGTGCGCGGCGGCCAGGCGACGAGGAAGGGCGAGATCTCGCCGGCGAGCCACGCCGCGAAGCGCTTGCCGAATAGGCCGCGCCGCGTCGGCGAGTAGCCGCGCACTCCGAGCGCGTCGACGCCTGAGAACTCCGCGCGTGACTGCCCGAAGTACGCGCACGCGGCCGCGTTCGCGTCGAGCACTTGACCGTGCTCACCCAGCACGAAGACGGGGAAGGTGGTGGCGTCGATCGCCGCCCGGCCCGAGTCGCTCGCCAGGTCGAACACGCAATTCTCCTTGCCCCTCTCCCCTTTACTCCAATCTGGCCGAAAACCGAATGCCTGATTTCGGGTCATGGAGTCCCAGCGCTCGGATTCGGCGCTCGCGCCCTTCCCAATACGGGTCGCGCAGCCGGCGGACGTAGAGCTTCCCGGCGGCGCTGCGCGGCAGCTCGCGCTCGAAGTCGATCGAGCGCGGCACCTTGTAGGCGGCGAGCTTGCCGCGGCAGAACGCGCGGCCTTCACCTGCTCGCCCCACTCTCCTCGTCGGGGATGCCGAACACGGCGGGCGCGCACGCACGCCGTCCGTGAGCGCGAGCGCGTTCGGCCGAGAGCGGGCGAGCTCTGCGATCACTTCGCGCCGAGCCTCGCCTCGCGCAGCGCCGAGCGCCGCAGCTTGCCCGCGTCGTCGCGCAGCGGCTCGCTCACGCGCTCGAAGCTGCGCGGCACCTTGTAGGCGACGAGCAGCTCCGCGAGGTGCGCGCGCAGCTCCGCGTCCGTGACGCCGGCGGGCGCATCCACGATCGCGTGTACGCGGCTGCCGAGATCGTCGTCGGGCAGCCCGATCACCGCGCTCGAGCGCACGCGCGGGTGCGCATCGATCGCGGCCTCCACCTCGGCGGGATACACGTTCGAGCCGCCGACCAGGATCATGTCCGTCTTGCGATCGGCGAGGTAGAGGTACCCGTCCGCGTCGAACCAGCCGATGTCGCCGAGCGTCTCCCAGCCGTCGGACGTCGCCGACGGCGTGGCGCCGATGTAGCGGTAGGTGCTGCCCTGCCCGCTCGCGGGCTTCATGTAGATCTCGCCGACCTCGCCGGGCGCGCACGGCGTTCCGTCGGGCCGCTGTGCGCGCATCATGCGCCCGGGCGGCGGCTTGCCGACGGAGCCCGGATGCAGGAGCCACTCGACACCGCTGATGACGGTGCCGGCGATGCGCTCCGTGCCGCCGTACGCCTCGTAGATCTTCTCGGGCCCGAGCCACTCGATCCAGAAGCGCTTCAGCCACTGCGGGCTCGGCGCGCCGGAGCACATCACGCGCCGCAGCGAAGAGACGTCGTACTTGTTACGGACGCCGGGCGCGAGCCGCGCGATGCGCTGCATCATGGTGGGCACGAACAGCACCCAGTCGACGCGCTGCGCGGCGATCAGGGCGAGCGCCTGCTCGGCGTCGAAGCGCTCCATCAGCATCAGCGTTCCGCCCGAGAGGATGCACTGCCAGGCGACGATGAAAGGCCCGGCGTGATAGAGCGGCCCGGGTGCGAGCGCCGTGCCGCGCGGCTGCATGAAGTTCTCGGCGACCTCCGGATCGCAGAGTGCGGGCGTCAGGTCGACGATCAGCTTGGGCCGCCCCGTGCTGCCGCCCGACGTCATCGTGCGCACGTTCGGTGCGACGAGATCGGGCAGCGGCGCGTCCGAGAGCGCGGCGCTGGGTGCGAAGCCGATCGGCACGCTCGCGAACTTCGGGTACTCGCCGGCGGGCGCGCCGACGATCAGCGCGGGCTGCGAGAGCTCGACGATCGCCTCGCGCTCCCGCGCGGGCAGCCGTGCCGAGATCGGCTGCGGCGACGCGCCGAGCTTCCAGATCGCCATGCACGCCGCGAGAAACTCGATCGAGTTCGGCAGCGCGAGCGTGACGCGGCTCTCGACGCCGACGCCGAGCTCGGCGTAGGCGCGCGCGAGTCGATTCGAGCGCCGATCGAGCTCCGCCCGCGTGACCGCATCGGTGCCGCAAATCGCAGCGAGCCGCTCGGGCTCCCGCGCCGCCAGCCAGCCGAGCGCCGCGCCATAGGAGACTCTCGCCATGCTTCTCCGCCCCGTGGGGCCGTCCGGAACCCCTTGTTCCGCCTCATAGTTCGGGCTGGCCGGCCTTTATGATACGGTACGTCTCGTTATTGGTTCAATCCCGTTTGGGCTTCGTTCGCCTTCGGCTCACTGCGCGCGATCTGCGCCGCTGGCGCGGCACTGGATCGCTTGCGGGTCACGGCGACCATCGAGCGGCAGCTGCCGCTGAGGTTCTCTCTGAACAAGACAACGACACTCGCGGCGGCTGTCGCGGAGCTACGCGATGGGATGACCGTCGCGATCGGCGGCTGGGGCTCGCGCCGGAAGCCGATGGCGATCGTGCGCGAGATCCTGCGCTCGCCGGTCAAGGATCTCACCTTGATGACTTACGGCGGCCCCGATGTCGGTCTGCTGTGCAAGGCCGGGAAGGTGAAGCGCGTCGTCTCCGGCTTCGTGTCGCTCGACTCGATCCCGCTCGATCCGCACTTCCGAGCCGCGCGCCAAGCTGGCGCGGTCGAGTTCCGCGAGCTCGACGAGGGCATGTTCCAGTGGGGCCTGTACGCGGCGGCGATTCGGCTGCCGTTCCTGCCGACGCGCGCCGGCCTCGGCAGCAGCGTGCGCGAGATCAATCCCGAGCTGAAGACGGTGCGTTCGCCCTACGACGACGGCGAGGAGCTGATCGCGATGCCCGCCCTCACGCCCGACGTCGCGTTCATCCACATGAACCGCGCCGACGCACGGGGCAATGGGCAGTACCTCGGCCCGGACGTCTACTTCGACGATGTGATGTGCGGCGCCGCGAAGCGCCGCTTCATGTCGTGCGAACGCATCGTGGAGACCAAGGATCTGCTCGCGGGCGGCGCGGTGCAGACGCTGCGCATCAACCGAACGCAGATCGACGGCGTGATCGAGGCGCCCGGCGGCGCGCACTTCACCGAGTGCCCGCCGGACTACGGCCGCGACGAGACCTTCCAGCGCGAGTACACCACGAGCGCGAAGGACGAGGAGAGCTGGCAGCGCTTCAAGGCGGAGTGGCTCGACGTCTCCGAGGCGGAGTATCAGGCCAAACTGCGAGCCCGAAGGGCGCGCAGCGAGGCGAAGCCGAGCGAAGGCGATGCGGCAGCGAGGAAGGCGGCCCAATGAGCGACGCGACGCGCGCCGAGATCTGTGCGGTCGCGATCAGCGACAACTTCCGCGGCGACGGCGAGATCCTCGTCTCGTGCTTCGGCAACGTGCCCTCGCTGGGCGCGCGGCTCGCGAAGTCGACCCACGCGCCGGACTTGTTGATGACCGACGGCGTCGCCTCGCTCGTCGACGGCGTGCAGCCCATCAGCGGCAAGCGCGAGGCGCCGGTGATCGAGGCCTGGATGCCGTTCCGCAGCGTGTTCGACCTGCTCTGGAGCGGACGCCGGCACGTGGTGATGATGGCGAGCCAGATCGATCGCTTCGGAAATCAGAACTTCTCGGCGGTGGGCCCGCACGCGAAGCCGTCGGCGCAGCTGATCGGCATGCGCGGGGCGCCCGGCAACACGATCAGCCATCCCACCAGCTATTGGGTCCCCAATCACTCGAAGCAGACCTTCGTCGAGCGCGTGGATGTCGTCTGCGGCGTCGGCTACGACCGCGCCGCGAAGCTCTCGCCGCAGCAGCGCCGCTTCCATGAGATTCGCCGCGTGATCTCGAACCTCGCGGTGTTCGACTTCGCGACGCCGGACCGCCGCATGCGCCTCGCATCGCTGCACCCGGGCGTCGCCGTCGACGAAGTCGTGAAGAACACCGCGTTCGAGCTCGCGATCCCGAGCGACGTGCCGGCCACGCGCCTCCCCACTCCCGCCGAGCTCGCGCTGATGCGCGAGCAGATCGACCCCGAAGGCTTCGCCAACAAGGAAGTGCGCTAGCCCCCGCCTCCGTCTCGAGGATCACCCCCTGCCCCGCTCTCCCCTCCACACTGCGCTCTGCGACCTGCTCGGCGTTCCCGCGCCGATCGTGCAGACGGGCATGGGCTGGGTCGCGACGCCCGAGCTCGTTGCGGCCGTGTGCAACGCCGGCGGCTTCGGCTTCCTGGCGGGCGCGACGATTCGGCCCGAGCACATCGACGCCGCGATCGAGAAGGTGAAAGCGCTGACGCAGCGACCCTTCGGCGTGAACTTCCTGATGGATGCCCCCGGCGCCGACGTGATCGCGGGCGCGCTCGTACGCCATCGCGTGCGTGCCGCCGGCTACAACCGCTCCCCCGACGGCAAGCTGATCAAGCAGCTGAAGGACGCAGGCGTGCTCTGCATCCCCACCTGCGGCGCGCCGCGCCACGTGCAGAAGGCGGAGCAGCTCGGTGCGGACGCGGTGGTCGTGCAGGGCGGCGAAGGCGGCGGCCACACCGGCACGATCCCGAGCTCACTGCTGATCTCCGCCTGTGCCGACGCGGTGAAGATCCCGGTGATCGCGGCAGGCGGCTTCAGGGACGGGCGCGGCCTCGTCGCCGCGCTCGCGCTCGGCGCCGCAGGCATCGCGATGGGCACGCGGTTTCTGCTGACGGCCGAGAGCCCGGTGCCGCCGCAGACCGCGCAGCGCTACTTCCGCGCGGGCCTCACGGACGTCGTGGTCACGACCGAGATCGACGGCCTCCCGCAGCGCGTAATCATGAACGAGCTCGTGCGCGAGCTCGAAGCGAAGACCGGCGCCGCGAAGCTGCTGTTCGCGCTGCGCAACGCGCTCGCGTTCCGGCGCACGAGCGGCGCGACGATCCCGCAGCTGCTGCGGAGCGCGCTCGCCCTGCAGCGCAACGAGAAGCTGACGCGCTCGCAGCTGCTGATGGCCGCGAACGCGCCGATGCTCGCGCGCGCTGCGATGACCGAGGGCGACCCGGTGGGCGGCTACCTGCCGAGCGGCACCGTGGCGGGCGTGATCGACGACCGCCCGAGCTGCGCCGAGCTGATCGAGCGCATCATGCGCGAAGCGGAGGAGACGCTCGCGCGCCTCGCTCCGGCGAAGGAGGGCTGATGGCGTTTCGGGTGAACGTCGACGCGCAGGGCGTCGCCGAGCTGACGCTCGACAATCCGCCGGTGAACGCGCTCGGGCGCGACGCCTGGTTCGCGCTCGCGCGCAAGCTCGAGGAGCTCGGCCGCGACGCGCGCGTGCGCGTCGT
>DATBRS010000109.1:0-1505 GCA_036560185.1 Myxococcota bacterium
CAGTGCGTGCCGTCGAGCACGCGCGAGATGGCGTCGGCCTCCGCGAGCACCGAGGCGCGGCGGCCGACTTCCTTGAGCGGCAGCTGGCCGGCGCTCTTCTCGACCTCGCTGAGCAGATCCTCGAAGCGCCGGCGTCCCTGCCCGCGCGCCTTCGCGGCGAGCTCGCGCAGGATCGGCGCCTCGCTGCCGAGCACCGCCATGCGCTTCATCAGGTTCTCGAGCTCGCGCACGTTGCCCGGGAACGGATGCGTCTCGAGCGCGGCGAGCAGGCGCGCGCTCGGCTTCGGCGTCGCGCGCGCGTAGCGCTCGCTCGCACGCGCCAGGAAGTGCTTCGCGAGCGCGGGGATCTCGTCGCGGCGCTCGCGCAGCGGCGGCACGTGCACGTTCACCACGTTCAAGCGGAAGAACAGGTCCTCGCGGAAGCGCCGCTGCTCGACCAGCTCCGTGAGCGGGCGGTGGGTCGCGGAGAGGATGCGCACGTCGACGTGGATCTCGCGATTGCCGCCGACGCGCGCGAAGTTCCGGTCCTGCAGCACGTGCAGCACCTTCGCCTGCGCCGACGGGCTCATCTCGCCGATCTCGTCCAGGAAGATCGTGCCGCCGTGCGCGAGCTCGAACTTGCCGATCCGGCGCGCCGCCGCGCCCGTGAAGGCGCCCTTCTCGTAGCCGAACAGCTCGCTCTCGAGCAGCTCGCCGGGCAGCGCCGCGCAGTTCACCTTCACGAAGGGGTGCGCGTCGCGCGGCGAGCTGCGGTGGATCTCGCGCGCGACGACCTCCTTGCCGCTGCCGCTCTCGCCGGAGATCAGCACCGCGACGTCGGTATCCGCGATCTGCTCGATCACCGCGCGCACGCGCGCGAGGCTCGGAGAATCCCAGAGCGCCGGCGCGTCCGCGTTCGCGCGCCTCGGCTCGGCGGGCTTGGTGCGCGCTCTCGCGGCCAGCGCGAGCGCGCGTTCGATGGCGGCGCCGAGCTCGCGCTCGTCGACCGGCTTCGCGACCAAGTCGTTCGCACCGGCCTGCATCGCCGCCACGATCGCGCGCGCGCTGCCGCCCGCCGCGAGCATCACGATCGGCACGGCGGGATCGATTGCGCGCACGCGGCGCAACAGGTCGACTCCGCCGTCGCCCGAGCCGAGCCCGAGATCGAGCAGCACGAGGTCGTAGGGGCCGGAGGAGCGCACCAGCGCCAGCGCGCGGTCCGCGTCGTCCACGGCCTCGGCGCGCAGGTCGTGGGCAGCCAGCACCTCGGCGATGCGCGCGCGCGTCGCGGAAGAGTCGTCGGCGACGAGCGCGCGCCGCGAGGTGCCCTTCCCGTTCACGCGCGCACTCCCGCTGCGACTCGGCTCGGCATCGGCCTCGGCACCCCTCGACCCCGCTAGGAGAATTCCCGCCGCTCCAGGACGGCGGTCTCCCCGTATCGGCAGCTCGCGAAGGGCGACTTGACGGCCCCTAGAACGAGCGAGGGCTCGCTCGCGCCAGATCGGACCTATTCTGTGACGATGCCG
>DATBRS010000110.1:0-15449 GCA_036560185.1 Myxococcota bacterium
CCGGCACGACGACTCGCCGAATCGTCTCAGACGGCGTCGCGCCGAGCGCGAGCGAGGCTTCGCGCAGCGATTGCGGGACGGCCTTGATCACGTCGTCCGAGAGCGACGAGACGAAGGGGATGATCATCACGCCCATCACGGAGCCGGCGGCGAGTGCGCTCTCCGAGGCGACGTCGAGCCCGAGCCGTTCACCGAAGCCGCGCACGGCGGGCGCCACGGTGAGCGCAGCGAAGAATCCGTAGACGACGGTCGGGATGCCCGCGAGCACCTCGAGTGCGGGCTTCACGAGCGCGCGCGTGCGCGCCTTCGCGTAGTCCGAGAGGTAGATGGCCGCGAGCAAACCGATCGGTACGGCGACGCTGAGCGCGATTAGCGTGATCAGCAGCGTGCCCGCGAACACGGGCACCGCGCCGAAGGCTCCGGAGGAGCCGACCTGATCGGCGCGAATCGCGGTCTGCGGGCTCCATTGCAGACCGAACAGGAAATCGGTGATGGGCACGCGCTCGAAGAAGCGCGCCGCCTCGACGATGAGCGATGCCACGATTCCGATCGTGGTGAGGATCGCGACGAGCGAGCTCGCTGCGAGCGCCCAGCGCATCGCGCTTTCGACCGGCACGCGCGCGTTCAGCGCGGCCGAAACGCGTCCGCGCGCGAACCACGCGCCGAGCGCGCCGAGCGCGAGAGCCGCCATGGCGACCGCGCCGCGCGCCGCCGGCGCGACCGCGGCGGCCGCCAGCAGCCCGGCGAGCGCCGGTAGCACGCACCAGAGTGCGACGTAGTGCCCGTAATAGATGGGGCGCGCACGCAGTCGCTCCCCCGCGCGCACGGCGGCGAGCGCTCGCCGCTGGCCGAGCCAGAAGGCGAGCGCTCCGAGAGACAGCACGGCTGCGAGAGAGACCGCGGTCATCGCGAACGCTGCGGCCGCGCGGCTACTTCAGCGCGAACGCCGCGAGGGACAGCGCGCTCTTTCGCACCGCCGCGCGCTCCGCGTCCTCGAGCGGGATCAGGCCTTTGTCCGCGAGATAGCCGTCCTCGGAGGCCGCCGCATCGCTCAGGAACGCGGCGATGAACTCCTTCAGCCCGGCCACTCTCCCGACGTGCGCCGTCTTCACGTAGAAGAACAGCGGCCGCGAGATGCCGTAGCTGCCGCTCGCGATCGTGTCGAAGGTCGGCGCGACGCCGTCGATGGTACTGCCGCGCACCTTGTCCGTGTTCTCCTCGAGGAACGAGTAGCCGAAGACGCCGAGAGCGTTGGGATTCGCGGCGAGCTTCTGCACGATCAGGTTGTCGTTCTCGCCGGCCTCCACGTAAGCGCCGTCCTCGCGGATCGCGTGCGCCACGGCCTTGAAGCCGTCTTCGTCTCGCGCCTTCAAGTCGGCGAGCATCGGGAAGGTCTTGGCGCCGCCCTCCATCGCCAGCTCGACGAACGCGTCGCGCGTTCCGGAGGTCGGCGGCGGGCCGAGCACCTCGATCACGAGAGCCGGCAGCGCCTTGTCGATGTCGCTCCAGCGCTTGTTGGGGTTCGCGACCAGCTTGCCGCCGACCGGGACCTGCTTCGCGAGCGCCAGGAAGATCTGCTGCTTCGTGAGCGCGACCGGCTTCGCCTTGATCGAGCTGGCGATCACGATGCCGTCGTAGCCGATCTTGACCTCGACGATGTCGCGCACGCCGGAGGCTTGGCACGCGGCGAGCTCGGTGTCCTTCATCCGGCGCGAGGCGTTGGCGATGTCCGGAGTCTGGTCGCCGACGCCGCCGCAGAACAGCTTGATGCCGCCGCCGGTACCGGTGCTCTCCACGACCGGCGTCTTGAAGCCCTGGGTCCGGCCGAACTGCTCGGCCACCGCGGTCGAGAACGGATAGACCGTCGAGGATCCGACGATGCGTATCTGATCGCGTGCCGCGGCGGGCGCCGCGATCGCGGCGGCCAGCCCGAATGCGAGGACGAGTCGAGTGCGCTTCATGCTTGCTTCCCTTCGTTGTATTTCTGGAGGAACGCTACGCAGCGAGCGAGTCGCCGCGATGAGCGCTGGGTGACGTTCCCGTGACGAACGCGGCCGAGGCGCGGCCGCTCAGAACTTCACGACCACGTCGCTGCGCAGGCGGAAGCGCTCGCTGTTGGCGACCGAGGTCGAGAACAACGCCGAGGTGTCGAGCGCGTCCGAGACGAACAGCTCGAGCGTGAGCTCGGTGTTCGGAAGGACCTGGCGCGTGCCGTAGAACGCCCAGCCCTCGCGGTTCGTGAAGCCGTCGGTGAGATCGCTGTCGATGTAGAACGCCGGCGCGAAGTCGGCCTCGAGCGAGTAGTACCCGACGCCCAGCAATGCGAACTGCTTCGCGTCGCCCACCTCGAGCGCGATGCCCCAGCCGGTGTCCTGCGCGCCCTCGCCCGGCAGGCTCACCGCGTCGAGGTTCTTGGCGAAGTGCGCGTGCAGGAGCACGGGCCACTCCGGGCTGAACGCGGCGCGCGCATAGCCGCTGAGCTCGATCTGATCGATGCTGGCGTCGGCGTTCTCGCTCAGACCGACGTTGCCGAAGAGGCCGTGGCGAACGAAGAAAGCGGAGTCGAGCGAGTGGTAGCTGTACCAAGTCGCGCGGCCGCCCAGCGCGATCTTCTCGCTCGCCTGCACTTGTCCGCCGGCTTGCAGCGCGAAGTAGTGCGGATCCTTGGCGTCGCCGTTCTCGTCGATCACGAAGTAGCCCGCGTTCCCGAACACGCTCAGCGTCGACGTCGGCTGCATCGTCCAGCGAACGGAGAGACCCTCCGGGCTGTAGTCCGGATCCCAGGTCATGTAGTCCTTGCCGTTCTTCCACAGGAACGGGTTGCTCTGCTTGCCGAACACCAGCGAGGTGCTGCCCACGTCGATCGGCAGCTTGACCTGCAGGAACGCCTCGTCGATCGCGATCGTGTCGCGATCGAAGTCGACGCCGGCGCCGAGCGTGCGATTCGTGCTGCGGTTGTCGAGCTCGCCGGAGGCGAGGCGAAAGCCGGCCGTGAGCCAATCATTGACGGGGACGGCGGCGCCGATTCGCAGCCGATAACGCGCGCGATTGCGGTTGTCCGCCTCGTTGCCCAGCGCGTCCTCGTCGAACCAGAAGTTCTCGTAGCGCGCGCGGAAGTCGCCGGTCCAGACGATCTTGCTGAGCAGCGACGCCGCTCTCGTCTCGTAGCTCGTGTTCTTCTCGACGAGCTCGGCGTAGCGCGCGTCGTCGACGATGCCGCGCTCCTTCAGGATCGCGAGCACTTCGTTGATCACGGCTTCGTCGGCGGCCGCGGCAGGGGCGGCGAGCGCGAGCGTCACGAGCAGCGCGAGCGCCGCTCCGAGCGAGAGCTTCTTCACGAGTTTCTCCTTGTGTGAATGCGCTGTGGAGCGCCATTCACCCTAGACATGCCGATTCGCCATATGGCGACGGCCGTGTGACGAACGCGTGAAGTCGCGCGCGCGACAGCGCGCCGCGTCAGGCCGGATGGGGAGCGGCGGGCAGCACGACCGTGAACGCCGTGCCCTCGCCTTCGCGCGAGGCGAGGAAGACGTCGCCGTCCATCGCCTGCACGAGATGCTTCACGATCGCGAGGCCGAGGCCCGTGCCGCCGAGGTCGCGCGAGCGCGCCTTGTCGACCCGATAGAAGCGCTCGAACACGCGCGCGCGGTCGCGCTCGGGAATGCCGATGCCGGTGTCTGCGACCTCGATCCGGACGCGCGCCCCGTCGCTGGCGACGCGCACTTCGATGCGGCCCCCGGGCTCGGTGTAGGTGGCGGCGTTGTCGAGCAGGTTCTGGAGCACCTGCTCGAGCGCGCGCCGGTCGGCGAGGACGAGCTCGCCCCCTCCGCTCACCGCGGAAACGAGCGAGCGCGCCTCGAGTCGCGGCCGCATGTCGCGTAACAACGTGCTCGCCAGCGCAGCTGGATCGACGGCTTCGAGCGCGAAGGAACGCTTTCCGCCCTCGATGCGCGAGAGCTCGAGCAAGTCCTCGATCAGCGCGCTGAGGCGCTCGGCGTTGCGGGCAATCACCTCGACGAAGCGCTTGCGCTGCTCCGGGGCGAGGCCCTCGCTGCCGAGGGTCTCCGCGAAGCCGCGAATCGCCGTGAGCGGAGTGCGCAGCTCGTGGGAGACGTTCGCGACGAATTCGCGGCGATGGCTTTCCAGCCGGCGGATCTCGCCGACGTCGTGGAAGACTGCGACCACGCCCTCGCGCTCGCCCTTCGCGGGGAAGCGGTGAGCGTGCAGCTGCAATACGCGCTCCTCCGCGAGATCGACCTCCGCGATCACGGGCTCGCTCTCGGCCGCCGCCCGTTCGAGCGCGGCGGCCACGTCGGCGCGTCGGATCACTTCGAGGGTTCGCCGCCCGGCCAGCTCTCCCCAGCACTCGAAGAGCTCGCGCAAGCGCGCGTTGGCGAGCTCGACTCGGCCCTCGCGGTCGACGACGAGCACGCCCTCGATCATGCCATCGAGTACGGCCATCAGACGCTCCCGCTCGGCGCGCGCGTCCGCAACGCGCGCCTGCAGCGCGGCGTCGACGGCATACGCGGTGCGCGCGAGCGCTCCGATCGCTCCCGGCTCGGCGCGCGCGAGTCGGCCGGTCGAGGTGCCGGCGACCGAGCTCTCGAGCGCGGCGCGAATCTCGGCGAGGCGGCCGAAGTGATTGCGCGCGACCCAGAGCGCGAGCCCCGTCGAGACGACCAGCACGACCGCGACGCGCGCGACGTTTCCGTGCGCGGCGGGAGCCCACTGCGCCGCCGACCACGCCGCGAGCGCGATGCCGACGACCGTGGCGGTGAGTTGCGCGCGGCTGCGCATCGGGCGCCCCTAATCGGCGAGACGGTACCCGACGCCGCGCACGGTCTCGATCAGGTCGCCCGCGGCGCCCAACTTCTCCCGCAGGCGCTTCAGGTGCGTATCGATCGTCCGCTCGGTCACGGTGATGTCCGAGCCCCAGACCTCGTCGAGCATGCGCTGACGCGTCATCACGTGGCCGGGCCGCGACATCAGGGCTTCGAGCAGACGAAACTCCTTCGCGGTCAGGTCGACCGGGGAACCGTCGACCGTGCAGCGATGACGCTCGGCATCGAGTTGGAGCGCGCCGCGGCGCAGCACCGGCGTCTGCTCCGGCTCACCTTCGGCGCGCCGCAGGATCGCGCGCACGCGCAGCACCAGCTCGCGCGGGCTGAAGGGCTTCGTCACGTAGTCGTCTGCGCCGAGCTCGAAGCCGACCACGCGGTCCACTTCGTCGGCGCGCGCGGTCAGCATCAGGATGGGGAGATCGCGGAGCTTCGGATCCGCGCGCACCTCGCGGCAGACATCGGTGCCCGAGAGATCGGGCAGCATCAGGTCGAGCACGACGAGGGCCGGACGCGCATGGCGAATCGCGCCGATGCCGGCCCTTCCGGAGTGTGCAACCTCGACGGCAAAGCCCGCCTGGCTCAAGTGAAAGCGCACGAGCTCCGCGAGGTCCGGCTCGTCTTCGATCACCAGCACGGTCGACATGGCGAGCAATCTATCGGCAAGCGACCCCGCTGTGGAGGCGTCGCAGCGACGCTTCGCGAGGTCTTCACGGTTCTGTGACCGGCCCGCCTCGCGGAGCCGGTGTGCGATCCGTCACAAGCGCCATTTCGCTGCCGCCGATCCAGAACGGGTGCGGCCGCTCACGGAAGCGGATCAGCAGCGGAGGCATTGCGATGAAGGCCCTAATTCGACTTGTCACGGTGAGTGCGTTCGTATTGACGGGCGCAGCGGCGTTCGCGAGCGAGCCGGCGGCGATCGCGCCGAGCGACCCCTCGATGTCGCGCGCGGAGTCCTCGTTCCAGACCTTCGCGTCCGAGTGGATGCAGAAGATGGCCGCGGCGGAAGCGCACGAGAAGAAGAACGCGCAGGGCCGGGGATACCGCGGCTACGGCGACGACTTCAAGATCGAGCTCAAGCCGACCGGCAGCACGACCGCGCCCTACGTGGGGCTGCTGCGCTACCAGGAGCACCAGTGCGCGGCGGGCAGCGCCGACTCGTGCAAGGTGACGAGCACGACCGCGGTCACCGAGATCTTCCGCTTCCAGGGCGGCCGCTGGGTCTACTGAGGGCGCGGCGCGCCGCGCGTTCACTCGAGCGGCGGCGCCTGCAGCGCACGCGACGGGACCGCCAGCGACATCGCGCTGGCGGCGCCGGGCCACCAGTACAGGAAGCGAGATTCCGCGAGCGCGTCGCGCAACTGCGCGGCCGCGCTCTCGGCGGATAACGCGTCCTCGGCAGCGGCGGAGAACAGATTCTCCGCTCGCTCGCCGCGGCGCCGATAGGCGACGACGCGCGTCTCGCCGCTCACGTTCGCGGAGCGCTTCGCCTCGGCGATCGCGCCCTCCAAGTCTCCGATCCCGTCGATCAAGCCGGCGTCCAGCGCTTGGCGTGCCGAGTAGATGCGTCCATCGGCGAGGTGCTCGATCTCCGCGCGCGAGAGCTTCGGCCGCCCGCGCTCGACGACGTCCAGGAAGCCCGCGAACAGGTCGCGGACGACGCTTCCCATCTGTTCGCGCTCGCTCTCCGTCATCGGGCGAAACGGCGAACCCGCATCCTTGAAGGGTCCCGTCGTGAACGTCTGGTACTCGACTCCGAGTTTCTCCATCAGGCCGCTGACGTTGAAGCCCATCGCGATGACGCCGATCGAGCCAGTGATCGTCGACGGGTAGGCCTGCACGCGATCCGCGGCCATCGACACGTAGTAACCACCCGATGCTGCGATTCCCATCAGCTGCGCGATCACGGGCCGTCCCGTCGCGCGTTTGTGCCGTTGCAGCTCGCGGTACATGAGCTCGCTCGCGATCACGGTGCCGCCCGGACTGTCGATGCGCAGCACGACAGCCGCGATCTCGTCGTCGAGCGCGGCGCGCTCCAGCTCCTCGCGGAGCCGCGCGACCGAGCTCTCGCCCGCAGGAATTCCTAACAACGTCGAGGGCGCGCGCATACCGAGCGTGCCACTGACGTCGACGAGCAGAATCTTCGGCCCGCGCTCGCCGTCGATGACGCGTTCCTGGAGGCTGCCGCCGCCCGCGAACAACGGGATCTCGACCTCGACGCACGCGAGCGTGAGTAGGGCGACCGCGAGAGCCGCTGCGCTGTGCGCGCAGCCCCCGAAGTAGAAGCGCGGAGCCAGGCCCCTCGACCTGACTCCGCGCTTCGCGACGCCTCTCACCCCCCCAGCTCGAGGCGCCACTAGCTCTGAAGCCACCGCGTCATCAGCTGCAACCGCTCGTGGCTCCGCAGTTCGGACACTTGTAGCACGCACCATTGCGCACCGTAATAGTTCCGCACTCGGTACAGGTCGGCGCGTCGGCTTGATTCACGAACGTCGAGCGCTCGCCCTTGGCGCGGTCGGCCGAACCGCCTGCGATCACGACGCGCCGAATCTCCGCGAGGCCCGTCGGCTCCGCCTCCGTCTCCTGCTCGTCGTCGCTGACGGTCTCTTCCTGCAGGAAACGGTTCGCGAGATACCGGAACACGTAGTCCGTGACCGATTTGGCCATCGGAATCTCGGGATTGTTGGTGAAGCCGGCCGGCTCGAAGCGCGTGTGGCTGAACTTGTCGGTCAGCGCCTTCAGCGGAACGCCGTACTGGAGCGCGATCGACGTCATCGTCGCGATCGTGTCCATCAGACCCGAGATCGTGCTGCCTTCCTTCGCCATGCGCAGGAAGATCTCGCCGGGCTTGCCGTCGGCATACAGGCCGACGGTGAGGTAGCCCTCGTGGCCGGCGATCGAGAACTTGTGCGTCACCGAATCGCGCGTGTCCGGCAGCTTCACCCGCACGGCGCGGCGCTCGCGCAGATCGATCACGTTGTCCTTCTTCTCCGCGTCCTTGCCGGCGTTCAGGGGCTGCGTCCGCTTGCTGCCGTCGCGATACACCGCGAGCGCTTTGAGCCCGAGCCTCCAGCCTTCGACGTAGGCATCGCGCAAGTCGTCGACGCCAGCCTCGTGCGGCAGGTTCACGGTCTTGCTGATCGCTCCCGACAGGAACGGCTGAACCGCGCCCATCATGCGAATGTGGCCCTTCCAGTGGATCGAACGCTTGCCGTTGGTGGCGCGGAACGCGCAGTCGAACACCGGCAGATGCTCGTCGCGCACATGCGGAGCGCCCTCGATCGTCTCACGCTCGTCGATGTGAGCGACCACTTCGGCGACCTGCTTGTCGCTGTAGCCCAGCTTGGTCAGCGCCATCGGCACGGTGTTGTTCACGATCTTCAGCAGGCCGCCGCCGACCAGCTTCTTGTACTTCACGAGCGCGATGTCGGGCTCCACGCCGGTCGTATCGCAATCCATCATGAACGCGATCGTGCCGGTGGGCGCGAGCACGGTGACCTGCCCGTTCTTGTACCCGTGCTGCTTGCCGAGCTCGAGCGCTTCCGCCCACGCGACGCGCGAGGCCCTCCACAGGTCGTGCTGCACGCCGGCGGTCGGCACCGACTCCGCCGCGGCCTTGTGCATCCCGATCACTTCCAGGAACGACGCGCGGTTCTGTTTGTAGTGCGAGAAGGGGCCCATCGCCGACGCGATCTCCGCGCTCATGCGATACGCCTCGCCGCACATCAGCGACGTGATCGCCGCGGAGAGATTCCGGCCCTCGTCGCTGTCGTACGGCAGGCCCTGGCTCATCAGCAGCGCACCGAGGTTCGCGTAACCGAGGCCGAGCGGGCGATACAGGTGGCTGTTCTTCGCGATCTTCGGCGTCGGATAGTCGGCGAAGTCGACGACGATCTCCTGCGCGAGGATCGTGAGCGCAGAAGCGCGACGGAAGGCATCGACCTCGAACTGCCCCGTCGAATCGACGAAGCGCATCAGGTTGAGGCTCGCGAGATTGCAGGCCGTGTCGTCGAGGAACATGTACTCGGAGCACGGATTGCTCGAGTTGATGCGGCCCGAGACTTTGACCGGGTTCCAGCGATTGATCGTCGTGTCGTACTGCATGCCCGGATCGCCGCAGATGTGCGCCGTCTCCGAGATCTCGCGCAGCAGATCCTTCGCCTTGAACGTGTCGACCACTTCGCCGGTCGTCACGGCTCGCGTTTGCCACGGGCGATCGTCGAGCGCGGCGCGCATGAAGTCGTCGGTCACGCGTACCGAGTGATTCGCGTTTTGGAAGTAGACCGAGTCATACGCACCGCCGGGCACGTTGAAGCCGCCGTCGTAACCGGCGTCGATCAGCGACCACGCCTTCTTCTCTTCATCCGCCTTCGAATGGATGAACTCGCGAATGTCCGGGTGATCGACGTTCAGGATCACCATCTTCGCCGCGCGCCGCGTCTTCCCGCCCGAGCGGATCACGCCCGCGAACGAGTCGAAGCCGCGCATGAACGACACCGGGCCGCTGGCGATGCCGCCGCCGGCGAGCGTCTCGCGCGAGCTGCGGATCGTCGACAGGTTCGTGCCCGTGCCCGAGCCGCCCTTGAACAGCATGGCCTCGGTCTTCGCGAGATCCATGATCGACTCCATCGTGTCGGCGACGGAGTTGATGAAGCACGCGCTCGCTTGCTGCGGCGTGCCGGCGACACCGAGGTTGAACCACACCGGGCTGTTGAAGGCCATCTTCTGCGTGACGAGCAGATGCGAGAGCTCGTCCTTGAAGATCTCGCCGTCCGCCGGCGTCGCGAAATAGCCGCCCTGCACGCCCCACTCGTGGATCTTGCTCACGACGCGGCCGATCAGCTGCTTCACGCTGCGCTCGCGCTCGGGCGTGCCGACGTGACCGCGGAAATACTTCGACACGACCACGTTCGTCGCGAGCTGCGACCAGGTCTTCGGAATCTCGACGTCGCGCTGCTCGAAGATCGTTTCGCCGCGCTCATTCCCGATCAGCGCCGAGCGCAGCTCCCACTCGATCTGGTCGAAAGGATGCACGCCCGCCTCGGTGAAGAAGCGAGCGATCCGCAGGCCGCCTGTGCGTTGCGAGCGCGCGCGGCTCCGCTTCGGCTCGCCGCTCTGGCTCGCCGCATCTGCCGCGCTGCCCGCTCCCTGCATTCGCTCGATCTCGCTCACCGTTCACCCCGAATCACGAAAGTAGTTTGCTGTTCCGTTTCGAGCCGACGCATGCGCTGTCTCGTCGCATTCCACCGGCCCGGCTGTGTTTGTTTGGAGACGAGAGGGGCCCCGGGTTTCCCCGGGGCCCCGAATCCGGGCAGGTCCTCCTTCCCGCTCCAGATCCCACCCTCCGGCAACCGCCTGACAAAACCCCCCAGGCCGCCGGAGAGCTTTCATCCCCGTGAGTCGGTTTCTAACCCGGCTCGCGGAGCACCGTCAACAAAATTCCACAACATCTGGTGCCCTACTCATCGGCTCACCACAAACCTTAGTATAGGTGACCGAAATCACCGCGCTCGGAGCGCCGTTGCCCACAACTCGCGCAACAATCCGAAGTTCGGCCCCGTAAGCCCGCGATTTTACTCACTTGACGCGAGGCGTCAGGACCAGGCAGCGCAACGCGCGACGAACCGGGCGAATCGGCCGATCAGCGCCGCGAGAAGCGGTTCCGGAGCGTGATCTGGCTGGCGCCGGTGGGGGCGACCCACTTGACCGCGAGCGCCACGCGATTCTCGCGGTCGAGGGCGTCCCAGTAGGCACCGGCGACGGCTTCCGCCGAGCCCGCGAGCGGGAGCCAGAGCGGCTCACCCCGAAACGACGGCAGCGGATCGCCGTCGCCCTGATAAGTGGTGAGGCACAGGCCGAGACCGGGCGGCGGCGCAGCCGGCCGGAATGTCGTGCGATCCGTGAGCGACGGATCCGCGCCGTTCGCCTTCAGAATCGAGAGCGCGAACTGCGCCTCGCCGAAGCGCAGATCGAGCGCGCCCGTGATGCGCGGGGTGTAGTTAGGTGCGTCGGGCTCGCGCTCGCGCATCTCGAGCGCGTCCTCGAAGCGCCCGCCCGCCTCGAGCACGTCGTGGGCCGTGCGCGTCTGATCGCCGTTGCTCACGAGGTAGAGCCCCGGGAGCTCGAGCATCGCCTCGTAGATGATCAAGGACGGGTCCGCGAGCTTCGCCGGATCCGCCGCTTCGGTGCGCAACTCGGGGCCGTCCGCGACGAACACGCGATTCCGGCTGTTCTCGCTGCGGCCCATGATCCAGTAGACCTGCAGCCAGCCGCCGCCCTCCGCGCTGCCGAGCACGAGGCCGCGACCGGGATACGGATTGGCGCCGATGCGCGCCGCGAAGTTCTCGCGCGCCTGCACTGCCAGCGCCGCGCGCTGCGCTCGATCCTCGCTCGCCATCGCGGCCCCTACTCCGGCAGGCCCGTCAGCCGGAAGCCCATGCCCTCCGGCACCTTGTATCGAACGTTGAGCCCGATCAGCAGCGCGGTCCAGCCCTCGACGTAGCGCGCGTTGGCGAGCGGGCCACCGTTGATGCCGCGCATGCCCGGAATCAACTTGCAGAGCGCGAGGATGCGATCGCGCGGCGCCTTCTCGCCCGAGATGATCACGTCGCATTCGACCGGATCGGGCAGATGCTGCAGGCGGTGGGCGGCCACGTTTTGGAACGCCGAGACGGTCTGCACTCCGTCGGGAACGAGCGCAGCCACGAGCTCGGCGCACGAACCCTGCCACACGCCGATCGTGCGCACCGGACCGTCGCCGATCGCGGTCGCGAGCGGCACGCCCATCGAGACCACGACGTGCCCGGGCTGCAGCGCGTCGCCGAGGCCCTTGAGCGTGCCGGCCGTGTGCTCGAAGGGCACCGACAGGATCACGATCTCGGCTTGGCGGGTGGCGTCGGCGTTCTCGTGCCCCGTAACAACCGCGCCGGGGACCTTTGCGCACACTTCCTCGGCCGCCGCGAGCGCGCGGTCCTGCTTGCGCGAGCCGATGCGCACCGGACGGCCTGCGGCCGCGAAGCGCAGCGCGAGCCCGAGCCCTTGGTCGCCGGTGCCGCCGAGAATTGCGATTGCGTTCGCGTCGCGGTTCGTCATGGGGCGCGCAGGCTATCGTTCTCTCATGTCCGACGCAGCGCCCACGCCGGCGACGACGCCGACGAAGATCGAGCAGCGCGGCGCACGCACGCTCGGCATCGCCTGGGCCGACGGCAGCGAGAGCTTGATCGACGTGCGCGAGCTGCGGCTCGCATGCGGCTGCGCGCAGTGCGTCGACGAGTGGACGGGCGCCGAGCGGCTCGACGAGAGCGCCGTGCCGGCGGACGTTCATCCCGTGAAGCTCACGGGCGTCGGCCGCTACGCCGTCCAGATCGAATGGAGCGACGGCCACGGCAGCGGGATCTATCCTTTTCGCCGCCTGCGCGCGCTGGGCGACGAGCTCGCGGCGAGGCGCTAGCGCCGGCGCTAGAAGCGCTCGTCGCGAAGCACGCCGATGTAGTCGAGCTCGCGGTAGGCGCCGTCGAGGTCCATCCCGAAGCCGACCACCCAGCCCGACTCGACCACGAAGCCAGCGTAGGCGGGAGCGATCTGCGCTCGGCGGCGCTCGCGCTTGTCCACGAGCACCGCGCAGCCGAGTGTGCGCGGCTCGCCGAGCGCGGCGATGTCGAGCACCGCGCGCAGCGTCGCGCCCTCGTCCGCGATGTCGTCGACCACCAGCACGTCGAGGTCGGCGAGACGCTCGGGGTCGAAGCCGTCGATCTGCACCGGCTCGAGCCGCGTGCCGTGGGTGCGGCGTGCGCGCACGTCGAGGCGCTGCGGCGTGACGCGCCGGCTCGCGAGCTCCGCCGTCAGCGCGTCGCAAAATCGCCGCGCGCCCTCGAGCACGCAGACGAGCGTGAGCGGTGCGTGCGCGTAGTCGCGCGCGATCTCGGCCGCGAGCTCGGCGACGCGCGCGCGCACCGCGTCCGCGGAGAAGAGCGGGACGATCTGCATGCCGCGATAGGATCGCGTGCGGCGTCGGGGAGGCGCCAGCCGTGCTCGCACGATCGTGCTCGCTGCTCTTCTTTCCGCTGGTGCTCGGCGGCGCGCTGCTCGCGGGCGCTCGACTGGCGGAGCGCGGCAGCAGCCCGGCGCCGGTGCTGGTCGCAGCCGCACTGATCGTGCTCGCGGCCGAGCGCGTCGCTCCGCATCGACGCGCCTGGAACCGCTCCCACGGCGACGTGCTCGTGGATCTCGCCCACGTCGTGTCCGTGACGCTCGCGTCGTTCGCGACGACGGCGCTCGTGCCGTTCGCGCTCGCACCGCTCGCGGGGGCGCTCGCGCCCCTCGGCGGCGCGCGCCTCTGGCCGACGCACTGGCCGCTGCTCGCGCAGCTCCCGCTCGCCCTGATCGCCGCGGAGCTGTTCCAGTACTGGAGCCATCGGCTCTCCCACGAGTGGCAGCCGCTCTGGCGCTTGCACGCGACGCATCACAGCGCGCCGCGCCTCTACTTCCTGAACGCCGCGCGCTTCCACCCGCTCGACATCGCGATCGACACCAGCGCAGGCCTGGTTCCGCTCGTCCTGCTCGGCTGCCCCGCGCCGGTGCAGGCCCTGTTCGCGCTCTTCACCGGCGTGTTCGGCTACCTGCAGCACGCGAACGTGAGCGTCCGGCTCGGCCCGCTCAACTACGTGTTCTCGATGGCGGAGCTGCATCGCTGGCACCACGCGCGCGAGCTGCGCGAGGCGAACACGAATTACGGCTCGAATCTGATCGTATGGGATCTGCTGTTCGGAACCTTCTTCTGGCCGCGCGATCGCGAGCCGCCGCGGGCGATCGGCCTGCCGGGGCTGAGCGCGTTTCCTCGAACTTATTGGGCGCAGCTCGCGTCGCCGTGGCGTTGGCGCTCGATCGAGGCGCAGAGCCGGGCGGCGCGCTAGGCGGGAAGCTCGCTCGCAAACTCGCGCAGCACGCGATTCACGCGCGCGGGCTGCGCGAGATTCACGACGTGCCCTGCGCCGGCGACGACTTCGAGGCGCGCATCGGGCAGCGCCGCGGCCAGCTCGTGCGCGCTGGGGAGCGAGGCGGCGTCCCGTTCGCCGACGACGACGAGCGCGGGCACGCGGACCCTCGCGAGCTCGCGCGCCAGCTGGGCAGGCGTCTCGAGCCGCGCCAGATATTCCCGCAACAAGTGAGCGAGCGACGCGGGATCGTGCTCGAGGAAGCCGGCGCGCACGAAGGTCGCGGCTTGCACGTCGAGGCCCGAGCCGGGGCCCCACGCGAAGCGCGCACCCGCGGCCTCGAGTCCGTCGCGGTCGATCTCCTCCGCGAACGCGAGCGCGCTCGCGGAGATGCCTCGGCCCGACGCGGGCCCCGCTGGCGGCGCCATCAGCACCAACGCGCGCACGCGCGCCGGGTGGGCGAGCGCGAAGCGCAGCGCGGTCGCAGCGCCCATCGAGAGCCCGCCGGCGATCAGCGGGGCCGCGCTCGCGCCCTCTGACACCGCGGCGAAATCGGCGACGACCGCGGCGGCGCGCGCGTCTTCGGCGCGGGCGATGGGCGCGCTGCGCGCGTGGCCGCGCGCGTCGTAGAGCGTGATCGCGAACGCGTCCTGCAGCGCGCGCCACTGCGGGCGCCAATTGCGCGCGCTGCCGCCGAAGCCGTGCGCGAGCACGAGCGCCGCGCCGGCGCCGTGCGTCTCGACATGCAATCCCGCCGCGGCCATGCTTCGCACCTTAACTGGAGCGCAGATGAAGACGCCGCCCGAAGCAAGGCCGTCGGCCACGATCCTGTTGGTGCGCGACGGCGCGCGCGGCCTCGAGGTCTTCATGGTGCAGCGCCATCACCAGATCGATTTCGCGACGGGCGCGATGGTGTTTCCCGGCGGCAAGGTCGAGCCGGCGGACGCCGACCCCGCGCTGGCGGCACTCTGCGACGGCGCCGCGAGCGATGCGCTGCGCCCAATTCACGTCGCCGCGATCCGCGAGACCTTCGAGGAGTGCGGCGTCCTGCTCGCGCGCCCGCTCGGCGATTCCGCGCTCGTGCCCGGTGCGCGACTCGCCCAGATCGAGCAGCGCCACCGCGCCGCGCTGAACGCCGGCGAGCGCACGCTGCGCGAGGTCGTCGAGCAGGAGCAGCTGCGGCTCGCGAACGATCTGCTCGTCCACTTCGCGCACTGGATCACGCCGCTGTTCATGCCCAAGCGCTTCGACACGCACTTCTATCTGGTGGCTGCGCCCGCCGATCAGCTCGCGGTCCACGACGGCGGCGAGTCCGTCGATTCGGTCTGGACCCGGCCCGAGGACGCGGAGGCCGAGCGCGCGGCGGGCCGGCGCACGATCATCTTCCCGACGCTGATGCAGGTGCGAAAGCTCGGGCGCAGCGGCGATGTCGCGACGGCGCTGCGGACGGCGCGCAGCCAGCCGGTCGTGAGCGTGCTGCCGCGAGTCGAGGATCGCGACGGCGAGAAGATGCTCGTGATCCCGGCCGAGGCCGGCTACGACGTCACCAGCGCGCCGCTCGCGGAGCTGCAGTAGCGATGGCGCGGCTCGACCTCGCCGCGGCCCTGCGCTGCGCCGAGGCCGCGGCCGACGCCGCGCGCCGCGAGATCCTGCCGCGCTTCCGCAACGTCGCGGTCGA
>DATBRS010000111.1:0-6908 GCA_036560185.1 Myxococcota bacterium
CTTCGGCACTCGGGAGTGTTCCGCGTTCTGGGTGATGACCAGGCCCTCCGCTGCGACTCCGCCCCGCCCGCCCGCCCCTGCGCCGGCGTTGCGCCGTGTTATCGGGTCGCGCTTGCAGCGTGGAGAGGGAGGGAGGGCGAAGCGAGAGCGCCGTCGAGGCGCTCTCGCTTCGCGCGGATCCTGTGTGCGGTCGACAGCGCAAGGCTGAGAAGCGCCGTCGACGGGACTACGCTGCGCGCCCCATGTCGCCCCTCGCCTCCGATCAGCTCCTGCGCACGCTGTCCGCAGACGGCAGCGTGTCGGTGCGCGCGCTGATCGGGAGCGAGCTCGTGCGTGAGGCGGCGCGGCGGCACGAGACCTCGCCCGTTGCGACGGCGGCGCTCGGGCGCGCGCTGCTCGGCGCCGTGCTGCTCGCTTCTCAGGGAAAGGACGGCGAGACGGTCGAGCTGCGCTTCCGCGCGCGTGGGCCGCTCGGCCACATCGTCGCGATCGCCGACGACGCCGGCCGCGCGCGTGGCTACGTCTCGAACCCGCAGCTCGACCTCCCGCTGCGCAGCGGGCGCCTCGACCTCTCGCGGGCCGTGGGCCTCGGCGAGCTCGCGGTCGTGCGCTTCCGCCCCGGCTGGCGGGAGCCGTACACCGGCATCGTGCCGATCGTCTCCGGCGAGATCGCCGAGGACGTCGCCCTCTACCTGACGGAGAGCGAGCAGGCGCCCTCCGCGGTGGCGCTCGCGATCTATCACGAAGAGGACGGTGCGCCGCACGCGGCGGCCGGCTTCCTCGTGCAGGCGCTGCCGGGCGCGAACGACGAGGTCGTGAAGCAGATCGAGGCGAACGTGCAGGGGCTGCCGTCGCTCGCGCGGCTCGCGCGCGATGGCGCGAGCGCCTCCGACCTGGTCGCTCGATTGCTCGGGAGCGTCGGCCGACGCGACCTCGAATCTTCGTCCCCGCGCTTCCATTGCGGCTGCGACGACGAGCGCGTGCTGCGCGCGGTCGCGCTGCTCGGCCGCCGCGATCTCGAGGACGCGATGACTGCGCGCGAGCAACTCGAAGTGCGCTGCGTCTTCTGCGCCGAACGCTATGCGGTGAATCCCGAGCGCGCGCGCGCGCTGTTGCAGGACGCGTGAGCCGCTCACGCGCGAGCGCCCCCGCCTGAGAGCTCGAGCGTCACCGCGAGCCCGCCGCCCTCCGCGTTCGCGACCGCGAGCGCCGCGCCCATCTGCTGCGCGAGCGAGCGCACCAGCGCCAGCCCGATACCGGCGCCTTGGGCGCTGCGCGTGAGCTCGTCGCCGCGGCGGTAGAAGGGCTCGAGGATGCGCGCGAGCTCTTCGCGCGGGACGCCCTTGCCGTGATCGCGCACGACCACGGCGACGTGTACCCCCGCGCGCCGGCAGGCAATCTCGATGCGCGCCGGCTCGCCCCGGCCGTACTTCACCGCGTTGTCGACGAGGTTGAACACGATCTGCAGCAGCGCGTCGCGCTCGAAGCGCGCGGGCGGCAGCGAATCGTCCAGCGCCAGCTCGAGCGCCACGGCGTGCGCCGCCGCGTGCGGCCGTAACAGCTCGACGGCCTCGCGCACGACCGGCGCGACGTCGCCCACCGAAATCTCGAGCTTGCGCGCGCCCTGCTCGAGCCGTGAGAACTCGAGCACGTTGTTGATCAGGCGCGAGAGCCGCTCGGTCTCCGCGCTGATCGAGCCGTAGTACTCGCGGCGCTTCTCTTCGCCCGCGACCAGGCCGTCGCGCAGCATCTCGGCATAGAGGCGAATCGCGGTGAGCGGCGTCTTCAGCTCGTGGGAGACGGCGGCCGCGAAGTTGCTGCGGCGCTCCGCGAAGTGCAGCGCGACGGCGGTCATGCGGTAGACGGCGAACAGCCCGCCCGCGCCAGCGAGCGAGAACAGCGCGGCGAGCCAGTACACGCTGCGCGCGCCGAAGTCGGCGAACGGCGCGAACGAGAGCTCGGCGGCGAGCGCGTCGAAGGGCTCGGCGAACCGATGCGAGAATCGCAGCGCGCCGGCCGCGGGCTCCGCTTCGCCGCGCTGCGCCGCGGGGGCGAGCCGCAGCGATGCGCCGGGCAGCGCGCCGTCGCCGAGCGACGCCGCCGCGAGCGCGCGCTCGAGGGCGGCGACCTCGAACGCGACGCCTTGTCGCACGCCGCGCGCTCCGATCCACGCGCTGCGCACGAGCAGCAGCTCGCCGCTCTTCGCGAGCCGGCCGCGCAGCGGGTCGACGACCACGCGCACGAGCTCGCTGCTCGGCGCGTCCGAGCGCGCGCGCGCGTCGACCCGGCCGAGCGACGGGCTCCCGCGTGCGCCCGCTGCTTTGCGCTTCGGGGATTCCTCCAGCGCAGCGACCGCTCCTTCCTCCGCGGGCGGGCGCGGCTCTTCACGCAGTGTTTCCGCCTTGCGCTCGGAATCGATCGCGCCGCTCGTGGGCGCGGCATCGCTCGACTGCCGCCGCTCCGCGCTCTCTCCTGCAGCGCTCGGCGCGCCCGCGTCGCGCTCTGCCTGCGGTTCGCTCCATTCCGAAGACGCGCTCGGCGCCGACATCGCACGTGCGACGAGCTGCTCGGAGCGCGCACGCGAGTCGTCGGCGAGCGCGCCTGCGCGCTGCGCCTCGGGCGCGTGCTCGCTCGCGCGCTGTGGCGTTGCGTCCTTCGCGGTCGCAGCGACCGAGGGCGCCGCGGCGGCCGCTTGCTCCTGGACGTACACGCGCTGCGTGCGCTGCTCGCGCTCCTTCGCGCCCGTATTGAGCTTCGCGAGCGCGTCGTAGGCGTCGGCGCTCGCATCTTGCCGAGCAGCGCGCGAAGGGGTCGGAACCATCGTGCCGCCGTCCGCCTCGCCTGCGATCTCGTCGGCCGCCGTCTGCACCGACGCGGGGTCGGCCAGCACGGGCTTCTCGAACGCAGGCGGGGTCGGCGCGCTCTCGGGGATCGCCGGCGAAGCCGACGCGGGCGGCAGCTCGATCCGCTCGGGCTCCGTGCGAATTCGCGGCTTCGGTCTCGCGCTGGGCCCGGCGCTCGCCTTTGCCACCTCGTAGCGCGCGCCCCCCTCGGCGATCTCCGCTCCGAGCCCCGCGACGCGCTCCGCCCACGGCGGCGTCGCCACGGTTCCGTCCGCCTCCACCTGAAACCAACCCAGCGCGAGCGATCCCTCGGGCTTCGCGCGCAGCGGCGACGCCGGGCTCGCGAAGTCGTAGTCGCTCGCCGGTCGCGCCTCTTCCGCGCGCAGCAGCTCGCTGAGCGCGCGCTCCGTTTCGTCGAAGACGCGCTCGGCCACTGCGCGCTCGCGGGCCGCTCGCTCGGCGGCGACGCTCGAGAGCACGCGCTCCACGAGCAGCGCGCCGGGAATCGCGAGCGCGACCGCGAGCGCGGCGAACACGAGGCGCAGGCGCGCGATCGTCACGCGAGCAGCCGGTAGCCCTCGCCGCGCACGGTCTCGAGCAGATCGCGCGCGGCGCCGAGCTTCTTGCGGAGCTTCGCGACGTGCATGTCCACGGTGCGCGTCTCGACGTGGTCTGCGTGCTCGAGGCGCCACACTTCGCGCAGCAGCGTGCGGCGCGAGACGATCCGGCCGCGCTCCTCGGCGAGCAGCGCGAGCAGCTCGACTTCGCGGCGCGTGAGCTCGGTCTCCTCGTCGCCGTGCCGTGCGACGAGGCGCGCGGGCTCGATCGTGAGCGCGCCGACTCGAAACGCCGCGAGCGAATCCAGCGCGCGCTCGCCGGCGCGCCGCAACAGCGCATTCACGCGCGCGAGCAGCTGCGCGAGCGAGAAAGGCTTCGTCACGTAGTCGTCGGCGCCGGCGCGAAAGCCGCGCAGCACGTCCTCCTCGGCGCCGCGCGCCGTGAGCATCAGGATCGGCAGCCGCGGATGCGCCGCGCGCACGCGTTCGCACACGTCGAAGCCGGAGATGCCGGGAAGCATCAGATCGAGCACGATCAGATCGTGCGCGCCTGATAACCCGACGCGCAGGCCTTCCTCGCCGGTCGCCGCGCCGCTCGCTTCGAAGCCGTGGTGCGCGAACAGGTCGAGCAGGCCGCGCCGAATCGCGGGCTCGTCCTCGACGACCAGGATGCGCAGCGGAGCGCTCATCGTGCGAAGCCTATCGGCAGCGCGAGCCCCGCGTGTGTAAACGCTTCGTAAACGCTGCCGGAGTGCCGCGGGACCGTGCGCGGAGACCGCGCTGCGGCTCAGTACACGCCGCCCAGCTTGCTGTGGTCCCAGCTCACGATCTTGTCGGGGCGAATGCGGATGCCGGTGCGCTTCGGCGCGGTGCCGCGCACGGCGTTGCGGATGCCCTCGCGCGTCTTGTCATCGGGGTTGTCGAGCGTCTTGGTGGAGACGCGCGTCAGGATGTCGACGACCCGCTCGTCGTCGCGGATCAACTCCGCCCGACCGTAGATCGCGACGCCTTTGAGGTTCGAGTACACAGCACCGCCGCTCTCGACCAGCAGCGTGACGCGCGGATCGCGCGCGATGTTCGCGATCTTCTGGCTCTTCGTGAACGTGGTCATCACGACCGCGCCGTCCGGCTCGACGCCGAACCACATCGGCATCGGATGCGGCGTGCCGTCCTTGTTGATGCTGCAGATCGTCATCGTCTGCGCTTTCGCGAGATACGTCTTCAGCTCGGCGTCGGTCATGCGGATCTGATCGCGGCGGGACATCGAGAAACCTCAGCGTGTGTGGGTGGATCGAGAGCCCCAGGTTTGCTCTTCGCCTTGTTTACTTCGCTTCGGCGGCGAAGCGCCGCCTTCGCTGCGCGCTTCGCTTGCGTGGGTGGCTTCGGGCATCCAGTGGAGTGCAGACCGAGATGATTTCTGGCGCGAGCTCGGCGCGTCAATGGTTGGGGCCACGCGAACGCAGCGCTGGCGCGTCGGTGAAGCCCGAGAGAGGAGCGATCAACCTGCGCGCTTGCGCGCTTCCTCGAGCAGGCGCGCGTTCGCGGCGCGCAGGGCGTCCTCGGGATCGAGGCCGGCGCTCTGGGCGCGCGCGACGAGCGCGAGCAGAAGGTCGCCGAGCGTGCGCTCGTCGAGCGGCGCGCTCGCAGCGCTCTCCTCCGGCGCGAGCCGCCCGAGGCCCTCGCGCTCGGCGCGCCGTAACAGCTTCGCCGCGCGCGTCAGTGCGGGCAGCGCGACGGGAATTTCCTCGAGCGCGGCGAGCTGTGTGCTCGCGATGCCGGCGGCGGCTCGCTTCGCCGCACGCTCCTGCGCCTTGATCGCATGCCAGCTCGCGACCTGCTCCTGCGCCGTCGCGATCTCGGCGTCGCTGAAGATGCCGGGGTGCCGGCGCACGAGCTTGTCGGAGATCGCGCGCGCCACCGCGTCGAAGTCGAAGTGCCCCGCCTCCTCGGCCATGCGCGCGTGGAACACCACCTGCAACAACAAGTCGCCGAGCTCGTCGCAGAGCGCCGCCATGTCGCCGCTGCGAATCGCGTCCTCCACCTCGTACGCCTCTTCCAGCGTGTGCTTCGCGATCGACGCGAAGCTCTGCTCGAGATCCCACGGACAGCCGCCGTTCGGATCGCGCAGCCGCGCCATGATCGCCAGCAACCGCGCGATCGCCGGCTCGCTCCCGCTCATCCGGCGAGCACTCGCTTCAGGTAGTGGCCGGTGTAGCTGTCGCGATTCTTCGCCACCTCCTCGGGCGTACCCGTCGCGATGATGCGCCCGCCGCCGTCGCCACCATCGGGCCCGAGGTCGATCACCCAATCCGCGCAGCGGATCACGTCGAGGTTGTGCTCGATCACGACGACGGTGTTGCCCGCGTCCACGAGGCGGTCGAGCACCGAGAGCAGCTTCTTCAAATCGTCGAAGTGGAGCCCGGTGGTGGGCTCGTCGAGGATGTAGAAGGTGCGGCCGGTCGCGGCGCGCGACAGCTCGCGCGCCAGCTTGATGCGCTGCGCCTCGCCGCCCGAGAGCGTGGGCGAAGGCTGGCCGAGCTTCAGATAGCCGAGGCCCACTTCGCTTAGGGTGCGCAGCCCCGCGAGCACTCGCGGCTGGTTCTCGAACACCGTGAGCGCCTCGGCGACCGACAGCTCCAGCACCTCGGCGACGTTCAGGCCCTTGAAGCGCACGCGCAGCGTGGCGTCGTTGAAGCGCTTGCCCTTGCACACGTCGCACGGCACGAACACGTCGGCGAGGAAGTGCATCTCGATCTTCTTGACGCCGTCGCCTTCGCACGCCTCGCAGCGCCCACCCTTCACGTTGAACGAGAAGCGCCCGGCCTTGTAGCCATAGGTGCGCGAATCCGGCGTCGTCGCGAACACCTCGCGGATATCGTCGAAGATCTTCGTGTACGTCGCGGGATTGCTGCGCGGCGTGCGGCCGATCGGCTTCTGGTCGATGTCGATCACCTTGTCGATGTGCCCGAGGCCCTGGATGCGATCGTGCTCTCCGGGCAGCTCGTGGCTGCCGTGGAATGCGCGCCGCAACGCGGGAAAGAGCACCGCGTTCACGAGCGTGCTCTTGCCAGCGCCGGAGACGCCCGTGACCGCGGTGAGCGTCTCGAGCGGGAACTCGACGTCGATGTTCTGCAAGTTGTGCTCGCGCGCACCCTCCACGCGCACGACCTTGCCGGAGCCCTTGCGCCGCTTCTCGGGCGTCTCGATCGCGAGCCGCCCTGACAAGTACGCGCCCGTGAGCGAGCGCTTCGACTTCTTCATCTGCGCGGGCGTGCCGGCGAACACGATTTCGCCGCCCGCGGCGCCGGCGCCCGGGCCGAAATCGAGCACGTAGTCCGCGGCCTCGATCGTCTCCTCGTCGTGCTCGACCACGATCACGGTGTTGTTCATGTCGCGCAGGCGCTTCAGCGTCGCGAGCAGGCGGCCGTTGTCGCGCTGGTGCAGGCCGATCGACGGCTCGTCGAGGATGTAGAGCACGCCCGTGAGCTCGCTGCCGATCTGTGAGGCG
>DATBRS010000112.1:0-29980 GCA_036560185.1 Myxococcota bacterium
CGAAGCTGCGCGCGGAGGGCGTCGTATGAGCGCGGCGACCGCGGCGAGTCCCCAACAAGGGGCCTTGCACGGCATTCGCGTGATCGAGCTCGCGAACGAGAAGTGCGCGTGGGCGGGGAAGCTGCTCGCGGACATGGGCGCGGACGTGATCCTGGTCGAGCCGCCGAGCGGCGACGCGGCGCGGAGCTACGGCCCCTTCCTCGGCGACGAGCCCGGCGCCGACCGCAGCCTCTATTGGTGGCACCACCACACGAGCAAGCGCGGCATCGTGCTCGATCTCGCGAGCGAGGCCGGCCGCAGCGCGTTCCGAAAGCTCGCCGCGAGCGCCGACGTCCTGCTCGAAGCTGAAGCGCCTGGCGCGCTCGCAGCGCTGCAGCTCGACTACCCCGATCTCGCGCGCGCCAAGCCGGATCTCATCCATTGCGCAATCACGCCGTTCGGCCGTAACACTTCGCGCAGCGGCGAGCTCGCCACCGATCTCACCGTGATCGCCGCCGGCGGCCCCGCCTGGATGAACGGCTACGACGACCACTCGCTGCCGCCGGTGCGCGGCCTCGGCAACCAAGGCTGGGCGATGGGCTGTCATTACGGCGTGCTGTCGATCCTGACCGCGATCGTCTATCGCAGCGTCTCTGGCGAGGGCCAGTTCATCGACGTGAGCCTGCACGCCGCAGCGAACGTCACCACCGAGGTGGGGTCGTACGGCTGGCTGGTCGCGAAGCAGACCGCGCTGCGCGCGACCGGCCGGCATGCAGCGCCAGTGCCGACGATGCCGTCGCAGATGAAGTGCGCCGACGGCCGCTATGTGAACACCGGCGTGCCGCCCCGCAAGCCCGCCGAGTTCGGCAAGCTGCTCGCGTGGCTGCGCGCGCTCGGCCTCGAACCCGAATTCGCCGAGGCGGTGTTCCTGCAGATGGGTGCGGACCGCGCGTCGATCGATCTCTCCAAGATCGGGCAAGACGAAGAGCTCACCGCGATCTTCGGCGCGGGCCGCGAGGCGATGAACTTCATCGCTTCCCGCGTCTCCGCGCAGGAGTTCTTTCTCGGCGCGCAGCGCGCGGGCCTCGCGGTCGGAGCGATCCTCTCGCCGGAGGAGGCCTACGAAGACGCGCACTTCAAGGCGCGCGGCTTCCAGGTGGAAGTGCACCACCCCGAGCACGGCCGCAGCTTCCGCTACCCGGGCGCGCCGTACGCGCTGCAGAAGGGCGCGTGGCGCATCTCGCGGCGCGCGCCGCGGCTGGGGGAGCACACCGCCGAGGTGTTGCGGGAAATCGGGCTGTGACTGCGAAGCGAAAGGCACCAAAGAAAGCGCACAAGGCCGCTACGCGCGGTCGGAAGGGGAAGGCGAAGGCCCGCGTGAAACGCTCGACGCGCGAAGCTTCGCGAACCGACGTGCGCTCGTTCCTTCGTGAGGCGGAGCGCGCGATCTCGGATTTGGGCGAGCGGCCCACCGAGATCCACATCCAGCTCGTCGGAACCGACAAGCTGATCACAGCGAAAGGCGGGGGCGGCCTGATCGTGGAGGCGGCGTATGCGATTGCGGAGGCGCCGCTCGAGATCGAAGACATCTCTTGGGACGACGTCGGCCCCGGCAGCAAGCGGCTCGCGAAGCTGAATTCCCTCGGCCAAGTGCCGACCCTCCTGCTCGCGGACGGAAGCATCATGACCGAGTCCGCCGCAATCGTGCTGCGGCTCGCGGACCTCCTCCCCGATGGCAGGCTGGCTCCTCCCGCGCTCCACGCGCAGCGCGCGCAGTTCCTGCGCTGGCTCGCGTTTCTCGTCGCTGCCGTCTACCCGACCTTCACGTACGGCGATTCGCCGACGCGCTGGGTCGGCGACGAAGCGGGGCCGAAGCTGCGCGCGAGCACCGACGCGCACCGCGAGAAGCTGCTGCGCTTCCTCGATGCCGAGGTTGCGGGTGCGCCGTGGTTCCTCGGCAAACGCTTCAGCGCGCTCGATCTCTACTTCCCGGTGCTGCGCATGTGGCGGCCCGGCAAGGATTGGTGGCGCGCGAACGCGCCGAAGCTGAACGCGATCGCAGATCGCTGCGAGGCGCTGCCTCCCGTGAAGCGCGCCTTCGCGCGCAACCGCGCCTAGCGGTTGGGGACGGGCGAGGCCGCGGAGAGCGGCGCCGGCGCTCTCACGCGCGTGGTCGCGGCCGCGACGATCTCCACGTTCGGCTCCATGCTGACGCGCATCGCGCTGCCCTTCGTCGCGATCGACGCGCTCCACGCGAGCGCGGCGGAGATGTCGGCGCTCAGCATCGCGCGCCTCTTGCCGGGGCTCACGCTCGGTGTCGCCCTTGGCGCGTGGATCGAGCGGCGGCGCAAGCGCGGCGTGATGATCGGCGCGGATCTCGCCCATGCTGCGCTGCTGCTCGCCGTCCCGCTCGCCTACGCGCTCGGCGCGCTCTCGATGGCGCTGCTGCTCGGCTTCGCGCTGATCTCCGGCTTGTTCTCGTTCGCGTTCGAGGTGGCGCGCTGGTCCTTCGTGCCGTCCCTCGCGTCGAAGCAGCAGCTCACCTCCGCGAACGCGCGCATCGCAGCGGGCAACACCGCGGCCGAGGCGCTCGCCTTCGGCGGCGGCGGCTGGCTGGTGCAGCTGCTCTCGGCGCCGATCGCGCTGCTGGTGGACGCTTTCAGCTACCTCGCGTCCGCCGCGCTGCTCGCGGGCATCCCCGAGCGCGAGCCGGCGCCGAGCGAGCGCGGAGTGGGCGAACGCGGCTCGGGGCGGGCACTCGCCGGCCTGCGCGCGATTCGTGGCGACCCGCGGCTGCGCGCGCTGCTCGCGGCCTCGCTCGCGGGGGTGCTCGTGAGCGAGGCACTCGGCGTCGTCTACTTCCTGTTCGTGCGCGCCGAGCTCGGCTTCGAGCCGGGCGTGCTCGGGATGTTCTTCGCGCTGGGCTCGGTCGCGGCGCTCGGCAGCAGCCTCGCCGCAGCTCGGCTCGGCGCTCGCTTCGGCGCGCGCGACAGCATGGGCGTCGGGCTCGTCGGCGGCGCGCTCGCGACCGGCGCGCTCGCGCTCGCGCCTGGCCCGAGCTGGGTCGGCGCGGCCTGCATCCTCACCCAACAACTCGGCGACGCCGGCCTCGCGGTGTTCGAGATCCACGCGTTGACCGCGCGGCAAGAGGCGACCCCACCCGAAGTGCAGAGTCGCGTGCACGGCGCCTTCAGCTTCCTCGGGCGCTGGGCCGCACTCGCGGGCGCGGCGCTCGGCGGTGCGCTCGGCAGCGCGCTGGGCCCGCGCGCCACGATCGCGCTCGCAGCGGCGGCGCTACTCGCGACCGGCGCGGTGTGGCTCGCGGCGGCGCCGCGCGAGAACCGACGCTGAGGCGCCCGTCGCCTCGCTCGCGCCGCCGCCGTATCCTCCGCAGCACCCGCCCGGAGGATCCATGAAGCGCTTCATCCAGCACGAAGAACTCGCCCGCGACAGCCGATTCACGCGCCAGACGACGGCGCTCTCGACGCTGATCGCGCAGCTGCCCGACGACGTGAATGCGGTCGTCGCGCTGTTCGAGAAGTTCGATCCGATCATCGAGAAGTCGACGCGCGGCACTCAGGCCGAGCCGCTCTACGAAGCCTACGGCCCCGGCTTCGGCCTGATGACCAACACCCAGTCGCTGAAGCCCGGCGATCCCGCCACCGAGACGCGCATCAAGCTGCGCATGCACGGGATCTACGTGGGCGAGCTACAGGCGCTCGAAGGGGCGGGCCGCTCGCTCTGGGATTTCCCGGACGCACCGTGGGAGTTCAAGATGAACATGGCGCGCCAGTGCTGGGACGAGACGCGCCACGTGCAGATCTACGAGAAGCTGCTCGAGCACGTCGGTGCGACGCCCGGGATGTTCCCCGAGAGCACGTTCCTGTTCGAGTGCGCGTGCTCCGACGATCCGGCGCTGCGCGTCGCCGGCGTGAACCGCGGCCTCGAAGGCCTCGCCTGCGACGTGTTCCGCGACATGATTCGCTACGCGGAGGAAATCGGCGACGACAAGATGAAGCAGGCGATCGACTACGTGCTGGCGGACGAGCTCACCCACGTGCGCTTCGGCAGCGACTGGGTGCGCGAGTTCTGCAAGAACGATCCCGAGCGGCTGCAGCGCGCGAACGAATTCCGCAAGCAGGTGGACAAGCAGTTCAACTTCGGCGGCGCGCGCTCGGAGAAGAAGGATTCGGCCATCCCGATCGCGTTCGACGATCGCCGCGAGGCCGGCTTCACCGAGGACGAGCTGAAGGAGTTGGTCGGGCTGTGCGGCGAGGGCCCTTCGCGCGAGACGATGCGCGAGGCCGCGCGCATTCTGCGCGAGCGGCATCAGGCGAAACGCGCGGCGCAGACGGCGGGGGCGAAGTCGTGAGCGAGCGGTTGTACCCCGGCTTCGGCCGCGACGAGCGCACGACGTTCTCGCCCTACGGCGCCTTCGAGGTGCCCGCGGATCTGCGCGAGCTGTACGGGCGCTACGACGTCGAGTCGATGGCGCGCCGCGTCCGCAACTTCCGCTACGCGGAAGAGTGGACGATGATGATCCTCGGCGGCTGGATCGCGACGATCCCCGAGGTTCCGGTGAAGACCGGCCTCGGCAAGATCGTGTGGGACTGCGCGCAGAGCGCCGACGCCTTCGGCAAGCGCCTCCCGGAGCTGCGCTGCGGCCGCAAGGCCGTGGAGGCGAGCGAGCCCGCGAACGACGGCTTCGCGAAGCTGGTGAGCGCGCTCTCGGAGCCGGAGACACCCGATCTCACGGTCGAGAAGATCGCCGGCGTGTTCGACGTGCTGAAGCCGCACCTGCTCGCGGTCTACGAGCGCACCATGCGCGAGACCGACCAGATCACGGACGCGCCGACCATCGAGCTGCTGGAGGACGCGGTGCGCCGCACGCGCAAGCACATCGCCTGGGGCGATGAAGTGCTCGAGCGGCTGTGCGACACGGATGGCAAGCGCGAGCGCCGCCGGCGCCGCGTGGCCTCGCTGCGCGCGCAGCTCGAGGCGTGCGGCGGCGTGACGGGCACGCTGGCCGACGAGCTCGGCCGCTCGCACTGAGCGGCCGCGCGCCGCGCGCGGCCGAAGGAGCAGCGCCGATGCCGGACGCGCGCGCGGTCGAGGCATTCGACTCGAAGATCGCGGAGGGCTTCCTACGCGCGAACGAACGCGCCACCGGGCTGCCCGCGTTCCTCGGCATCCGCTTCACCGCCTTCGAGCCCGGCGTGCTGCGCGCGGAGCTCGACGTCCGCGACGAGCTGCTGACGCCGTTCAAGAACATGCACGGCGGCGTGGTCTCGGCGCTCTGCGACCACGTGCTCGGCTGCGTTTGTTATCCGCACATGCGCCGCGGCCAGTGGGCGGCCACGACCGAGTTCAAGCTGAACCTGCTGGCGCCGGTCACGACCGGCACGGTCGCGGCGATCGCCGAGATCGTGTCGCTGACGCGCGCCACCGCAGTCGTCCAGATCCGCGTCGAGAACGAGGGGCGGCTCGCCGCACTCGCACAGGGCACCGTGCTGATTCGGGATCCGAAGCCCGCGTGAGCTGCGTTTCACGCGGCATGCCTCGTGCACTTGCGTAGGGGACGTACTTGCACATCTCACGCTCGCGCCCGCGCGAACGGAGGGAGTCTCTGAAGATCCAGCACTTCTTCGACGAAGCGACGGGCACGCTCAGCTACGTCGTGCACGACGCAACGACCGCGGTCGTGATCGATCCGATCCGGGACTACGAGCCCAAGAGCGGCCGCACTTCGTGGGCGTCCGCCGAGCGCGTCGCCGCCTACGCGCAGCGTGAGCGGCTCGAGATCCCGTTCGTGATCGACACCCACGCCCACGCCGACCACATGACGGGGCTGCCCTACTTCAGGGAGCGCTTCGGCGCGCGCACGGTCACCGGCGCGGGCATCGGCGAGATCCAGCGCGCGTTCCGCGAGATCTACAACCTGTCGCGCGACTTCCCGGTGGACGGCCGCCAGTTCGACCGCTTGCTCGCGGATGGCGAGCGCCTGCAAGTCGGTTCGCTCGCGATCGAGGCGCTCCACACGCCCGGCCACACGCCGGCGCACATCGCACTGCGCTGCGAAGACGCCGTCTTCGTCGGCGACACGCTCTTCATGCCCGACTACGGCTCGGCGCGCTGTGATTTTCCCGGCGGCAGCGCCGAGATCCTGTTCGACTCGATCCAGCGTCTGTACGCGCTGCCCGACGCGACGCGCGTGTTCACGGGCCACGACTACCGCCCGGGCGGGCGCGCGCTCGCCTTCGTCTCCACGATCGGCGAGCAGAAGCGCGCCAACGTGCAGCTCTCTGGGCGCACGACCCGCAGCGAGTACGTCGCCTTCCGCAGCGCGCGCGACGCGCAGCTCGAGGCGCCGCTGCTGATACTGCCCGCGCTCCAGGTCAACATCCGCGCTGGCGAGCTGCCCGAGCCCGATGACAACGGCGTCTCGTACCTGAGAATTCCACTCGACGTACTCGGCAAGAGGTGATCCGATGAACGAGCTCGATGTCGCCGCCGCGAACGCGCGGCTCGCGGACTTCGTCACCGTGGACGTGCGGGGCACGCACGAGTTCGCCGGGCCGCTCGGCCACGTGCGCGGTGCGCTGCCGATTCCGCTGCCCGAGCTCGAGGCGCGCGCGCGCGAGTTGCCGCGCGGACGCAACCTGCTCCTCGTGTGCCGCTCCGGTGCGCGCTCGGCCAAAGCCTGCCAGCAGCTCGAAGCGCTCGGCTACGGCCCGGCGACGAACCTCGTCGGCGGAATGATCGCGTGGGGCCGCGCCGGCCTCGCGGTCGAGAAGACGCGCTACGCGGATGCGACCGCGCTCGTCGAGAACGCGCTCGCGTGGCTCGGCCAAGTGACCGGGCAGCCGCGCGATGCCGTGCACGCGAAGCTCGAAGCGGAGGCGGGCGACGTCGCCTCGGCGCGCACGAAGGCGGCTGCGTCGCGCGCTCTCGACTGGGTCGAGGCCAGCGCGCGCGCGTCGGGCGCACCGCCCGACACCGAGCTCAGCCTCGCCGCCTATCGCGCGGCGCTCGCCGAGCTGTGATGCGCACGCGCGCGCGGCGCCGCGGCTGACGTGGCGGCTCTCGGCTACGCGCTGAGCGCCCTCGTCGGAATCGCGCTCGGCTTCTTCGGTGGCGGTGGCTCGATCCTCACCGTCCCGCTGATGGCCTACGTGTTCGGGCTCGAGCCGAAGGTCGCGATCGCGAGCTCGCTGCTCGTGGTCGGCGCCGCGAGCGCCTCGGCGGCGGCGCAGCACTGGCGGGCGGGGAACGTGGATGCGCGCACCGCGTTGCTCTTCGGTGCGGCCGGCATGACGGGAGCCTACGCCGGGGGCCGGGCTGCCACGTTCCTCGACGGCTCGCTGTTGTTACTGATGTTTGCGGTGATGATGGCGATCACGGCAGTGGCGATGTGGCGCGGGCGGCGAGCGCCGAGCGAGGGCGCAGTGCACCGGGCGCCGCTGCGGCTCGTCGCGCAAGGGCTCGCGGTGGGGCTCTTCACCGGGCTGATCGGCGCGGGCGGCGGCTTTCTGATCGTGCCTGCGCTCGCGCTCTGGGCGGGCCTGCCGATGCGGCGCGCAGTCGGCACTTCGCTCGCGATCATCGTGATGAACGCGGCGGCGGGCTTCGCGGGCTACGCGAGCCACGTGGCCGTGCCCTGGCGGCTCGTCGGCTTCGTGGCGCTCGTCGCGATCGCGGGTTCGTTCGCCGGCGCCATGCTCGCCCACCGCGTGAACCCCGCCTCGCTGCGCCGCGCGTTCGCCGGCTTCGTGCTCGCGATGGCCGCGCTCATCCTCGCGCGCGAGGTCGATCGCTGGGCGAGCGACGCGCTGGCCGCGCTGCCGCGCACGGGCCCGCAACTCCTTTTCGCGGCGCTGATGCTCGGCCTCGGTCTCGGCGCCGGGCGCGCGTCGCGCGGATTGACGGGTGCCTACACCGAGCCGGACTACGAAGGCGGCGCGGGGATCTGAGATGGCGACGCCGTTCACACCGCTCGAAGGGATTCTCGGGGGCGCGCTGATCGGCCTCGCGTCCGCGTTGTTGTTGGTGACCGACGGCCGCGTCGCCGGCGTCAGCGGAATCCTCTCGCGCGCGCTCGCGCCCGAGCGCGGCGACTTCGCCTGGCGCGCTGCGTTCCTGCTCGGCCTCCCGCTCGGTGCTACGGCGGTGATCCGTGCGACTCACGATCTCCACGGCTTCGCGATCACCGCGAGCGAGCCGCTGCTGATCGTGGGGGGACTGCTCGTCGGCTTCGGTACTGCGCTAGGCAACGGCTGCACGAGCGGCCACGGCGTGTGCGGGATCGCGCGCGGCTCGCGTCGCAGCATCGCCGCGACGTGCACCTTCATGGCGAGCGCGGTGCTCACGACGTTCGTGTTTCGCCACCTGCTCGGTGCGGCGTGATGCAGGTCGTCGCGGCACTACTCAGCGGCCTCGTTTTCGGCGCTGGCCTCGCGCTCGCAGGCATGACCAACCCCGCGAAGGTGCTCTCGTTCCTCGACATTGCGGGCGCGTGGGATCCCACTCTCGCGCTCGTGATGGGCAGCGCGCTCGCCGTGAACGCCGCCGCCTACGCGCTCACGAAACGGCGCGCGAAGCCGCTGTTCGCTCCCGCCTTCGCGCTGCCGAGCCGCGCCGACCTCGACGCGCGGCTGTTGGGCGGCGCCACGCTCTTCGGCGTCGGCTGGGCGCTCGTGGGCCTCTGCCCCGGCCCCGCGCTCGCGAGCCTCGCGCGCGGCGACGTGCACGTGCTCGCCTTCGTGGCGGCGATGGGTGTCGGGATGCTGCTAGCGAGGAAGGTCTAGCGCGGATCGACGAAGCGGATCGAGTCGGTACCGACGACGCGACCGAGCCGGCGAGTCATCGCCGTCAGTTGCCCTCGCGAGCTGTTGCGGGCGAACGCGCCGCTCTCCACCAAGTTGCCCACGCGGAACGTCAGCAACAGATCGGGCCGTCCGTCGCGGTTCACGTCGGACTGCAGCGCCTCGCGCGGCATCACCCGGCCGAATCTGTCGGGGTCACCGAATCGGATCGTCGCCGGGTCGATTTCGAGTGCGTCGAAGTCTGGCGTCGAGAGGACGGCGACTCTGAGCGTCGCCCGCCAAGCGAGCGGAACGACGTTCTCCGCGTCGCGCGGCACGATGTCGAGGCTCACCACGCGGTCTATGGGAACGGCGAGCGAGCGGAGCTCGAGACCAAAGCTGCACGCTACGGGATGTCCGACGATGCCCTCGCAGTGAATAGGCGTCGGAAAGTTTCCGACCCAACCGGCCGCTGTGCTCCGGCCCACCGTCGGAGGGTCGAAGGAATGGACCCCCATACTGAAAGTCGGGTCGTTGAAGTCGATCCCGATCGCGATCCACGTGTTGCCCGGGAGGTCGACGCCGAGCGAGGCGAGGCCATCGACCGAGAGCACGGTATCGCCAGCGGTGTAGGTCGCCTTCGAGAAGTCCAGCACCACCCTGCCGAGTGGATTTTGCGGGTCCTCGGGCGCACCCGACGACGGATCCAGCGCTCGGAACTCCACCGTGACGAATGTTCCGGGGATCGGTACCGGCCGCGAGTTGTTCGCGACGAGGGTGATGCCGTCCAGCCGACCTCCTTGCGCGAGGGCCAGGTCGTCCCAGACGAAGTCCTCTGCCGCGTTGAAGACGAGCCTCGTGTCGGTCGCGAGATTCGAGTACACGACTTCCTGCGCCAGCGCGGCCTCCGACTGGAGCATCCAGAACGCCACCAGCGGAGGGGCACTCGAGGCTGCGCGTCGGAGGAACCTGTGGACGCCGACCACCGCGTCGTGCAGCCCGGACTTCGCGCGTCGCGCCACACTCGTGTCCACTACGGCCACTCCTCGCCGCCGGCGCGCGGGTCGCGCGCACGTCTCGCGGCGTTCGGCGAGAAGGGCAGCAGGAAGCGTGCCAGGCGGCTCGCGGCGCTACACGACCTCCCACTGCGGAATGCGCAGCAAGTCGCCCGTCTGCGGGTCCTTGGCTTCCTCGAAGCACACGCGCACGCGCTGGCCGACTGCGACCTCGCGCGGCGCGCGGTTCAGCACGTTGCCGATCACGCGCACGCCGGGCACGTCGTCGATCGAGACCAGCACCACCACGTAGGGCACGCGCTCCTTCAGCGCGGGATGCACCGCGTAGTGCGCGACGGTGAGGCTCTCGATGCGCCCGCGGCCGGTGCTCTCGCGCTCGACGAACGCAAACGACTGGCAGGCGCCGCACACATCGGTGGGCGGGTGCTGGACCGCGCCGCACTTCGCGCACGCTTGAAACACGAGCTTGCCCGCGCTGAAGAAGCGCTTCGTGAGCGCGTCCGTGCCGGGCAGCATCCAGCCATCGCCGAGATAGCGAGTCATCAGGCGATTCCTCCAGCGCTCACGGCGCGCAGAACAGCACGGCGCTGCCCGGCGCGAATCCGGGGCCCGCGACCGCGAGCGAAAGCTCCACGTTGGGCACCTGCGCCGTGCTCTCGCCGCGCACTTGCCGCACGGCCTCGACCACGCACTCGAAGCCGTGGATGTAGGCCTCGCCGATGTTGCCGCCGCTGGTGTTGACGGGCAGCGCGCCGTTCGGCGCGAGCAGGCGCCCGTTCGCGACGAATGCCTCGATGCCCTCGGGCGGAGCGAGGCCCATCTCGCACATCGCGATCAGCACCGGGCCGGTGAAGTTCTCGTAGAACTGCGCGACGTCGAGATCCGCGGCGGTCACGCCGGATTGCTCCCAGATCGCGCGGCCGACGACGCTCTTGTGCGCGGTGGGGAAGGTGCGCTCGTTGAAGGCGCCCGCGCCGTCGCCGGCGCCGAGGCCCTGCGACGCGGCGAGGATCGGCACCGGCTTCTTGCGCAGATCGCGCGCGCGCTCCGGCGTGGTGACCACGATCGCGGCCGCGCCGTCGTTCTCGGGGCAGCAGTCGTACAAGTGAAACGGCTCCGCGATCCAGCGCGAGGCGTGGTACTTCTCGCGGGTCAGCGGCGTCCCGTAGCGGATCGCGCGCGGGTTGGATTGCGCGTGGTGGTAGGACGCCAGCGCGATGTCGCAGAGCGCCTCCTGCGAGATGCCGTAGCGCGCGAGGAAGGCGCTCGTCTGCAGCGCGCAGATCTGCGCGGGCGAGAGCAGTCCGTAAGTGGCGGTGAAGGCCGCGTTGCCCCGCGCGTAACCGCCGCCGCCCGCCTGCCCGAAGCGTCCGAACTGCCCCTGCGCGAGCGCGCGGAACGCGACCACGTGCTTGGCGTAGCCGCCCGAGACGGCGGCGTCCGCGAGCATCACCGCCGAGGCCATGCCGTTGCCGCCGCCGCCCCACGGCTGCGCGGTGTAGGTGAGCTGCTTGCAGCCGAGCGCGGTCGCGAGCCGCATTGGGTCGTTGCGCATCTCCATGTACGAGACGAAGCCGTCGATCTCGGCGAGCTCGAGGCCCGCGTCGGCGACGGCGTTGCGAATCGCGATGCAGGCGAGCTGGAACTCGCTCTCGGGCGCGCGGCCGCGCTCGTAGTAAGTGGACTCGCCGACGCCCGCGACCACGGCCCGCTTCTTCACGCGCATCCTCCCCGCCGCGGCGGAGGATTCCTCGTTCGCGCGCGAATTGCCTGCGCCCCCGCTACGCCATGCCGCCGAAGCGCGGCAGCACCTCGGTCGCGAAGCGCTCGATCGAGCGCATCAGCTTCGCGTGCGGGATCAGGCCGTTGTAGGTCCAGGCGAACAGCCACTTCGCAGGCAAGCGCTTGCAGAGCCGCTCGAGCTGCCGCGAGACGGTGTCGGGCGAGCCGACCAGGATCAGGCTGTCCTCCATCAGGTCGGGCTGCGCGCCCGTCGTGGGGTGCGACATGCCCTGGTCGAAGCCGAAGGGTGCGAACCAGGCGGCGCCCACGAACGCGCCGGAGTCGCGCCAGAGCTGCTGCGCCTCCTCGTCCGTGTCCGCGACGATCACGTCGCGCAGCACGCCGATGCCGTCCCCGAGCGGCCGCCGCGAGACCTCGGCGTAGAGCTCGAACAGCGCGCGCTCGCGCACGGGATGCAGCTGCGGCAGCACGGCGGTGATGCCTTGCTCCGCGCACCAGCGGATGCTGCGCTCGCTCGACGCGAACGGCTGGAAGAGCGGCGGGTGCGGGCGCTGCAGCGGCTTCGGCACGACGCCGATCTCGCGCACGATGCCGTCGCGCACGCCCGCGCCGAAGCGCTGCGTCGCCTCGAGCGTCCACGGCGTCTCGCCGGGCGGCACGCGCCAGGTCTTTCCCTGATGACTGATCAGGTCTTCGGTCCAGGCGCGCTTGATCAGCCCGAAGCTCTCTTCGAAGGCCTCGCGATTCGCCGCGTCGATCGCGTCGTGCTGGTGCGGGCGCGCGCCGTGGATGCCGTGGGTCTGCTGCGCGAGCACGTCCACCCAGCGCCGCTGATAGCCGCGCGCGAAGCCGGCGCAGGCGCGCCCGCCCGACATGTGGTCGAGCATCGCGATGTCTTCCGCGACGCGAATCGGGTTGTCCGCCGGCAGCACGATGCCGAGCTGGCCGACGCGAATGCGCTGCGTCTGCATCGCGATGAACAGGTCGAGCAGCACGGGGTTCTGCGAGATCTCGACGCCCTCGACGTGGAAGTGGTGCTCGGTGAAGTAGATGCCCTCGTAGCCGAGGCGATCGCCGAGCCGCGCCTGCTCGCCGACCTCGGCGAGCATCTGCGAATAGAGATCGCGCCGCAGGCCCGAGCAGCCGGCCTCGATCTCCGCGCGGCTGCCGATCGAGGGCAAGTAGAACAGGGAGGTCTTCACGCGCGGCTCCCGAGCAAGGGCCGCACCTCGGCGGCGAAGCGCGCGATCTGCTCCTCGCGCTCCTCCGGGCGGCCGACCACGTCGACGATGATGCTGCGCACGCCGGCGCGCTGGAGCTCTGCGACGCGCGCCGCCACGTCCGCGGGCTTGCCGAGCGCGGCGTAGCGCTGCGCCGCCTTGCGGAAGTCCATCGCGTAGCGGCGCGAGAGATGCTCGGTCGCGCCGTCGAGCGCGTCCTCGTAGCTGTTACGGACGAGCGTGAAGAGCAGGTGCCCGGTGTGGAAGCGCGCGAGCGAGCGCTGTGCGCCCGCGGCAGCCGCCGCGATCTTCGCGAGCCCCGCGCGGTACTGCTCCGCCGTCACCACGTACGAGATCCAGCCGTCCGCGAGGCGCCCCGTGCGTGCGAGCGCGGCGTCGCTGCGGCCGCCGCAGTAGATCGGCAGCTCGCGCTGCGCCGGCGGCGGCAGCATGCGCACGTCCTTCACGGGGTAGAAGCGGCCCTCGTGCGTGACGCTCTCGCCGCTCCACAGCCGCCGTAACAGCTCGATGCCTTCGCCGAGCCGCGCGCCGCGCTCCGCGAGCGGCACGCCGCAAGCCGCGTACTCGTTCGCAAACTCGCCGCCCACGCCCACGCCGAACTCGAGCCGCCCGCCGAGCATGCGATCGAGGGTCGCCACCTGCTTCGCGACCGGCACCGGATGCCGCAGCGGCAGCAGGTAGACCGAAGTGCCGAGCCGCAGCTTCTTCGAGAACGCGCCCAGCATCGCGAGCTGGATCAGCGGGTCGTAGATCGGAACCGTGAAAGCCACGTGATCGCCGACCCAGAGCGAATCCCAGCCCTGCGCCTCGGCGCGCTCCGCCGTCTGGCGCGCGTGCTCCACGTCGCTGGCGGTGGTGATGACGCCGTAGCTGAAGGTCGGCGCGAGCGGCAGCTCCATGCGCGCACGGTAGGCCGCCTGCACGCGCGCGCGCATCTCGCGGCCGCGCGCTGCTCACTGCGCGGTGAACGTCTCCCGCGTGCCGTTCACGTCGAGCGTGTAGCGCGTGCCGGGCACGAAATCGCTGCCGAGCGCCACGGCGGTTTCCCTCTCGCCGTAGATCATGGTGCACGCCAGATCCGCGCGGGCCGGGCGCGTGTTGAAGACGTCGAGGAACACCGTGTCGCCGTCGCGGCGCACAGCCGTGCGCGCGAACTGCGCGCAGCCATCGGGCAGCGCGGAGGTGACGTCCACGAAATATTGGACGGGGAACGACTCCGCGACGCGCACCGCGACGCGCACGATCGGTGCGCGCACCTCGACGCGCGCAGCGCCGGCGCCCGGCGCGGGCGGCCGCGCCGGCTCGGCGTGCAGCGGGGGAAGCGAGGGCGCCTGCGCGCAGGCGAGGGCGGGCGCCGCGAGCAGCGCGAGCGCGAGCAGCGGCGGGAGCGTGCGCATGCGCCGAGCATACGCTCGCGCGAGCGCGCTGCCGTCGCCGTCGCCGCCGCGCGCAGTCGGCGCTCAGCCGCCGAAGATCCCCGCCTCGACGTCTACGCCCACCGGCGCGTGATCGCTGCCGCGCACTTCGCGCTGGATGAATGCGCCGCGCACGAACGGCACCGCCTCGGGCGACGCGAGCACATAATCGATGCGCCAGCCGATGTTCTTCGCGCGCACGCCGAATCGCTGGCTCCACCACGAGTAGTGCCCGCCGCCCGGCTCGAAGGCGCGGAAGGTGTCGACCCAGCCCGCCGCGAGCCAGCGCGCGAGCTCGCGCCGCTCGTTCGGCAGGCAGCCGCTCGTCTTGCGGTTGTCTTTGGGCCGCGCGAGGTCGAGGTCGGTGTGCGTGGTGTTGAAGTCGCCCATCGCGAGCACGTGCGCGCCGTCCGCGCGCAGCTTCTCGAGCCGCTCGAACACGCGCTTGTAGAAGCGCAGCTTGAAGGGCACGCGCGAGTTGTCGCGGTCCTTGCCGTTGCCGTTCGGGAAGTAGACGTTGGCGACCACGAGCCGCCCGAAGCGCGCGAGCTGCAGGCGGCCCTCGGCGTCGAACGCGCGCTGCGCGAGCGAGGTGTCCACCGCCTCCGGCGCGCGCCGCGCGAACAGGCCGACGCCGCTGTAGCCGGGCCGCGCGGCCGCGACGAAGTGGGTGTGCCAGCCGCGGGGCGCCGCCAGCCGGCGCGGCAAATCCTCGGGCTGCGCGCGCACCTCCTGCACGCCCACGATCTCCGCGTCGCTGCGATCGAGCCAGCGCCGGAAGCCCTTGGCGTCGCAGGCGCGCAGGCCGTTCACGTTCCAGGAGAGGATGCGGTGGTCGCCGGGCATGGGCGGCAGTCCCTCGTTCGCGTTGCGGAAGATGCGAATGCCACCTCGGGCCCGATCTCGCCACTCCCTGGTGACAGTCCTCACAGGATAGGAGGCCTCGATGCCTTCCCGTATCGCGTGGGCCGTTTGCGCCGCCATGGTCGCGGTCGCCGGCTCGGCCGACGCCGCTGCGCTCCGGCTCGTCACCTACAACACCTTCGGATTGCCGCCGATCCAAGGCTTCGTGCCCGACCGGACCGCCGAGTTCACCGCGATGGCGCCTCTGCTCGAGGACATCCATGGCGACGGAACGCCGACGCTCCTCGCGCTCGAGGAGGTGTTCCATCCGCCGTATTTCAACTTCCTGACGGATCCGAACACGGTCACGTACCCGGAGATCACGTCCAAGGACAACGGCGGCCCGAACGGCATCGGCGACGGCCTCACGCTGATGTCCGATCTCACGATCGCGAGCTTCTCGCGCGTCGGCTGGACGGATTGCTTCGGCAGCGGCGGCTTCGCCGGCAGCGACTGTGACACGAACAAGGGCTTCATGTTCGCGCGCGTCGAGATCGCGCCCGGCATCGAGCTCGACTTCTACACGCTCCACGCCGACGCCGGCCAGGACGCGAACAGCCGCGCGGCGCGCATCGCCAACCTGGGCCAGCTCGCCGCGGCGATCGGCGCGAATTCGTTCGGGCGCGCCGTGATCGTGCTCGGCGACACGAACAGCCTCTACACGCGCTCGACGGACGCGATCGGCGCGTTCGCCACGGCTCTCGGGCTGCAGGACGCGTGGGTCGAGCAGGCGCTCGGCGGCAGCACGCCCGGCTTCGGCGCAGTCAACAACTCCGGCTGCCCGGCGCCGCGCGGGAGCGCGACCGGCTCGGCGATCGACGCGAGCGGCTCCACCTGCGAGGTCGTCGACAAGATCCTCTTCCGCAGCGGCGGGCAGCTCCAGCTGACGCTGATGGACTACGAGGTGCTGCTCAATCTCGTCGACGGCAGCGGCAACCCGCTCTCGGACCATCTCCCGGTGACGGCGATGTTCGACCTGCAGGTCGTGCCCGAGCCGGCGCTCGCGCTGCTGCTCGTCGCTTCCGGCGCTGCGCTCGGCGCGCGCCGAGCACGCGCCCGCGCTTCACGCGCCGGCGGAGCCCCTGCCGCTCACGAGTCCTGAATCAGGTAGGTGTACTCCCACAGGCCCTGCTTGTATCGCGCGCGCAGGCGCGTGGCCTCTTCGATCGTGATGTCGCCGCGGCGGCGCGCGTCCTCGGCCAGGCGCCGCACCTTCTCGGTGAGCGCCGCCTGGTCGTACTCGACGTAGGCGAGCACGTCCTTCACGTCCTCGCCTTCGACGACGTGGTCGACCATGTAGCCGCCCTCGTCGTCCACCACGACGTGCACCGCGTCGGTGTCGCCGAACAGGTTGTGCAGGTCGCCCAGGATCTCCTGATAAGCGCCGACCAGGAAGACCGCGATGTAGTAGCGGCGGCCGTCGAGCGGGTGCAGCTCGAGCACGTTCTTCACGTCGTGCTGGTCGATGAACTGGTCGATCTTGCCGTCGCTGTCGCAGGTGAGGTCAGCGATGATCGCGCGCCGCGTCGGCTTCTCGTTGAGGCGCTGGATCGGCATCACCGGGAACAGCTGCTTCACCGCCCAGTGGTCGGGCGCGCTCTGGAACACCGACAGGTTTCCGTAATAGGTGTCGGCCAGGCCCTTCTCGAGATCCTCGAGCTCTTCGGGCATCTCCTTCAAGTCGGCCGCGATCTTCTGGATCTTCTCGCAGCAATCCCAGAACAGGCGCTCGACGCGCGCGCGCGCGCGCAGGTCGAGCTGGCCGATGTTGAAGAGCGTCGAGGCGTCTTCCTTCACCTGCAGCGCGTCGTGGTACGACTCGATCACGTTCTTCTTGTTCACGCCCGCCCACACTTCGGCGAGATCCTTCAGCACCTTCGGGTCGTCTTCCTTGACCGGGTCGGGCTTGCGGCCGATCCGCACCTCGGAGGCGCCGAGCACGTCGAACACCAGCAGCGCGTGGTGCGCGACCATCCAGCGCCCGGCCTCGGTGACGATGTCCGGATGCGGGATGCCCGCGCCGTCGCAGGCCTCTTGGATCGAGGCGACCACGTCGTTCGCGTACTCCTGCACGGTGTAGTTCTTCGAGCTGTGGAAGTTGGTCTGCGAACCGTCGTAGTCGACGCCCAGGCCGCCGCCGACGTCGAGCACGCGCGGCCGCGCGCCGAGCTCGTGCAGGCCCACGAAGATGCGCGTCGCCTCGCGCAGCGCGTCCTTGTGCGCGCGGATCGCGGTGATCTGCGAGCCGATGTGGAAGTGCAGGAGCTCGAGGCAGTCGAGCATGTCGCTCGCGCGCAGCTGCTCGACGGCTTCGACGATCTCGCTGGCGGTGAGGCCGAACTTCGACTTGTCGCCGGTCGAGTCGATCCACTTGCCCGCGCCCTTCGACTGCAGCTTGGCGCGGATGCCGATGTGCGGCCGGATGCCGAGCTCGCTCGCGACCTTCACCACCAGCTCGATCTCGTGGAAGCGGTCGATCACGATCATCGGCGTGCGCCCGAGCCGCTGCGCGAGCAGCGCCGTCTCGATGTAGGCGCGGTCCTTGTAGCCGTTGCAGATGATCAGCGCGTTCGGCGTGTCGAGCAGTGCCAGCGCAATCAGAAGCTCGGGCTTGCTGCCGGCCTCTAGCCCGATGCCGTGCTCGGCGCCGAACGCGACCAGCTCCTCTACCACGCGGCGCTGCTGGTTCACCTTGATCGGGTAGACGCCGCGGAACTTGCCGTTGTAGCTGTAGGCGGCGGACGCGGACGTGAACGCGTCGGCGAGCCGCCGCACGCGCGCGTTCAGGATGTCCGGGAAGCGCAGCAGCATCGGGCTGCGCAGGCCGCGCTGGCGCAAGTCTTCGACGAGCGCGGGCAGCGCAATCGCCGGGCCGCTCTCGCCGCGCGGCCGCACTTCCAGCTGCCCGCTCTCGTTGACGCTGAAGAAGCCGCGTCCCCAGTTCTGAACGTTGTACGTCTCGAGGCTGTCGCGGATCGTCCAAGCGTGCATCGTTATTCGGTGGCTACCTCGCCGGTTCGGGCAGCGGCTCGTCCCGCTGCTCTTCAGTGGTCAGATCCTTGATGCGCACGACACCGCGCGCTCGCTCTTCGGGCCCGATCATATAAACGTGCCGCGCCCCCGCTTTGTTCGCATCGGCGAACACGCGTTTCGGTTTGAGGCTCCCGAACACGAGCTCGACCATTTTGCCCTGGCGGCGCAGCTCGCGGGCGAGGCGAATCGCGATCGTGCGCTCTTCGTCACCGAGCGGGAACACGACCGCGTCGAGCGCTCGCCCCGGTTGCGGGAGCTTGCCGCGCTCGGCGAGCAGCTCGGCGATCACGGCATCGCCGAAGCCGAAGCCGACCGCGGGCATGGGCCTCCCGCCGAGCGTCTCGAGCAGGCGGTCGTAGCGGCCGCCGCCGCACACGGCGCGCAGCTCGCCGGCGGCGTCGAAGGCTTCGAACACGACGCCGGTGTAGTAGGCGAGGCCGCGCACGACCGAGGCGTCGAAGGCGACGCGCTCCGCGACGCCGTAGGCCGCGAGCAGCTCGAACAGCCGGCGCAGCTGCGCGAGCGCCGGCGATTCCACGCCCGCGAGCCGCGCCGCGTCGTCGAGGCCCTTGGCCTCGAGCAGCGCCACCGCCGCCTCCGCCTCGCCGCGCCCGAGGCGCACGGGGCCCGCGGCGTCGACGAGCTGATCGAGCACCGCGTCGCGCCCGATCTTCGGCAGCTTGTCCACGATCACGCACAGCGGCGCGAACGCGTCCGGCCGCGCAGCGAGCACGCCGCGGCGCAGGCTCTCCTCGAGCAGCGCGCGGTGGTTGACGCGCATCTTCACGTCGCCGGGCTCTAGCCCCATCGCGTCGAGCGCGTGGAAGATCGCTGCGATCAGCTCCGCCTCCGCAGTCACGTCGGGCTCGCCCCAGACGTCCATGTTCCACTGGTAGTGCTCGCGGCGGCGGCCGCGCGTCATGCGCTCGTAGCGCCAGCACTGCGGGATCGCGAACCAGCGCAGCGGCAGGCGCAGCGCGCCCTGCCGCGCGATCACCATGCGCGCGAGCGACGGCGTCAGCTCCGGCCGCAGCGCGAGGTGACGTTCGTGGAGTTGGAAGTGATAGAGCTGCTCGACGATCTCCTCGCCGGCCTTGCGCAGGTAGAGCTCGGCGTGCTCGACGATCGGCGCGTCCACCTCCTCGAAGCCGAAGGCGAGCGCGGTGCCGCGGAAGCGCTCGAACAGCCAGCTGCGCAGCCGCAGGTCGTCGGGGTAGAAATCGCGCGTGCCGCGCGGTGGAGCGAGCTCGGTCACGCGCGCGAGTTAACACCCGCGCGCCGCGGGGGCCAGCAGGGCCGCGCAGCGGGCCGCGAGCGCCCCGTCTTTGCTGCTACATCCCGCGCGCGCTCGGCCGATCCGCGGCGCACGACCCGAGGAGCCCCGCGATGTCCGTTCGTCCGCTCGCTGCCCTGCTGCTCGCCCTGTGCGTCTCGCTCGCCGCATGCGGCGGCGACGAGACCGCGCCCGCCGCCGACGGTTCGCCGGCCGCTGCGCCCATGGCGCCGCCGACGCCCACTGATCTGCCGCGCGGCCTGCTGCTCGCGCTCTCGACGTTCCGCACCGGCGAGGACGGCAAGCAGGTCCCCGAATCGGAGCTGGTGGTGCTCACGCGCCAGGCCGGCAGCTGGAGCGCCGTCCTCGCGACGGACGCGGAGAGCAACGTCTTCCACAAGGCGATGGTGGTCGACCTGCCGGGCGCGGGGCCGTCGCTCGTCACGCTCGGCGGCATGAAGGCGGCGATCAAGCGCTGGCAGAAGGGCGACGCGGGGCTGGCGCCCGTCGAGACGCTCTGGGAGGCGAAGTTCGGCGGCGCCTTCGATCGCATGCGGGACGCCGAGGCCGGCGACCTGTTCGGCGACGGCCAGCAGGCGCTCGCGGTGGCGACCCACGACCAGGGCGTGGTCGCGGTCGTGCGCGCGAAGCCGGGCGGCGGCTGGCAGGCGACCGAGCTCGACCGCAAGCCCGACACCTTCGTGCACGAGATCGAGCTCGGCGACCTCGACGGCGACGGCGTGCGCGAGATCTACGCGACGCCGAGCGCCCCCAACAAGCTCGACGGCACGCCGCAGCCCGGCGCGGTGGTGCGCTTCGTGCCCGCGAAAGGCGAGGGCCGCACGGTGGTCGCCGACCTCGGCTCGCGTCACGCGAAGGAGATCCTGGTCGGCGACGTGGACGGTGACGGGCGCGACGAGCTCTACGTCTCGATCGAGGCCGCCGAGGGCGGGAACCTCGAGATCAAGCGCTACGACGCCGGCACCGACCCCGCGGCCGGCGTCGTCGTCGCGACGCTCGCGGATCCGATGTGCCGCTTCCTCACCGCCGGCGACCTCGACGGCGACGGCAAGCGGGAGATGGTGATCGCCGCGAAGGACACGGGGCTCTGGCTCGCGCGCCCGGGAGCGGACCCGAGAGCCCCGTGGTCGACCGAGTCGATCGACACCGACTCGAAGGGCTTCGAGCACGCCGCGCTGCTGACCGACCTCGACGGCGACGGCACGGACGAGCTGTATGTCGCGGCCGACAGCGTCAAAGAGGTGCGGCGTTACGTGTGGGTAGGCGGGAAGCCGGTGCGCGAGACGATCTACGCGAATCCTTCGCCGAACTCGGTGCTGACCTGGAACCTGATGCCGGTTCCCGTGGAGCTGGTGAAGTAGCGACGCGCCGCCGCGGCGGAATGCGCGGGGGGCGCGCGCCGGGAACGCGTCAGGGCAGCGGAAGCGAAGCGCAGCGAGGGTCGTGGCTGCAGGCGATCAGCTGCGCGGCGTTTCCCGAGGACGGGTTCGTTTCCAGGAACAGCCCGACGCCCTTCGCGAAGTACTTGTGCTCGTACGCATCCGGCGAGAGCGTCGACGTATCCGCCACCACGACGCAGTCGCCATTCGCGCACATCAGCTCCGCGAGCGCTCGAGGTACGGCCTGGTCGAGGAAGGCGTTCACGCCGTAGCGATAGGTCGTGCTCAGCACCGTGCCGACGTCCTCGGCCTCGGTCGCGGACCACTCTTGCCGGTAGCTCGTTCCAACGACCGGCGTGGCCATGAAGATCGTCCCCGACTTCGCGCCGTCGACGTCCGCCTTGAAGGTCCCCTCGATCGAGACGAGCTGCGGATTCTCCGGATCGTCGCCCGCGAACACTTCGTAGTCGCGAGAGAGCTCGCCGCAGTACTCGACGGAACCGTCCGTGCGCAGCCCGAACCAATCGTCCGTGTCTTCGACCACGAGCCCGTCTTCGGAAACGCGGTCGTTGACGACGATGCAGTCCACGCCGGCGATGCGCTTGGTCTGGTCGAGCACCTCGATCTCGACGCGCTCGCTCCCCTCCTCGAACACCCAGCGGTTGCCGACCGCGAGCGGGAACCAGGGATTCGTTCGCGAGGGACTGCGCGGATCCTGGAAGAGCGCGGGGTCCATGTCGGGCTCGTAGGGCGCCTCGCCGATCTCCTCGCACAGGTCGCGCCGCGCTTCGTGTTGGTCGCGACACTCCTCTGCGCCCTCCGAGCGCGCGTCGTCGATCTCGCCGAGGCACTCCGCACGATCCTCTGCGTCCGCCAGGTTCACGCACTTCGCTCGCGTCTCGAACGCGTCGACGCTCAGCTCGAGACGGCAGGCCGAGAGCAGCGAGTTGGCCGAACGGCTGCACGCTCCGCGCGCGCCGTCGCGATCGTCGTCCGCTGGAGCCGGCTTGTGCCCCTTCTTCCCGCCTGCCTCGGCCGGCGCTGCGCCGATCGCGAGCGCGACGAGCGCTACCGCCGCGCCGAGTGTGAATCCAAGAGCCCTGCTCGACAGCCTGCTTCGCATCACGATGTGTCTCCTTCTCGTGTCGACCACCCGCGCCGCAGCTACGCCCGCGGCGCGCCTCGGCGGTACTCGTGCAATCCGAGTGCCGCGCCATCGACGGCTGCAAGCCAACCAACGCGTCGCCGGCTCGATGCGCTCTGCCGAAATCAGCGGGCGACTGCCGGAATCGGCGGAGTCGCGGGCGCGCGGAGCTGCGGAGCGCGCGGCAGCGCCGGTGCATTTCTTGCTGCCCTCGCCGAGAGCTAGTCGCGCGGGAGGGCCGGTGGAGACACAGGGATATGCAGCAGTGCGCGGACGGAGGCGTCGAGCGCGCGCGCTCGGATGTATCCGATCGCGCGCCGCTCGCCGGCGACGAAGCGCTTCACCGCCTCGTCCGAGGCGAGCGTGGCGGGCGGCAGCACGCCGTGGAAGTACTGGCGGTTCCAGTACACCGAGAGTTGTTGGGGACTCTGCGCGAGCACCGCGCGCGCGAAGGCCGCGCGCAGCGCGCTGTCCGCCGCGTGGTTCACGGGCACGATGGCCTCGCCGCCGGGCCAGCGCCGCCGCTGCCGCAGGAAGATCTGCGCGATCTCGTCGGCGCCCAGCGAGGCAGCGCGGCTCGGGTGCACGATCACGACGAGCTCGTCGGCGCGCAGCGGCTCCGCAGCTCCGAGCAGCGCCAGCGCGACGAGCGCCACGGCGCGAGCGCGCATCAGAACAGCACCGAGAGGGACACTTTGAGGCCATCGCGCAGGTCGCCTTGGTCGCGGATCGCTGCGCGGTAGCCCGCCTTGAAGTTGAGCCACACCCGCGGCAGCCACGTGACGCCGAAGTCGAGGAGCTGCGTCGCGCGCGCGCCGCCCGGATCGAAGTGCTCGGCGCGGCCGACCAGGTACAGCTTCGCGAGCTTCGGCGAGAGGCGATCGAGGGGGTACGCCGCCTCGACGAACACGCCCCAGAAATCGCGGCCCGGAATGTCGCCGCCGGAGAGCAGCAGCTCGCTCGACAGCTCGAGCCGCTCGCCGCGCCACTTCGCGTCGGCGCCGCCGGTCGTGCTCCAGGCGCCGTCGCGCTCCGACGCGAGCAGCGAGGCGCCGAGCGTCCAGACGCCGCGAGCGTCGCTGGACTCGACGCGCGCGCCGACGCTGCGCTCGGCGGGTGTCTCGTCGCTCTCGACGTCGAACGCGTCGACCACTTGTCCGTACACCCAGTAGTTCACGACGCGCTTCGCGGGATAGAAGGAGCCGAACACCGCGAGACCGGTCTGATGCTCGTCGAGCCCGAGCTCGAGGATCGCCGGCTGGGTGGCGGTCCAGACGAACGGTTCGGCGGGCGCGAGATTCCACTGACCGACGGGCGTCAGGAACTTGCCGACGCGGAAGTTCAGCGCGTTGCTCGCGCTGTACTCCGCGTAGAGCCGCTCGAAGTTCGCGCTCGGCGACGATTCGACCCCGCCGCCGTCCGTGTGCCAGCTCGCGAGGTCGCCGATCTCGAGCTCGGCGAAGGCGCGGAGCGAATCGATCGGCTCGTAGAGAGCGATGAAGTTGAGCCCGTCGAGCGCGAGCTCGGTCGCACCGCGGTCGGGCCGCTCGATCTCGAAAGTCGAGAAGCCGCCGAGCGTGAGCCCGCTGTCGCCGAACGCGAGGCCGCGCGCGGCGCGGTAGACGAGCGGGCCGAGCACGAACACCGGCTCCCCCTCGGCGCGCGCGTCGGTCGCGGGCTCGCCCGAAGTCGCCTCCGTCCCAGCGGCCGCCGGGGGTGCCTGCTCGTCCGTCGGCGCTACCGCCTCTGTCGCTTCGCTCGCGCTCGGCTGGGCGTACGCAGCGCGGCCCGCGAGCAGAGCGACCAACGCGAGCAGGGCGCAGGCGAGGGCGCGAAGCGCGCCGACCCAGGCGGTGCGGGTGCTAGCGTGCGCCGAGTTCGCCGGTGTGAGTGCGCTCATGTCTGAGCCGCCTAGCGTGGAGCCGAGCCTGCCGGAGCAATCCGTAACGCGGCTTTCGCTCCGTAACAAGCTGCTCGTGTTCGCGTTCGCGCTGGTCGCACTGCCGGGCGCACTGCTCGGATCGCTGGCGACGCGCAACGCCAGCGCGGCGCTCGAAGAGCAGGTGGGCCGCTCGCTCGCGCGCGAGGCGAGCCACACCGCGGATCAGCTGGCCGCGATGCTGCGGGTCGAGCAGCTGACGCTCGAGGCGTTCGCGCGGCAAGACCTGATGCGCGACTTGCGCGTGGACGACGTCGACAAGCGCGTCTCGATGGCGCTCGCCGCGCTGCGCGCGCGGCGCGCGTTCGCGCCCCGCTATCTGGTGGTGGACGCCGCGGGCGAAATCGTCGCCGCGAGCGAGGCGGAGGCGCTGCAGGGCAGCGGGGCGCAGCCGGCGCCGAGAGCAGGAGACGAGCGCGCGCAGCGGCTCGTGATGTCGAGCCCGATCCCGGATCCCGACGAGCCGAGCCGCTCGCTCGGAACGCTCCTCGCGATCTACGGCTGGACGGAGCTCGCGGGCGTGGCGCGCGCGGTCGAGCGCGGCCTCGTGGCGCAAGGCGTCGCGGCGACCGTCTTGTTCACGACGCCGGAGGGCCTTCCGCTCGGCGCGAGCCTCCCGGGAGACTCGCCGCTTCGCCGCAGCGCGCGCGACGCGCAGAGCGCTCGACTCGACGGGCCGGATTGGGTCGTGCTGCAAGCCAGCGGGATGATCGTCGGCCGCGCGCGGCTCGAGAGCGGGGCGGGGGGCATGCGCGCCCTCGTGATCGAGCGGCGCGAAGACGCGCTCGCGCCGGTGGCCCGCTTGCGGCGCCGCATGGGGCTCACGCTCGGAGTCGCGCTCGCCCTGGCGCTCACGACCGCCGCGCTCGCGGCGCGGCGCGTGGTGCGCCCACTCACCGAGCTGACCGATGCGATTCGCGGGTTCGCACGGCGTGAGGGCGGCGCAGCGCTCAGCGTGCCGGTGCGCAGCGACGACGAGCTCGGCGCGCTCGCGGGCGCATTCAACCGCATGTCGGGAGAGCTCGAGCGCGCGCAGCGCGAGCTCGTCGAGGCGGAGAAGTTCGCGTTCGTGGGGGAGCTCGCGGCGGGCGTCGCCCACGAGATCCGCACCTCCCTCGGCGTGCTGAAGAGCTCCGCGCAAATCCTCGACCGCGCGCTCCCTGCCGACGCCGGGCCCGAGCTGCGCGAGCTCACCGAGATGGTGCGCGACGAAGTCGGCAGGCTCGGCGGCGTGGTCGACGACCTGCTCACGCTGAAGCCCGAGCGCGCGCTGCGGCGCGAGGCCGGGACGCTCGCGCCGCTGCTCGTCCGCGCAGCCGACTTCGCGAGCCACACCGCACGGGCCAAAGGCGTGCGCATCGTGCGCCCCGAGCCGCCCGCGGATGAGGCCTTGGTCGCGCGCGAGCCGGAGCTGATTTATCAGGTCGCCGTGAACCTGCTCGTCAACGCGGTGCAAGCGCTCAGCGCGGGCGGCGTGGTCGAGCTCGCGCTGCTGCCCGCGCAGGACGGCTTCGCCGGCTTCGAGGTTCGCGACGACGGGCCGGGCATCCCCGAAGCGCTGCGGGAGCGGGTGTTCCAACCCTTCGTGACGGGGCGCTCCGGGGGCGTGGGCCTCGGCCTCACGTTCGTGAAGCGCGTCGTGCACGAGCACCGCGGCCGCATCGCGATCGCATCCGAGCCAGGGCGCGGCACGCGCGTGCGCGTCGAGCTGCCGCTCGCGAAGGCGGCGTCGTGAAGCGCGTCGCGATCGTGGACGACGATCGTCGCACGCGCCGCGTGCTGCAGATCCTCGTCGACCGGCTGGGGCTCTCCGCGCTCGTGTTCGACGGTGCCGAGAACGCGCTGGCCGCACTCGCCGAGGAATCCGTCGCGCTCGTGCTCACCGATCTGCGCATGCCCGGGCTCGACGGCATCGGCTTCATGCGCCGGCTGCGGGCGCTCGACGCGGAGGTGCCGGTCATCGTGCTCACCGCCTACGGAACCGTGGAATCTGCGGTCGAGGCGATGAAGCTCGGCGCGGTCGATTTCCTGGCCAAGCCGTTCGACGTCGACGCGCTCGAGCTGCTGATCCAGCGCTCGCTCGCGCATTCGCGCACGCGCAGCGAGCACCGCTTCCTGCGCGAGCAGGCCGAGCGCGCGCCGCGCTTCGAAGATCTGATCGGGGCGTCGGCGCCGATGCAGCGCGTGTTCGCGCAGATCGAGAGCTTCGCGGCCGCGCGCGGCGCCGTGCTGATCACGGGCGAGACCGGCACCGGCAAGGAGCTCGTGGCGCGCGCGCTCCACCGCCGCAGCCCGCGCGCCGGCCAGCTGTTCGTGCCGGTCAACTGCGCCGCGATCCCGGGCGAGCTGCTCGAGAGCGAGCTGTTCGGCCACGTGCGCGGCGCCTTCACTGGCGCGAGCGCAGACCGCGAGGGCAAGTTCGCCACGGCCGACGGCGGAACGCTCTTCCTCGACGAGATCGGCGACATGGATCTGCGCCTGCAGGCCAAGCTGCTGCGCGCGCTCGAAGAGAGCGTGATCGAGCCCGTCGGCAGCAACCGCCGCATTCGCCTCGACGTGCGCATCGTCTCCTCGACGAACCGCAGGCTCGAAGACGCGATCGCGCGCGGCGCCTTTCGCGAGGATCTCTACTACCGGCTGAACGTGCTGCGCATCGAGCTGCCGCCGCTGCGCGAGCGCGCGGGCGACGTGCCCGCGCTCGCCGCGGCGTTCCTCGCCGAGTTCGGCCGCGAGCTGGGCAAGGGCGCGCTCGCGCTCGGAGCCGACGCCGAGGCTGCGCTCCGCAGCTACCGCTGGCCCGGCAACGTGCGCGAGCTGCGCAACGCGATGGAGCGCGCCGCGGTGCTCGCCGCCGGCGGCGAGCTCGATGCCGCGCTCGCGAGCGAGCTGCTGCCGCGCGGCGCGCGTGCCGAGGTGCCCGCGCCCGCGAGCTTCGAGCTCGAGCCGGCCGTCGACGAGGCCGAGCGCAGGGCGATCCTGCGCGCGCTCGCGGCCACGCACGACAACAAGGTCGAGGCCGCTCGCTTGCTCGGGATCGGCGAGCGGACGTTGTGGACCAAGCTCCGCAAGTACGGGCTCTGAGCCCCGCCTAACGCGCGCGGCGGTCCATCGCTCGCGCCTCCGATCTGAGCGGATTCGACGCCGCGTGCTGGCGCGGAGTTCTCAGGCGGCGCGCCCGCGCGGCGCACCGATCCGGCGGCGGAGTTGCCGCTGCGTTGCTCCGGAACCGCGGTGCGCGCTTCGGCGTCCCTGCAGCGCCAATCGGGATCCGCCACTCCGGCGCACGCCCAGGCATTAGGGAGAATCGATGTTCGGCCTTGGCCGCTGCAGCTCGTTCGTCGTGCTCACGCTGGTGGGAGCGCTGGCGCCTTGCGACGTCACGATCGCGGAGGAGGCGCTCGAAGAGCAGAAGACGCTCGCGCCGTACTTCTTCGTGCAGGGCGGGGATCCCGCCGTGGATCGCTTCCCGCTCGCCTCGACGCACGTCGACGTCGCGATCTCGGGCGTGATCGCCGCGGTCAGCGTGACGCAGGTCTACGAGAACGACGGCACGCGGCCGATCAACGCGCGCTACGTGTTCCCGGCCTCGCCGCGCGCGGCGGTGAACGGGCTCAGCATGCGGCTGCGCGATCACGTGATCGAGGCGCAGATCCAGGAACGCAAGCAGGCCCAGCAGGCCTTCGAGACGGCGAAGCGCGCGGGCCAGACCGCGACGCTGCTCGAGCAGCAGCGGCCGAACGTGTTCACGATGAGCGTCGCGAACGTGCTGCCGGGCGATCGCATCGAGGTGACGCTCCGCTACACCGAGCTGCTCGTCCCGACCGAGGGCAAGTACGAGTTCGTGTTCCCCGCCGTGGTGGGCCCGCGCTACGCGAGCGCCGCCGCGAGCGCGAACCCGGCGAACGAGTTCGTCGCGTCGCCGTACCTCCACGCGGGCGAGCCGCCGCCCGCGCGCCTCACGCTTCGCGGCTCGCTCTCGGCGGGGCTGCCGATCCGCGAGGTCGCGAGCGCCACGCATGCGCTGAGAGGCGAGTTCAGCGGAGCGGACCTCTACCGCTTCGCCCTCGACGACAAGGCGGCGGAGCGCGCCGCGAATCGCGACTTCGTGCTCGGCTACCGGCTGACCGGCGACGCGATCCAGTCCGGCCTCTCGCTGTTCTCGGCCGGCGACGAGAAGTTCTTCCTGCTGCTCGCGCTGCCGCCCGCGCGCGTCACGCCGCAGGCGATGCCGCCGCGCGAGCTCGTCTTCATCGTCGACGTCTCGGGCAGCATGATGGGCTTCCCGCTCGACACCGCGAAGCGACTGATTCGCAATCTTGCCGCGACGCTGCGCCCGATCGACAAGTTCAACGTGCTGCTCTTCTCCGGCGGCTCGCGGCTGCTCTCGCCCGTGTCGCTGCCGGCGACGCCGCAGAACGTGGCGTCCGCGCTGTGGGCGATCGACGCCGAGAACGGCGGCGGCGGGACGGAGCTCCTGCCCGCGCTCGAGCGCGCGCTCGCGCTCTCGCCGGAGCCGGGCCTCTCGCGTTCGTTCCTCGTGATCACGGACGGCTACGTCGCGGCCGACGACGAGGCGCTCGGCTTCGTCGCGAGCCACCTGAACGACGCCAACGTGTTCGCGTTCGGGATCGGGAGCAGCGTGAACCGGCACCTGATCGAGGGCCTCGCGCGCGCCGGGCAGGGCGAGCCTTTCGTCGTGACGGACGACGCGGCGGCGGCGGAGGTTGCGGAGCGCTTCGGCGCCTACGTGTCGGCGCCGGTGCTGACCGACGTGCGCGTGCGCGCCGAGGGCTTCGACGCCTACGCGCTCGAGCCGCGCGCGCTCGCCGACGTGCTCGCGCAGCGCCCGGTGGTGGTCGTCGGAAAGTGGCGCGGCGAGCCGCGCGGCACGCTCGTGGTGAGCGGCGTGACCGGGCGCGGCGCGTTCGAGCAGCGCTTCGACGTCGCGCAGGCGGCGCCTCGGCCCGAGAACCGCGCGCTGCCGTACCTGTGGGCGCGCTCGCGCATCGCGTCGCTGTCGAGCTACGGCCTCGCGGAGCCCGGTGACGACGCGCGCGGCGAGATCCTCGGGCTCGGCCTCCGCTACAGCCTGCTCACGCAGTACACCTCGTTCGTCGCGGTCGCGAAGCAGGTGCGCAACACGCGCGAGCCCGCGCTCGACGTGAAGCAGCCGCTGCCGATGCCGGACGGCGTCGCCGACTCCGCGGTGGGCGGGAGCGTCGGCGTCGGTGCGGAGCCCGAGCTCGGCTGGCTCGTCGCACTGCTCGGCCTCGCATTCGCTGCGCGCCGGCTCGTACGCGCGCGCAGCGTCGCGAGCGCGGCGTGATAGACGGCGGCGCGCGGGGGGCGGCGTTCGCGCTGCGGGCATCGGGCCCGCTGCGCGGCGCTGCGCGCGCCGCCGTCGCACGCGCGTGCACGCCCGAGGCGCTGCGTTCGCTTCGGGCGTGCGCGCCCGTCTTCGCGGCGGCGGCGCTCGCGGCGTTCGCGCTGAAGGCGTTCTACGCGCGCGCGAGCGCGGAGCAGCTGCGCTTCGTGCTCGCGCCGACCGCCGCGCTCGTCGAGGGCCTCACGGGCGTGCGTTTCGAGGCGGAGCCCGGCGCGGGCTACCTGAGCCGCGAGCGCGCCTACCTGATCGCGCCCGCGTGCGCGGGCCTCAACTACGCGCTCGCCGCGTTCGCGACGCTCGTGCTCGGCTTCGGCGCGCGCTTCCCGCGCGCGCGCACCGCCTGGCTGCTCGCCTCCGCGGTGATCGCGTTCGCCGCCACGCTGCTCGTGAACGCCGCGCGCATCGCGCTCGATCTCGCGCTGCCGGCCGCCGCGCTGCCCGCGTGGCTCCCGCGCGCCCAGGCGCACCGGCTCGAGGGCGTCGCGCTCTACCTCGGCTCGCTCTGGCTGCTGCACGCTGGGGTGGAGCGCTGCTTCGCGCAGCGCGGCCCGCGCTGGCGCGCCGCGCTGCTGCCGCTCGGCGCATATCTCACGGTCGTGTTGTTACTGCCCGCGCTGAACGGCGCCACCGCGCGGCCCGAGTTCTGGGCCCATGCGCGCGTCGTGCTCGCGAGCGCGCTCTCGCTCGGCGCCGCGCTGGTGGTGGCC
>DATBRS010000113.1:0-2701 GCA_036560185.1 Myxococcota bacterium
CGCTGCATGACCGCCGCGATCTACGCGCCCTTCGGACGCGGCGCGAAGCACGCGGTGCTCGAAGGCCGGAACCTGTGCGAGCGCGGGCGCGTGAAGCAGCTGACAGCCGAGCTCTCGGTGGACCAGAACCCGCGCTGGGCGCGCGAATTCAAGGCGGTCGCGGACGAGGCGCTGGTCGACACGCGCGGCGTCGCCCAGGTGATCGAGCTGTTCACCCGGGGCGATCTGCCGCCGCCCGACTTCACGTACCACGAGCTCGTGCTCACCGACGGCGCCGGCCACGACTACGGCCCGCACGCGGAGGGCCTGCGCGACGCGCTCGACGAGAGCGACCGCCGCATCGGCCGCGTGCTCGCGGTGCTCGACCAGCTGCGGCTGTTCGACGAGACGCTGTTCGTGGTGACCGCCGACCACGGCATGGCGCCGCAGGATGTGAGCCTGCGCGCGAACCCGACCGGGCACGTGCTCGACGCCGGCCTCGCCGCCGTGGTCGCGGAGCCGATGATCTGGCTACGCGACCTCGCCGTGACCGCGGAGCGCGCGCCCGACGGGCGCACCGGCCGCGTGATCGTCGCCGACAACGACGCCGACACGAGCGGCGAGCGCCCGTCGCTCGGCGGGGCGGAGGTCGTGGTCGAGGCGCACCGGGAAGGCGCAGCGCCGCGCACGATCGCGCGCGGCACGACCAGCGCGGACGGCCTGTTCGGCTTCGCGACGCCGTCCGACGTCGACTCGCGCAGCATCGGCATCCGCGTGGCCGCGCGGGGCTTCAACGCGCGGCACGTTCTGCTCGACGGCACGCGGCTCGCGCTCGACCTGCGCGCGGCGCTCTATGGAACGGGGACGGGAAGGTGAAGGCTCGTCGGGCTCGGCTCCCCCGCTGAAGATCGTCGTGGCCTCCGCGTCTCGAACTCCACGATCCTCTTGACTGACCAGATCAGTCATTTAAGATCGCCCGCCATGACGGCGCGAACACTCCGCGGCTTCCGGTCGAGCGCTGGCCGCACGCTGGCCGCGCTCTCGCTCACGGTCGGCGTAGCGACCGCGGCCCAGGCCGAGCGTTCCGCGCTCGCTGGCCGCTGGGCGACGCAGGGCTTCGGCTCGATCGTGGAGTTCCGGCCGTGCGCTGGCGCCCCGGAGACGATGTGCGGCCGCATCGTGTGGCTCTGGCAGGAGCGGGACGCGGATGGGCGCCCGCGCGTGGACGGGCAACGTCCGGATCCGGCGGCGCGGAACACCCCGCTGCTGGGCATCGAGATCGTGCGCGGCCTGCGCGAGCTCGCGCCCGGCGCGTGGGGCGGTGGCGAGCTCTACAACCCCGACGATGGCCGCACGTACACCGGTGATCTCCGCGTGCGGGGCGACCAGCTCGAGCTGCGCGGCTGCGCGCTGCGGATCTTCTGTCAGACCCAGACCTGGCGGCGGCCCGAAGCAGTGATTGCCGCGGTGCAGGGGCTCGCGCCATGACCGGAAATGGTGAAAGCCTCGCGCGCCGCTCGGCGCCGTACGTGCCGCTGCTGGTGCATTTGCTGCCGACGCTCGCCATCGGGTACCTCGTGGTGATCCCGCGCAGCTGCATCGCCGGCGTGAACGAGCTGACCCTCGGCTTCGCCGCGGCGAACGCCGGCTTCGCGTTGAGCTATGTCGCGGGCGTCCGCCTCGCCGCGAGGAGGGCGCGCGGCGATGCGTAGGCCGCGCTTCATCGCAGAGCAGGCGCGCGACGCGCGCGGCCCGCTCGGGCGCCTCGTGGCTTGGATCATGGCGCGCGAGACGTGGCGCGAGAACGTGGCGGCAATCGACGCGCTCGAGATCGCTCCGGGCGATCGCGTTCTCGATCTCGGCTGCGGCCACGGCCGGAGTCTCGCGGCCCTCGCCGAGCGCGCGACGCGCGGCCACGTCAGCGGGGCGGATCCGTCGGAGCTGATGTGCGAGATCGCCGAGGCCCGCAATCGCGGGCTCGTGCGCGCCGGTCGAGTCGCGGTCGTGCGCTCGAGCGTCGATCAGCTTCCGTACGGAGACGCGACGTTCGACGCCGTGCTGTGCGTGCACGTCCTGTACTTCTGGAGCGATCTCGACGCCGCGTTGCGCGAGGTCGCGCGTGTCATGCGCCCCGGTGGGCGCTTCGCGATCGTGGCGCGCACCGCGGCGAATCCCGCGGTCGCGTCGTTCCCCAGCGAGATTTATCGCTTCCCCGCGCTCGCCGAGCTGCTCGCGTCCGCGACCCGGGCGGGCTTTGCGCCCGAGCTGCACGGGGATCGCGACGAGACGCGTGAGCCCGTGCTCTTGCTCGCGCGCAAGCGCGGCGAGGGCGGCCGTGTGCGCAGCGCCGAGGGCCGAAGCTGATGGCGCGCGCGGTGCCTCCGGATCGCTTCGACGCGCTGCTGCGCGCGGCGACCACCGTGTTCCTGCGGCTCGGCTATCGGCGCACGCAGATGGCCGACGTCGCCGAGGAGCTCGGCGTCGCGAAGGGCACGCTCTACCTGTACGTCGAGAGCAAGGCAGCGCTGTTCGATCAGGCGCTCCGGCACGCCGATCGCGCGGCGGAGATTCCGCTCCCGCGCGCACTGCCGGTGCCCACGCCGCGCGCGGGCAGCACGCTGCGCAGTCTGCGCGGGCGTCTCGCGCGCGAGGCGAGGCTGCCCGCGCTCAGCGCGGCGGTCGCTCGGCGCAGGGCGCGCGACACGCGCGCGGAGGTCGACGC
>DATBRS010000114.1:0-9354 GCA_036560185.1 Myxococcota bacterium
TCCCGAAGTACGAGACCCTCGAGCTCGCGCACGAGCCCGGCGGGATCCTGCGCGTCTGGCTGAATCGCCCGGCGCGGCGCAACGCGCTCGACACGACCGCACTCGACGAGCTGGCGGATTGCTACGGGCGCCTGCAGACCGACTGGAGCGCGCGCGTGGTCGTGCTCGGCGGCCGCGGGCTCTCGTTCTGCGCCGGCGCGGATCGCAAAGCTCCGCCTGCCTCCGCCCGCACGCGCCGCTCTTCGGACGCCAGCGAGCGCGAGCGGCGCTGGGCGGCGCAGATCGGCCGGCGCGCGTGCGCCGCGATCGCCGACTGCGAGGTGCTCACGATCGCGCGCATCCACGGCCATGCCGTGGGCGGCGGCCTCGCGCTCGCGCTCTGCTGCGACTTCCGCATCGCCGCGAGCGACACGGTCTTCCACGTGCCCGAGGTCGACCTCGGCATCCCGCTGCTCTGGGGCGCGACGCCGAAGCTGATCTACGAAGTGGGCGCCGCGCGCGCCCGCGAGATCATCCTCGCCTGCGACCGCTTCGGCGGCGCCGAGGCCGAGCGCTGGAACGTGATCCACCGCAGCGTCGCGCCCGCGGCGCTCGACGCCGAGGTGGACGCGTTCGCGCAGCGCATGGCGGCGAAACCCGAGATCGCGGTGCACATGGCCAAGACTCAGCTGCGCGGCTACGCGCGCAGCGCGCCGCTCGGGGACGCCAGCGAGGCGGACGGCGACCTGATGCTCGCGGCCTCGCGCGTCGGCGTGGCGCGCGACGCGTTCAGGATTCCGGAGTAGCCGCGGCCGGCGCCGCCTTCTCGAGCTCCTCGAAGCTCGCCACGAGCCCGTCCGCGAACGCGGCGAGATCGGGCACGCGGTGCGGATCGGCGATGCAGCCGAACGTGAGCTGGCCCGCGTAGCTCGCGAGTGCGACGCCGAGCCCGAGGCCCTCCGCGAGGTTCAGCGCAGGCGCGAGCGCCTGCAGCTTCGCGCCGAGCACCTGCAGGGGCCGCGTTGGGCCGGGGATGTTCGTGACGACCAGGTTGAAGGGCCGACTCTGCAACGCCGCGCGGGCGGCGGCGCCCATCAGTGCGCTGGTCGTCCAGTCGGCGAGATCGGCGAGCAGCTCGAGCCCGCGCACCTGCTCGGACGATTTCGCGCGCGCGCTCGACTGGCACACGCGCGCGTGTCGCGCGCGCGCGTCCGCCTCGCCCACCGGCAGCTCGACGACGCACAGCGAGATGCGGTTGCCGCCGCTGTGCGCGTCCCCGTCGCCGCGGCGGTTCACCGGCACGCTGGCGCGCAGCACGACGTCTTCGATCTCGGCGCCCTCGCGGATCATCAGCTCGCGCAGTGCCCCCGCCACGCAGGCGAGCGCGAGCTCGTTGAGCGTCCCGCCGAGCGCTTTGCGCAGCGCACTCACGCGCTCCATCGACAGCGAGCGCCACTCGAAGGCACGCAGCGGACCGAGCGGGCCGTTGAACGGCACCTCGGGCGCCGGTGCGAGTGCGGCCGAGAGCGTCTCGCCGAGCGCCGAGGCGCGGCGCGACATGCGCGCAGCGAAATCCTCGATCTCCTCGCGCCGCTCGAGCAGGCCCGGCAGCTTGTGCAGGGCGTCGAGCCACTGCTCCGCGCGGCGACCCACCTCGCGGCGTAACAGCTCGTCGCGATCCGGCGCCGGGCGCGGCGTCCAAGGCGCCTGCGCGGCGATCGGCTCATCGGCGTCGCCCGCGAGCAGCTCGGCAAACCACGCGAAGCCCGCGACCCCGTCGGCCATGCAGTGATGCACCTTCGCGAGCAGCGCGCAGCGTCCGCGCGAGAGGCCGTCGATCAGCCAGACCTCCCAGAGCGGGCGGCCGCGATCGAGCGGCTCAGCGAGCAGTCGCGCGACGAGCTGCTTCAGCGCGTGCGCGTCGCCCGGCTTCGGCAACGCCGTGTGCAGCACGTGCAGCGCGAGGTCGAAGTGCTCGTCGTCCACCCAAACCGGGTGCTGGTCGATCGGGATGTGCGCGAGCCGCTGCCGCGTGCGCGGCACGAGCGGGAGGCGCGAGCCGATGCGCGCGCGGATGCGCGCGAGATCGAGCGCACCGGCGGCATCGCGCAGCGGCTTCGCCTCGAGCCAGCACAGCATCGCGACGTGCTGCGGAGCGTTCGCGGCCTCGAGATCGAGGAACAGGCGATCGCGCGCAGACAGGCGCTCGGCGAAGGGGTGCATCTGGCGGAGGGTAACCGCGTCGGCCGCGTTGGGAGCCGTGCGCCGGCGGGAGCTCGCCTCATCAGAACAGCGTGCCTTGCTCGGCTTCGTCGAGGCAGCGTGCGTCGTCGTTGCGGACGTCGTTCACTCGGCTCGAGACGCGGCGCGGCTTCAGTGCGGCGCCGCGGCTGATGGGGAGCGTGGCGAGCACGGCGGCGACGTCACGGACCCCGGGCGCAAGCCAAGCGTCGTAGCCGCTGGGGTCGATCACGAGCGGCATGCGCGCGTGCAGCGGGCGGATGTTAGGGACGGCGGCGGTGGTCACGATCGCGAGGGAGTCGAGGGTTCTGCCATCCGGCTGCCGCCAGTGCTCGAAGAGGCCGGCGAACGCGAACAGCTCGCCCTGTGGCAACGCGATGTGGAACGGTTGGCGCTCGCCGGGGCCGCCACGCCATTCGTAGAAGCCGTCGGCGGGCACGAGGCAGCGCCGGCGCTCCGCGGCTTCGCGGAACGCGGGGCGCTCCGTCAGCGTCTCCATGCGCGCGTTGATGTGCTTGGCCGCATCGCGCGCGTGCTTGGCCCAGAAAGGCACGAGGCCCCAGTGCAGCAGCGCAGCCTCGCGCCGCGCGCCGTTGGCTGCCGCGCGGATCGCCAGCACGCGCTGCGTCGGGGCGGCGTTGAAGCGCGGCGCGATCGTGGGGGCGGACGTCAGAGCGAAGTGCTCCGCGACCTCCGCCGCGGAGCGCGTGAGCGTGAAGCGTCCGCACATCGCGCGGCACGGTAGAGGAGCGCGTGAGAACGCGCGTTCCGCAGGAGCGGAAGCGCGCGACTCAGTTGCCGCAGAGCTGCGCCGCGCAATGCGCGCGCAACGCAGAGGCGCATGTGCGCGGCGCCGCAGCACGCGCCGCCCCGCGGACGCCTTGGCGCACGCTTCTTGCAGCGCACGCGCTGGGGGTGTGCGCTCGGCGCCCGCCCCAATGCGGGGGTTCTCATGCTGCACAAGCGCGCGTGGCTGCTGGTGATGGGGCTCGGGCTCGGCTGCGTCACGGGCAACCCCTACGCGGACTACCACGAGACGCCGGTCATCGAACGCGGCGCCTGCGCCACGGTCATCATGCCCGGCGAGCAGGTCCCGCTCGGTAGCCAACCTGACTGTCCGAACGGCTACTCCTCGATCGGCGGCGCGGTGGTCTACGACGAGAAGGACTACGAGAAGCCGCTGACGCCGAAGCAGGTCGCGAAGTCGGTGGTGGGCGCGCCCGCAGCCGTCGTCGGCGCGCCGGTCGCCGCGGGCGCGGCGGCGGTCAACCGCATGCGCAATGGCCAGCAGCAGAGCTCGTCGCGAAGCGGGAGCGCGGAGCAGCCCGCCAGCGAGGAGGACGTGATCGAGCAGATGCGGCGCGAGATCGTGCAGCGCGAGGCCCACGGACGCGGGCAAGCGGAGCCCGCGCAGCCGGCGCCCGCGGCGCAGCCTGGGCGCGTGGCGAGTCACACCTCCCTCGCGCCGTCGGCGAGCATCGCGGCTGAGCTGGCCGCGCTGCGCGGCGCCAGTGCGGACGCGCCTGCGCCCGTCTCGAGCGCGCCCGCGCCGCTCGCCCCGCGTCTGCCGCCCCAGCGTTCGGCGCCGGCACCGACGGCCCCGGTCGCCGATCGCGTGGCCGATCGCGACGGCGACGGCGCGCCGGATCAGTGGATCTATCGCGACGCGAGCGGCCGGCCAGCGCGCGAGGAGCTCGACGAGAACGCGGACGCCCGCCCCGACCGCACGAGCTGGCTCGACCCGGCGACGGGCAGCGAGACGCGCATGGAAGAGGACTCGAACCTCGATGGCCGCGTCGATACGTGGGTCGAGTACACGGACGGCGCGATGGCGCGCCAGCGCCGCGACACCAACTACGACGGCGTGCCGGACGTCTGGTCCTACTACGACCGCGCGGGCCAGCTGAGCAGGCAGGAGCTCGATCTCGACGGCGACGGCTACCGCAACCGCGAGTCGCTGTATCGCGGCGGGAAGCTCGCCAAGGAGCGCGAGGACCGCGACGGCGACGGACGCTTCGATCTCGTCACGGCCTACGACGCCGACGAACGCATCGCGCGCCGCGACGAGGATCGCGACGGCGACGGACGCATCGACACGCGCTCGATCTATCAGGCCGGCAAGCTCGCGAAGCGCGAGGTCGTGACCGAGGCGATCGACGACGGCGACGATCTCTCCCAGACGGAGTGGTGATGCCGCGCACTCCGCGCCACGCGTTCTGGATGCTGCTCGGGTTCTGGCTCTGGCTCGCGTTCGTGGGCCCGCTGGGCGCGCGCTGGGCCTACGCCGAGGACCCGCAGCTCGCGCGCCTCGAGCAGCAGCTGCACCGCGACGTGAACGCGTTCCGCGCGAGCCAGCATCTGCTGACGCTCGAGCGGCGCGACGACCTCGACGCGGTGGCGCGCGCGCACAGCGAGGACATGGTGCGCCGCGCGTTCTTCGCGCACCAGAATCCCGACGGCCTGCTCTGGCAGGACCGCATCGATCGCGCCGGCATCAGCGGCTACACGCTGGCCGGCGAGAACGTCGCTCAAACCAGCCAGGCCGACCCCAACAATTCCGTGCTCACCGGCTGGCAGAACAGCCCCGACCATCGCGCCAACCTGCTCGCCCGCCCGTTCAACACGACCGGCGTCGGCATCGCGCGCGCGCCCGACGGGCGCATCTTCTACACCCAGCTCTACGTGACGTTCCCGCGCTAGCGCGCGGCGCCCGGGGCGCTCCGCTCAGAAGCGCGCGGTCGTGTGCCGATCGTCCCAATAAATTTGGATGTCGCGCCCGTCGAGGCTCATCGTGGTCGGGAGCACGATGTAGCCGAGCACCACTTCGCCCTCGTCCAGCTGCCCGAGGTGCCCCTGCAGCACGCCGAGCTGGCGGTCGTTCGACGCGTCGGGCTGGAACGTCATGTGTTCCTGCACGAAGGTGAAGTTCGGCCAGAAGTCCTGGGGGCGGTTCGAGCGCGCGCTGAAGATCAGCACCTGCTCGCCCGCGGCGCCGCCGCGCGCCTCTTGCGCCGAGAGGATGCGCTCCTCGAACGCGCGCGAGCGCGCGAACGCCACGCGCGAGATGCCATCGCCGCCAGCGGTCTCGCGCTCGAAGCGCGCGGGCGCTCGCTGCTGCGAGAGCTCGACGATCGCGTACAGGTCGGCGAGGTCCTGCTCGCCGAGGCCGAGATCGAGCGGGCCGACCTCGCGCCGCAGCGGCGCGGGCGCCGCGCCGGCGCTCTCGGCCCCGCTCGGTGCTGCACCGCCCGCCTGACCGCCGGGCGCGGCACCTCGCGCTCCGGCAGCTCCGCTCGCCGATAGCGCGCGGACCTGGCGGGCTTGATCGACGACGTTGTACGGGTTGTTAGGGTCGTTCTGCTCGGCCCAGATTTCCCAGGTATGCGGCTTCGGCAGGTAGTCCGGCCGCACCGGCGGGATCTCGCCCGGCTCGACTTGCTTCGAGTGCTTGCACGGGATCTGGGAATCGTGCTGGACGATGTAGATGCTGCCGTCGGGGCACACGCCCGAGATGGATTCGGCGCGCGCGCCGCTCGTCATCGCGAGCAGCGCGAACATCCCCGCTAGCGCATGACCGGAGTTCCGCATTCGCCGCATTCCCGGTTGCAACGCGCTCAGTCTACTGGAGAAACATCAGTAGAATCAATGACTTCCGATTGGTTTGTGAGATTTCTCGCGAGCCGGCGGGTTTGCTTCGGCGGGGCTCCGAGTTCCGCGGCCAGTTGCCTGCGCGCGAGCCGCCGCGAAGGCGATCAGCTCACTCACCTCGCGCGGCCCGAGCCTGCGCGCGGCGCCGGACGGGAGCCGCGCCAGCAGCAGCGGCCCCATGCGCTCGCGCACGAGCCGCACGACGCGGTGCCCGAGCGCATCCATCGCGCGGCGAATCTCGCGCTTGCGCCCCTCGCGCAGAATCAGCACGAGCTCGCTCTCGTCGCGCGCGGCGTCGTACTGCGCGGCCGAGACGTGCGCCGGGCGCATCGGCCCGTCGTCGAGCTCGATGCCGCCGCGCAGGCGCTCGAGCGTGCGCGCCTCGATCTTCCCGCGCACGCGCACGCGATACTCCTTGTCGACTTCGCGCGAGGGGTGCAGCAGCGCGTGCGCGAGCTCGCCGTCGTTGGTCATGAGCACGAGGCCCTCGGATCCCACGTCGAGCCGGCCGACGGGAAACAGCCGCGCGCCACGCGCTTCCGCGGGCATCAGGTCGTGCACCGTGCGGCGATCGCCGGAGTGCGGGTCGCCGAGCGTGGTGATCACGCCGGCGGGCTTGTTGAGGAGCCAGTAGTCGCGCGCCTCGGCGACGAGGCGTTTGCCGTCGACGCGCACGTCGTCGGCCACGAGGTCGGCCCGCTCGCCGAGCTCCGCGGGGCGGCCATTCAGCGTCACGCGTCCTGCCAGGATCCACTCCTCGGCCGCGCGGCGCGAAGCGAGGCCGGCGTTGGCGATCAGCTTCTGCAGCCGCTCGGCGCGCGCGGGGCGCGGCGCTTCGGCCGGCCGAGGCTCCGCGCCGGCGCGGCCGATCGCTCCGCCGCGCGTGCGCGCACGCGCCGGTCGCGGCGCCTCGTCTCGCGTCCGCGGGCCTCCGCGCGCGCTCTCTGCGCGCGGGCGCGGCTTGCCGCGGCGCGGCGGCTTCAGTGCAGCTCGCCCGGCGGAGGCGCGTCCGCGATCGCCTCCGCGGTCTCCGCGTCGAGCGGCGTGATCGCGGCGGCGCTCTCGGGCGGAGGCAACAGCTCCTCGACCTCGCGCAGCGTCGGCAGATCGTCGAGCTTCGGCAGCCCGAACAGCTCGAGGAAGCGCTTCGTGGTCGCGTACACAAGCGGCCGTCCAGGCACCTCGCGGTGACCGGCGATGCGCACGAGCTTGCGGTCGACGAGGCTCTTCAGCACCGGGCCGGCGTCGACGCCGCGCACGTGCTCGACCTCGGCGCGCGTCGCCGGCTGGCGATACGCGATCACCGCGAGCGTCTCGAGCGCGGCGCGCGTGAGCCGCACGGCGCGCTCGCGGTGAAGCAGGCGCAGGTACGGCGCGACGCTCGCGTGGGTGCGCAGCTGATAGCCGCCCGCCACCTCCCAGATCTCGAGCGCGCGGCCCTGCGTCTCGTACTCGCCGCGCAGCTCCGCCACGAGCCCGGGCACGTCGCCGGCCTCGAGCCCCGGCACGATCTCCGCGAGGCGCGCGGCCGAGACGGGCTCGCCCGCCGCGACGATCAACGCCTCCACGATCTGCTTCAGCTGCGAACGTTCCATCAGAAACCCTCCACCGCGCGGGGATCCTCGGCGATCCGCCGCCGCCATTCCTCGGCGCCCTCTTCCGAGCGACGCAGCCGAATCGCACCCTCGGGCGCGCCGTCGGAGTCGCGCACGCCCTGATAAACGCGCAGCGCGGCGACGCGCACCAGCTCGAGCAGCGCGAGGAAGGTGGCGACCACGAGGGCGCGCGACGGCGGCTCGCTCGCGGAGCCGGCGAACAGCTGCTCGAACTCGAGCGACTCCGCGCTCCCCGGGATTCGCTCCATGATCGACCGCATGCACTCGTAGACCGTGACCGAATCCGCCTCGATCTCGTGCAGGCCGGACCCGACGGGCACGCGCGCGAGCACTCTGCGGAACGCATCGAGCAGTGCGACCAGCGATACCTCGATCTCGCGCTCGGCCTCCGGCTGCGGCGCCGGCTCGGTCACGTGCGCGCGGAACACGTCGCGGCCCTCGCGCGTGTACTCGCCGAGCTGCTCGGCGGCCTCCTTGAAGCGCTCGTACTCGAGCAGGCGCGCCACCAGCTCGGCGCGTGGATCCGGGCCTTCGTCCTCGTCGCCGTCCTCGCTCGGCGGCAGCAGCATGCGCGACTTGATCCACGCCAATGTCGCCGCCATCACCAGATACTCCGCCGCGACGTCGAGCTGCAGCTCCTGCATCACGTCGAGGTACGCGACGTACTGGTCCGCGATCTCCGCCACCGAGAGCTCGGTGATGTCCATCTCGTTCTCGCGGATCAAGTGCAGCAGCAGATCGAGCGGCCCTTCGAACAGGGACAGCTTGATTGCACACGTCGCGCTGGACGCGGACCCCACCGCGGCGGGCAAACCCGTTTCGACCATGACAGCTCCGGAGGAGGGCAAGAGGATCGGGGGGTGAGCGGCACCCTACCCGATCGCGGCTCCCACGTCAGGGTTTCCGTCGCTGCCGCGCGGCCCTTCGGGCCGGCCCCGCGCGCGCGCGCCGAGCGCCCGCCGCCAGCTCGCGCGCGAGGCCGAGCGCCTCCTCGCGCGTCGCGATCGCGCGATCGAGCAGCGCCACGCGGATACGCGAAAGCGCATGCCCCACTTCGGGGCCGTGCAGTCCGATCGCGAGCAGATCGTCCCCGCTCACCGGGAGTGCGAGGTCGCGATCTTCAGCGACATGCCGGTCGATGCGCCGCTGTAGAGCAGGCGGGGCCCAGGCGCGCAGCGCGGCGAGCTCTTCGAGGGGCAGCGCGCGCAGCGTGGCGTCGGCCGCGCCCCGCCCGCGCGCGCGTGCGAGCGCTGCCAGCGCCGTGTCGCGCGTGCGGGGGAAGGAGGCGATGCGCGCCGCCAGCGCGCCGCGAATCGCGAGCCGCGCGAGCGTGCGCCGCGCGAGCGCCGCCGGCAGCGCCGCGAACCACACCATCAAGCCGATCACCCAAGTGCGCGCCGGCGCGGGCGCGACGCCGTCCGCAGAGTGCGCTCCGGAAGCCCGGCTCCGTACGGGCGCTCTCGGAAGCAGCCGGCGCAGCGGCGCGAGCGCCGTCCGCGGCAGCGTGAGGCCCGGCTCGAGCGCGGGCAGCACGTGCCACTCGTGCAGCAGCGCGAGCGCGCGCGCCGGATCGCCGCCGGCCTGCGCCTCGGCGAACAGCTTCTCGAGCTCGGCCGCGAAACGCTCGCCCGAGACCGCCCCGAACGCGCCCGCGCGCAGCGCGCTGCGCAGCGCGGCGCGCGACTCGCGCGCGAGCTGAAGGCCGAGGCGCGAAGCGAAGCGCGCGGCCCGCAGCGCGCGCGTCGGGTCGTCTTGGAAGCTCGCCGCGTGCAGGACGCGCAGCTCGCCGGCGGCGAGGTCTGCCATGCCGCCGGCGGGGTCCACGAGGGCGCTGCCGGCGGCCGGATTCAGCGGCAGCGCGAGCGCATTG
>DATBRS010000115.1:0-5575 GCA_036560185.1 Myxococcota bacterium
GGTCTGACCCCTTTGCTTCCGCTAGAGCGCGCGCGAGCGGTCGCCGATCGCGCCGCGTGCCGCGGCAGGCGCACCGAACGCGAGCGTGTGCGGTGGAACGTCGCGCGTCACGAGCGAGCGCGCACCGATCACGCAATGCGCGCCGATCGTGACGCCCGGCAGCACCGTCACGTCCGAGGCGATCCAGCTGCACTCGCCGATCGCGACGGGCGCGCTGAAGCCCGGGCGCGCGTCGTCGAGGTCATGCGAGAAGTCGTAGATGCGCGAGCCTGGGCCCATCGTCGAGCGGCGCGCGAACACCACCTCGCGCTGCGCGCTCACGCTGCAGCCGTTCAGCATCACCTCGGGGCCGATCACGATGCGCGCGCCGGGAAACGCGACGAGATTCACCGGCGCGACCTCGGTGCGCAGCCAGGCGTTCGCCGCGATCTCGATCTCGGCGCCGTCGAACACGACCAGGTTGAGCAGACCCGGTCGGTACTCGGTCGCCGCGTTCGCGCCAATCGTGAGCTTCGCGCCGGGCGTGAGACTGATGCGCGCGACGCCGAAGCCCGGCGACGCGCTCGCGTCCACGCGCAGCCCGGGATGCAGCCAGTGCAGGCCGGCCAGCCGTGCGCGCCCGTTCGCCGCGCGCACGCGCATGCCGGCGATGCGCCAGGCCTTCGCGAGCTGCGCTCGCCCTCGGCTCACCGCGCGCCGTCCACGGCGGCGGCTACTCGGTGACGGTCTGCGGACCCTCGCCGTCGCGCAGGCGGAAGGTGATGAAGCCGTGCGACGGGTCGTAGGGCGAGAGGCCGATCTGCACGCGGTCGCCCGGAATCACACGGATGCGGAAGCGGCGCATGCGGCCGGAGAGCTGCGCCGTCACCGACTGGCCGCCGTCGAGACCGATCTGATAGCGGCCGCCGCCGAGAATCTTCTCGACCACGCCGGTCGCCTGGATCAGATCGTCGCGCGCCATTCTGGTCCGATCTCCGTTCGCCTGCGTCTCACTGCGACGACCACCGAGGGGGAACGCTCTCGGAGGTTCCGGTTCGGAGCGGCATCGTTCGCAAAAGGCGGCGCACCCTAGCGCCACGCGTCGGGCGCTGCCATCGACGCGCCCGACTCATTTCGCGCCGAGCGCTGCAACGCCCCAATAGGTGAGCGCCGCGATCGCCGCCGCCGCGGGAATCGTCATCAGCCACGCCCACACGATGCGCGTGGCGACGCCCCAGCGCACCGCCGAGAGCCGCCGCGTTGCGCCGACGCCGACGATCGCGCCCGTGATCGTGTGCGTGGTGCTGATCGGGACGCCGAGGCTGGTCGCGAGGAAGATCGCGGCCGTGCCGCCGGTCTCGGCGGCGAACCCGCTCACGGGCTGCAGCTTCGTGATCTTGGTTCCCATCGTGTGGATGATTCGCCAGCCACCCATCAGGGTGCCGAGGCCGATCGCGCTGTACGCCGCGAACTCGACCCAGAGCGGGATCTTGAACTCGCTGATGTAGCCGCCGGCGAACAGCAGGCCGGCGATGATCCCCATCGTCTTCTGCGCGTCGTTGCCGCCGTGGTTCAGCGAGAACGCAGCCGCCGAGACGAGCTGCAGGCGGCGGAACCAGCGGTCGACGCGCGCGGGCGTGGTGTTGCGAAAGATCCAGTAGAGCGCCGTCATCGTGAGCAGGCCGACCACGAGGCCCACGGTCGGGGCGATCACGATGAAGGAGAGCGGCTTCACCCAGCCCGACGCGATCAGTCCCCCGAAGCCCGCCTTCGCGACCGCGGCGCCGGCGTAGCCGCCCATCAGCGCGTGCGACGAGCTCGTCGGCAGCCCCCAATACCAAGTGATCAGGTCCCATACGATCGCGCCTGTTAGGCCCGCGCCGATCACCGCGAAGCTGACGATCTCGAGCTGCACGAGCCCCGAGCCCATCGTCTTCGCGACCGCGGTGCCGAACACGGCCAAGGCGGCGAAGTTCCAGAACGACGCCCAGACCACGGCTTGACCGGGCGAGAGCACGCGCGTCGAGACGACCGTCGCGATCGAGTTCGCCGCGTCGTGGAAGCCGTTGATGTAGTCGAACGACAGCGCGAGCAACACGAGGCCGCCGACGATCAGGAGCTGGGCGTCCACGTCAGTTTGGGCTCCGCTCGCCTGCGGCTCGCTGCGCGCCGACTGAGCGAGCGGCGCTCGCTCGGTCGGCTTGCTGGAACGACACCGCCGCGAGGATCGGCGACGTCGGCGGTTCCGTGTCGCGAGAGATCGGTCGGAGCGGCTGCATCTACGAGTGCTTCACGAACACGGCCTCGAGCACCTTCGCGACGTCCTTGCAGCGGTCGGTCGCGCCTTCGAGCATGTCGAGGATCTCCTTCCACTTGATCACCTGGATGGGATCCTTCTCCTCTTCGAAGAGCGTGCCGACTCCCGTCGTGTAGGCGCCGTCGGCCTTGTTCTCGATGTTCGAGATCTCGCGCACCGCCTCGCTCACGCCCGAGCGCTTGCCGAGCGCCACGACGCCGCGGTGCATCTCGTGGCACGCCTCGACGATGTGGCGCGAGAGCTCGCGCGCCGCGGGCCGCACGCGCTCGATGCGATACAGCCGCAGCATGTCGGCGGAGGCGTCGATGTCGTCGATCACGTCGTCGAGCGAGCGCAGCAGGGCGTGGATGTCCTCGCGGTCGATCGGCGTCACGAAGGTGCGATGCAGGCGCTGCAGCACGTCGTGGGAGATCTCGTCGCAGCGGTGCTCGACGACCTTGATCGCCGCAGCCTTCTCCCAGAGCGGATGATCCGGCGCGAGCATCTCGACGAGCAGCTCCGCGCCCTTCTTGATCTCGTCGGCCATCTCGACGAAGTCGTCGAAGAACTTCTCGTCGCGCGGAATCAGCCGGAATGCCATGTCGCCCTCCCGAGAGCGGGCGCACTCTATCAGCGAGTCCCTTCGGGAAACACGGTGGCTTCACGCATCCGTCGCACGCTGCGGGCGCGGCGCGCGAATCAGCGCAGCAGGAGCGAGCCCGCCAGCGCCGCCGCCGCGACGATCCACACGACCGCGGTCTTCGCTCTCGCGCGGAACGCCGCGAGCAGCGCCGCCGCGAAGATCGCGAGGGTCGGCGCGCTCGTGAGCGTGTCGCGCGCGAGCTGGAGCGCCGTCACCGCGATCAGGCCGACCACGCCCGCGGTCACGCCGTCGAGCAGCGCGTGGGTGCGGCGCTGCTCGACCAAGCGCTCCACCCAGCGGTGCCCGATCAGCGTGAAGCCGAACGCGGGCAAGAACACGCCGGCGGTGAGCGCGAGGGCGCCGGCGGCACCCGCCCCGAGGTAGCCGACGAAGGTCGCGAAGATCACGAGCGGCGCGGGCAGGATGCCGGAGAGCGCGAGGCCGTCGAGGAACTGCGCGCCGCTCATCCAGCCGTGCGCGCCCACGGCGTCGGCGCGCAGGAACGGAATCACGGTGTAGGCGCCGCCGAAGGTGAGCAGCCCGCTGCGCAAGCCGGTGATGAACAGCGCGAGCACGCTCGGCGCGAGCGTGCTCGCCGCCGGGGTCGCGCTCGCTGCGACGAGCGGGAGGAACGCGACGCCGTGCGCCGCGGCGACGCTGCCGCCCCGCAGCGCGGCGTAGGCGAGGCCCGCGGCCGGCAGCACCAGCGCGAAGCTCACACCGAGCGCCGTCGCCGCCGCTGCGCCGAGCGCGATCGCGAGCAGCCAGCGGTCGTGCAGCGCGTGGCTGCCGATGCGGTGCACCGCGCGCACGATCAGCGCCACGACCGCGGGCTGACAACCCGCGAACGCGGCGGCGAGCGCGCTCGCGCGCAGGTCGAAGCGCACGTAGGCGACGGAGAGCGCGAACATCAGCACGAAGCCGGGCAGCATGAAGCCGAGCCCCGCGAGCAGCCCGCCGATGCGCCCGCGCGCGCGCGAGCCGAAGTAGACGCACAGCTCGTGCGCCTCGGGGCCCGGCAGCGCCTGATAAACGGCGAGCACGCGATTGAAGCGCGCCGACGAGATCCAGCGCTCCTCCTCGACGAGCTCGCGGCGAATCATCCCGATCTGCGCGATCGGCCCGCCCCAGGCGAGCGCGCCGAAGCGCAGGAAGCGCAGGAACAACCTGCCGAGCGGCTCGCGCGGCGCTTCGGGCTCGCGATCTTCCGGCGCGAACGCCGCTTCAGTCATTCGGGTCTTCGTAGAACACGTACGCCGCCGCGTAGTCGCTGAACTCGAAGTAGACCTTCTTCTCGCCCGGATCGACGGCGCCGTTCAGGTTCGCGTCGAACACGCCGTAGCCGTAGCGGTACGCGCGCGGCTCGCGATCCCCGGTGCCCATCGCGGTCGAGAGCTTGTCGATGTGCAGAAAGCGCCTCACGAGCTTGTCGCCGGCGTAGATCTCGAGCACGCCATCGGTGCCGGTCCAGTTCTGCACCGCGCGACCGAGCTCGTTCTGCGTCTCCTGGGTGCACGCGAGTGCGAACGCGGCCGCGAGCGGCAACGACGTCCAGCGCAAAATCGCTGCGGGTCGGATTCTCATCGTGGGCCTCCTCGAACGGGGCGCACGGTAGCGGCACGGCCGCGTAACGTTCGGGCATGCCCGCGCGTGGACCTCGCATGACCGCAGCGATCGCGAGCGCGCCGCCCGCCGGCCTCGAGGCGGCGTTCCGTGCCCACGAGCGCGCGCTGTTCGGGCTCGCGTATCGGATGACGGGCTGCGCAGCCGATGCGGACGAGATCGTGCAGGAGACCTTCGCGCGCGCGCTCGCGGCGCCGCCCCCGCGCACCGACGAACCCTGGTCGCCGTGGCTCACGCGCGTCGCCACGAACCTCGCGCTCGACCTGTTGCGGCGCAGGCGGCGGCGCGGCGAGAGCGCGAGCTGGCTGCCCTCCCCACTTCCGACCGGGGCGAGCGATGCGGTGCTCGAGCTGCCCGAACCGCGCGAGCGCGCGCCGGACGCTCGCTACGAGCGGCTCGAGAGCGTGACCTTCGCATTCCTGCTCGCGCTCGAGGCGCTGACGCCGCGCCAGCGCGCAGCGCTCGTGCTGTGCGACGTGTGCGGCTACTCCGCCCGCGAGGCCGCGGACGCGCTCGGCGCCAGCGAGGCAAGCGTGCGCGTGCTGCACCATCGCGCGCGCCGCGCGCTCGCGGGCTACGACGGCGCTCGCTGCCGGCCCGACGCCGCGCTCACTGCGCGGACGCGCGCCGCTCTCGAGGGGTTGGTGCAGCGCCTGTTCGCGCGCGACGCGCTGGGGCTCGAGGCGCTGTTGCGGGAGGACGTGCACACGGTCACCGACGCCGGCGGCGAGTTCAACGCGCTGCGCGGCGTGCGCGCGGGCCGCGTCGGCGTGCTGCGCTTCCACCTGCGCGTGGCCGAGCGCCGCGGCCGCGGCGCGCGCATCGCCGCGTGCGTCATGAACGGCCTGCCTGCGCTCGCGATCACGTTCGCGAATGCGGGCCCGCGCCAGGCACCGCGCGTGCTGATGCGCTGCGAGGTCGACGCCGACGGCCGCATTCGCGCCATCCATTCCGTGCTCGCGACCCGCAAGCTGCAGGGCGTCCGCTTCGACGCGTAACGAAGTCGACGTCCCGCGCGTGCTTCTCCCCAACAA
>DATBRS010000116.1:0-14613 GCA_036560185.1 Myxococcota bacterium
GGGCGGGTCTACGGCGTTCGCACGCTGATATGCGGCCACAGCGAGATGGGATTCTCCTCCACCGCCACCCTCTTCAGGATCGAGAGCGCAGGCGTGTTTACGTCCTTGCTGGTTAGCTGTTGCCCGTCGAACGTCCTAACAAGAGGCAGCGACGGCGCCATCTACGGAACGGACTCAACCGGCAGCGGCGCTATCTTCCGGATCGACAGCGCTGGCAACGTCGCCACCCTGCACCAGTTCGATGGCAGCGACGGACAGCAGCCGTCTCCAGTGCTCACCGTTGGGAGCGACGGCGCCCTCTACGGAATCGCGGGAGGGGGTGGCGCAGCGAATGCGGGCGTCGTCTTTCGTCTGGACAACGCCGGAGCGTTCCGCGTCCTGCACTCGTTCCCTGCGTATGGCTTCCGGAGCCCACTCGCACCGGCGTGTGACGGCGGCCTCTACGGAATGACCTTCGAAGGCTCGAGCTCGGCTGTCTATCGAGTCGACAACGCCGGGAACTACACCACGGTGTACGCCCTCACCGAGGCCATGCCACTCAACCAGCTCGTATCGGGTGGTGATTGCAGGCTGTACTACACGTCGCCGACGGGAGGAGCGGCAAAGGCGGGTGCCGTCTATCGACTCGTCGATGCGAGTTCCGTGCGCGTCTGCGACGACGGCGTGGACGGCGACCGCGACGGGCTGATCGACCGGGGAGATCCGGGCTGCGCATCGAGCAGCGATCCATCCGAGCAGGACTCCGCGCTCGTGTGCGACGACGGTGTGGACAACGACGGTGACGGTCAGGCCGACTTCGGGCGCGACGCGGGCTGTTCGTCTGCGAGCGACCCGTCGGAGCGTGTCGGAGTCCAATGCGAAGACGGGATCGACAACGACGGCGACGGCGTTGTCGACATGGCAGACAACGCTTGCCAGCAAAACGACGCGGGCAGCGAGATCGGCCAATGCCAGGACGGCTTCGACAATGACGGGGACGCGGTAGTCGACATCGCCGATGCCGGCTGCCGGGCAGCGGCCGACGCCTCGGAGCAGGAAGCCGGCGTCGCCTGCGACGACGGAAGCGACAATGACGGCGACGGGTACGCCGATTGGCGCGACCCTGGATGCAGGACCCCGAGCGGCCAAACCGAAGCCCCGCAGTGCATGGATGGCATCGACAACGATCGCGACGGGCGGATCGACTTCGACCGCGGCCGGCTCGCGACGGGCTCGCCGGTGTCCAAGAAGCCCGACAAGCAATGCAAGGGAAACCGCTGGCGCGCTAGCGAGCGAAAGCGGTGAGGCGCTCGCGCCTCCCGTCATCTTGCGCTTAAAGCGTCATCAGCCCGGAAATGGGAGGCAGGGGGCGAACTGCTCTTCCGCGCGCTTCCGCTCTGGTAGGCGCGGCAGGGCTCGAACCTGCGACCCCCGGCTTGTAAGGCCAGTGCTCTAGCCAGCTGAGCTACGCGCCCGCGAAGACGCGCCGAGCTTACCGGAATGCGCATCCGCGTCGGTCGCACCTCCGCCCACAACCGCCGCGACGGCCGATGCGATGAACGCGCGCGCCGAGCTTGCGTGCGCCACGAAGCGCTCTCACTCCCTGAACCGCACGCTCGCACTCCCCGGCGACATCACCTCGCCCGCCGCGTTCTTCACGAACAGCTCCACACGCACGACGCGCTCCTTCGCGTCCACGTCCGTCACTCGCCCGCCACTCGTCAGCGTCTCCCCGAGATACGTCGCGCGCCGGTTGCTGTACGCGAAGCGCAGCAGCTCGCCGTCGTCGCCGAGCCAGTTGAGCACGCACTGCGCGAGCCAGTCGCCTTGCAGGGGGCCGTCGATCACGATGCCGGGGTGCTTCTCGGTCTGCGTCGTGTACGGCTCGTCGTAATGGATGCGGTGCGGGTTCCAGACCGCGGCGTTGTAGAGGAACAGGCTGACGCTCGTGGGCGTGTGTTCGCGCGTGGGCAGCGCGTCGCCAACGCGGAGCGATTCGATGCGCAGGGGCAATGCATCACCTCGCGATCGCGGTCTGGATCTCTTCGAGCACGGGTGCGCCGCTCGCGTCGACGACGCGCATCGTGCGCACGCTGAAGATCAGCGGGCCTTGGGCGCCGCTCTTCTCGTACAGATCTGTTAGGCGCGAGCTCGCGGTCAATCGGTCGCCGGGGCGGATGGCGCGGTGCTGGATCAGCTCGGTGCCGCCTGCCATCACGCGTTTCAGCGGCAGCGCGGGCCCGTCGCGTTGGCCGCGCGGCAGGCCGTCGGGGCGCAGCCCTTCGAGCGGGCTCAGCGCGCCGAACAGGTTGAACACGAACATCGGTGGCGCTTCGTCGCCGCGCAGGTACTTCGGCAGGCGCTGCTCGGTGGCGATGGCGTACTTCACGATGTCTCGGCGGCTCACCTCGACGGTGACGGGCGGGTCCTCGTGCCCGATCCAGCGGCGATGTTCGTCGTTGAGCAGCGCCATGCGCTCAGCCCGGCAACGAGTCGACCACGAAGCCCCAGCCGCGGCTCGCGGCCTGCCGCAGCGGGATCGCCTTCTGATAGGCCGCGCTTCGGTACCAGGCCTCCGCACTCGCGCGATCGGGGAACTCGATCACGATGCAGCGCTTGTGGTCGGGCGTGCCCTCGAGCACTTGGGTCTCGTCGGCGAACACCCGGAGCTTGCCGGGGTGCGCGGCCAGTGTGGGCCGGGCGGCGTCGAGGTATGCGGCGTAGCCGGCGGGGTCGGTGATGTCGTTCATGAAGATGACGTAGGCAGCCATGACGCCGACGCTAGCTCGGCGCGCGGCTCGGATTCATTCCGGCGGGAAGCCTTGCACCGAGCGCGCGGCGGCGAGCTCGCGCGTGAGGCGCGCGGAGACGGCGATCGCGGAGCGCAGCAGGCTGCCGAGCAGCGCGGTCATGAGGCGCGGCCGCTCCCGGCTCGCGCCTTCGAGCGCGTCGCGACGCAGCGCCCAACACACCGAGGGCTCGTCGGCGCGCACCAGCGCGGTGCGCGTGCCGCGCTGCACGAGCGCGCTCTCGCCGAAGCTCATGCCGGGCGAGAGCGTCGCGAGCCGGTGGAGCTGTCCGTCCGCGCTCGAAGCGAGCACGCTGAGCCGGCCGGCCGCGAGCAGGAACACCTCTTCGGCGGCGTCGCCCTCACGCACCACGATCTGGCGCGGCGCGAGCTCGCGCCGTTCGGCCAGCGCGACCACCGCACGCAGATCCTCGGGCTCGAGCCCAGCGAGCGCCTCGTGCTGTTCGAGCGCGAGCTCCGTCTGCGGCGCGGACGCGCCCTCCCCTAACAGCCGTTGCTCGCACCACTCGAGCGCGGCGTCGAGGTCGGCGTGCTGCGCGAAGTGCGGCAGCGCGCCGGACGCGACGGCCTCGCCGAGGCTGCGCGCGAGGCGCGCGTGGCGCGCGAGCCCGACGCAGGAGAACGCGAGCTGCGCGCGCGCCGCGCCGGCGAGCAGCTCGCACAGGATCCGCGCCGCCGCGTCGCTGATCTCGTGCACGCACTCGAAGTCGAACACGAAGCAGCGCAGCGCGCCGCTCTCCGCCTGGAGCTTGCGCACGACGCGCTCCGTGCCGGCGAACGAGAGGTCGCCCTGCAGCTGGTAGACGGCGGCTCGCTGCGCGGCGCTCGCGAGCGCGTCGCGCTCGGCGGCCGTGCGCACGCGTTTCGAGCTCGCGCGCCGCAGGTCGAAGCGCGCGCGCAGCGTCGAGAGCGCGGTGCGCGCGGCGCGCAGCGAGTGCAGCTCGAGCTCGTGCGAGAGCGCGCTGCACACCGCCACGCCGCGCACGCTGTTGCCGCGCGCATCGAGCGGCGGCGAGAACACGCCGATGCCGAGCTGGCCGGGCAACACCGCGAGGATGCCGCCGGAGACGCCGCTCTTGGCGGGGAAGCCGACGCGAAACAGCCACTCGCCCGCGTAGTCGTACATGCCGCAGCTGGTCATCACGCTCAGCACCTCGTCGACGTTCTCCGCGCCGAGCGCGCGCTGGCGCGTCAGCGGGTTGACGCCGCCGCTCGCGAGCGTCGCCGCCATCAGCGCGAGGTCGCGGCACGTGACCGCGATCGAGCACTGCCGGAAGTACAGCTCGAGCGGCGCGTCGGGCGGCTCCTCCAGGATCCCGAAGTTGCGCAGCATGTGGCCGATCGCGCGGTTGCGGTGGCCGGTCTCGCGCTCCGAGGCGAACACGGCCTCGTCGAGCGCGAGGCCGCGGCCGGCATACAGCTCGAACAGCGCGAGGATGCGCGCCCAGCGATCCGCGGGCGAGCGGCCGGCGACGAGCGACGTGGCGGTGATCGCTCCCGCGTTGATCAGCGGATTGCGCGGCCGGCCGCTCTGCGCCTCGAGGCTGATCTCGTTGAACGCCTCGCCGGTGGGCTCGACGCCGATGCGCTCCAGCACGGCGGCCTTGCCGCGATCTTCCAGCGCGAGGCCATACACGAACGGCTTCGAGATCGACTGGAGCGTGAACGGCAAGCGCGCGTCGCCCACTTCGTAGACGTGCCCGTCGATGGTCGCGACGCAAATCCCGAACGAACGCGGATCCGCTTTCCCCAGCTCCGGGATGTACGTCGCCACCGCGCCGTCTTCCAGCGCGAGATAGCGCTCGTGCAGCGCGCTCAGGTAGCGCTCGATCGGGGAACGCAGCATCGAGTCGGCCGGCCAGCTCCTCGGCGCTCCTCCACCGCAAGAACGGTGCCCGACCGCCGGCGCGGACCGCGCGCCCTTGCGCCCAAACTGGCGGAGTTCGCGGCAGCGCGTGCACGCGGCGCGGGCAGCGCGCGCCGTCCTACGCTCGCGCGATGCGCTCGCTCACCGCGTACGTCGACCTGAAGTCACCGTACGCCTACCTCGCGATCGCGCCCGCACGCGCGCTGTGCGCGGGGCACGGCGTCGCGATCGACTGGCTGCCCTACGTGCTCGACATCCCGAGCTACCTCGGCTCGGCGCGGCTCGATCCCGGGACGGGCCGCGTCGTCGAGAGCCAGCGCACGGATTCGCAGTGGCGAAAGGTGCGGTACGCGTATATGGACGTGCGGCGCCAGGCGAATCGCGCGGGCCTCGTGATCCGCGGGACGCAGAAGATCTGGAACACGGAGCTCGCCGCGATCGCCCTGCTCTACGCGCGCGAGCGGGCGCCAACCCGCGTCGAGGCGTTTCTCGACGCGACCTTCGCGCCGTTCTGGCGCCGCGAGCTCGACGCCGAACGCCGCGACGTGCTCGAGGCCAAGCTGCGCGAGGCGGGCATCGAGGCCGATGGCTTCGCCGCGTTCGCAGCGGGCGAAGGCCCGAAGCAGCTCGCCGCGACGATGAGCGAGGCGCACGCGCGCGGCGTGTTCGGCGTCCCCACCTTCGTGTGGGACGGCGAGCTGTTCTGGGGTCGCGAGCACCTGCCGCTGCTCGCCGAGCGCTTCGCAGCGCCAGGCCGATCGCTTTGAAGGAGAACGAGAGTGAGCCTGCGCGAGCCGCTGCACGTCGACGCAATTCGCGGCCTCGATCCCGAGGCGCCGGTCGTGATGCTCAACCTGATGAAGTTCCGCGCGCGCTCGCTGGATGGCGATGGCTCCGGCTGGGACGCCTATCTGCGATACAGCCAGCACACCGCGCCGCTCTTCAAAGCGCGCGGCGGCACGATCGTCTGGGCTGGCAGCGCGGACGCGGTCGCGTTCGGCGCGCTCGCGGAGGGCGACTGGGATTACGCCGCGCTCGTCTGGTACCCGAAGCCGGCGGCGTTCCTCGACATGATGACGTCGCCGGAGTACGCGATCGGGAACGTGCATCGCGAGAACGGCACGGAGCGGCACCTGATTCTCGCGATGCACACGAAGTACTCGAAGCTGCCGGCGCCCTACGCGCGCTAGTCGAGCGAGCCGGGCGTCGCCCTCGGCCGCGAGCGCGGCGTCGTCGGGAGCGGGGACGTTCCGCAACTAAGTCAACCAATTCTCAGCGCATCGAGGGACGCCTTCGACCGCTTCCCGTCGACGCGGACGCCTCTCATACGCCCACGGAGCCGACGCGCTCGCCGCTTTGGTTGCGTTAGTTGCGGAACGTCCCCGAGCCCCCGCGCCCTACTCGGGCTAGTCGAGCGTTCCGTGCGCCGCCCAGCTGCGCAGCGCGGCCGGTGGGTCGAGCGCGCCCTCGGCCGCCAGCGCCGCGAGCGAGACGTCATCGAGGCGCATGCGCGCGAGCGCGGCCTGGAAGCGCGGCGCGCGCAGCAGCTGCGTGCGCGCGTCGATTGGCAGCGCACAGGCGCGCGCCGTCGCGCACGCCGCGACGCCAGCGGCGATGCCGCGCTCGAGCCACTCGGCGCCTTCGTCGATCTCGCCCAGCTCGAAGCAAACCCAGGCCGCGGCGTCGGTGTAGATGGCGTTCTCGCGCGCGAACGAGCGCAGCCGCGCGAGCGTCTTGCGGGCGCTCGCCGCGTGGCCGCTGCGCGCCTCGAGCCGGCCGCGCGCCTCGAGCGTCATGCGGTGGTCGATGCCCGCGGCCGCGGCCACCTGGCGCAGCGTCGCATCTGCGCCCGCGAAGTCGCTCGCCTCGATCTGCGCGAGCAGCGCAGCCTGCAGCGCCCAGCTGTGGCTCGGGCTGAGTGCGAGCGCGCGCTCGGCCTCGTCGCGCGCGCCGCGCGCGTCGCCGCTGAAGCGCAGCACCGACGAGAGCTGCGCGCGCGGCATCGGGTTCAGCGGATCGATCTCGCTCGCGCGCCGTAACAGGCGCTCGGCCACGCCGAGCTCGCCGAGATCGCGGAAGTAGCGCGCGGCGAAGTGCGCGAGCACGTGCGGATCGCCGGGCGCGACGTGCAGCGCCTGCTCGAACAGCTGCCGCACCTCGAGCCAATCCCAGCTGCGCCAGCGCACGTCGATCGCCTTCGCCATCAGCGCCTCGGGCTGGAGCGGATCGAGCGCGAGCGCGCGCTGCAGCGAGGCGCGCACGCGCTCGGCGACGCGCGGGTACGGCTCCTCGTGCGCCGCGCGCAGCGCGTGCACGTAGGCGTGCAGGCCGTGGGCGGCGGCGAAGCGCGGGTCGAGCGCGATCGCGCGCTCGAGCTCCGCGACGCCCTCGTAGCGGAAGCTCGGCCGCTCGGCCTGATACAGCTCGCGCGCGCGGACGTAGTGCGCCCAGGCTTCGAGGCGCACGCCCGCGGGCGCGGAGCCGGAGAGCGTGCGCTCGCCGATGCGCAGCGCGAGCCGCCCGGCGACGCCGCTCGCGAGCGCGCGCTGCAGGCCGTGCACGTCGCGCGCCTCTGCGGTCACCGTCTCGGCCCAGAGCTGGAAGCCGTCGTGGGCGCTCGCGAGCCGGATCGCCACGCGCACCTGCTCGCCCTCGCGGCTCACGCTGCCCTCGAGCACGTGGCGCACGCCGAGCCGCGCGCCGATCGCGCGCACGTCGCCGCGCGCGTCCTGCACCGCGAGCGCGGAGGTGCGCGCAGCGACGCGCAAGCCGGGGATGCGCGCGAGCGAGTCCATCAGCGCGTCGGTCAGGCCCGCCGCGAACCAGCCGAAGCCGGGCTCGGCGCTGAGATCGCCGAACGGCAGCACCGCGATCGACTCCTCGCGCCGCGCGCTCTCGCGCTCGCCCGCGCGCACGAGCCACGCGACCGGCGCCTTCAGCACGTAGCCGCGCTTCGCCACCGTCACGACGTGATGGCGCCCATGCCGCGCGTCGCCGAGCGCTGCGCGCAGGTTCGAGACGCACCGCGTCAGCACGTCGTCGCTCACCACCACGCCCGCCCACACGTCGCTGAACAGCTCGTCGCGGGTCACCACCTCGCCGGGGCTCCGGGCGAGGCGCAGCAGCAGCTCCATCACGCGTGGCTGAAGGCGCACCGAACGGCTGCCGCGTTCGATCAAGCCGAGCAGCGGGCGAACCCGCCAGTCGCCGATCGTCAGCTCGCGCGCGAGATCGTGTCGTCGCGCGCCCGTCATGCCGTCTGTCGCACGCAATCGAGTCCTCTCTCGGCGCCTACGTCGACCTTAGGCACCGCGGTTCGCGTGCGGTTCGCACGGGGAGATTTTCTGGAGCTTTTCGTTCGAGTTCGGAGCTGCCTCGCTCGCCGTTCGCCGCGTTCTGTGCAGCGACAACTACGCGCCCGTGAGGAGCAGCCCGGCATGGAACCGCTCACCCGGAACGATTCGCGGCTCGCGTGTTGCTTGGTCTCGTGGTTCGCGCTCGCGGCGCCGGTGTGGGCGGCGCTGTCGCCCGCGGACGCGCAACTCGCGCCCGGCTCGTTCGCCAGCCTCGAGGACGCGCTCGCGGCGGCGGTCGCGCGCGTGCACGCGCGCTCCGTGCGCGAGGACCGCGAGCACCTCGGCGGCCTGTTCGCGGCGCGGGATGGCAGCGCCTTCGTCTACTCGGTCGCCGCGGGCAGCTCCGGGCACGACGAGCTTTCGGTGCGGCTGCGCGCGCCCGCGGGCTTCCACCTCGCCGCCGTCTGGCACACCCACGGCGCGCCCGGTGCGGGGCGCAGCTTCTTCTCCGCGCGCGACACCGCGCTGGCGCAGCGGCTCGGCGTGCCGATCTACCTGGCGACGCCCGCCGGGGCGCTGCGTGTCTTCCATCCCGACGGCCGGACACTCTCGCCCGCGCAGGCACGGCGGAGGAATCTCGGCTGGCGCGTGGGCCTCTCCGCAGGCCTCGCCGTCGCGAGCGGCGCCCGGGGCGGCGTGCTGGCGTGCGATTCGGGCGCCGCGTCCGCGTCGCCGGCCTCCTGAACGCACCTCGCCGCGCGCGCTCAGACCAGCAGGCGGACCGGGGCCTCGAGCAGATCGCGCACGCTCGCGAGGAAGCGCGCCGCCGGCTCGCCATCGAGCACGCGGTGATCCCAGGTGAGCGAGAGCGTCATCGTCTTGCGCTTCACCGGGCGCTCGCCCTCCCAGCCGACGTCGTCGCGAATGCGATTCACGCCCAGAATTCCCGATTGGGGCGGGTTCAGGATCGGCGTGAACGAGTCGACGCCGAACATGCCGAGCGTCGAGACGCTGAAGGTGCCGCCGGCGTAGTCGTCCATGCTGAGCTGCCCGTCGCGCGCGGCGCGCACGAGCCGCGCCGATTCCTGCGCGATCTCCTTCACCGAGAGCGCCGCGGCATTGCGGATCACCGGCACGACGAGGCCCTCGTCGAGGGCGACCGCGATGCCGACGTGCACGTCGCGCAGCAGAGCGATCTCCGTCTCGCCCAGCGCGCTGTTCATGCGCGGGTGCAGCACCAGCGCCTTGGCCACCGCGCGCACGACCAGATCGGTGTAGCTCGGCTTCACGCCGACCTCGGCCCACTCTGCGGTCAGCGCCTCGCGCAGCTTCGCGCACTCGTCCATGCGCACGTCCATGTTCATGGTGAGCTGCGCGCTCGAATGCAGGCTCTGCGACATGCGCGTCGCGATGGTCTTGCGCATGCCGCGCAGCGGAATCGCGTCGCCGGCGCGCGGGCCCGCGGGCGTGCGCGGCGCGGCGACGCGCTGCGGGGGCGCCGGCGCGCTCGGCGCGGGCGGGACGACGCGCAGCCGAGGCGCGGCCGCGGCCGCCTCGATGTCTTCCTTCACGATGCGCCCGCCGGGCCCCGAGCCGCGCACCGTCGCGAGGTTCACGCCGAGCTCTTCCGCGAGGCGCCGCGCGAGCGGCGAGGCCTTCACGTCCCGCGCTTCGGCGATCTCGGCGACCGCGGACGGCGCCGACTGCGGAGCACTCGCCTGCGCAGCGGCGCGCACGTCGGCCTCGACCACGCGGCCCGCGGGACCCGTCCCGGGGACCAGTCGGAAGTCGACGCGCAGCTCCTTGGCGAGCCGGCGCGCGGCGGGCGAGGAGAGCACGCGCGCCCCGGCGCCGCGCGCTGCAGACGCGCTCGCGCCGTTCGCCGCCGCTGCCGGTCGCGCGGGCGCTTCGGCCGTGACGAGCGCGGCCGGCGCTCCCGGCACACTCAGCGCGAGCGCAGTCAGGTCCGCCGGGATCGCCTCCGCCGCCGCGAAGATGAAGCCGACCAGGTCGCCCGGCGCGCGCGTCACGTTCTCGGCGATGAGATGCTTCACCGTCCCGCTCGCGTCGGCGTCGACGTCCAGCTCGACCTTCTCGGTCTCGAGGCGGTAGAGCAGTGCGCCCTGTTCGACGCGCGCGCCGTCGGCCACGTACCACTGCGCGACGACGCCCTCGGACATCGTCATGCCGACCTTCGTCAGGTAGATCGCCGTAGGCATCCGTCCGTCCTCATTTCGACTTGTCCGCGCCGATCGCCATCGAGATCTGCATCGATGGAGGAGAAGCGCGGAGGAACGACTGGCAGTTTCCCGTGACGAGCCAGCCCTCGCGCGCGGCCCGCGCGAGGACGCGGGAGGCGTCGATCACCCACGGGCCATCGCGCGCGACGCGGAGGATTGCGCGTTGCGCCGGCGCCAGCACCCGCTCGCGCTCGCCGTCGAAGGCGAGCACGCCGGCGCCGGTGGCCTCGATCGGCTCGCCGAAGGCGACGCGCCGCACGCCGCGCACCGGCACGTCCTGGAACAAGCCCGGCGCGATCGGCGCGCGCACGCACGCGCCCCCGGCGCCGAACTCGAGCAGCAGCGCGGCGTCCTCCTCGTCGGCGAGCGGCGCGATCAGGCCGCCGATCGACGTGATGCCGACGCCCGCGGCATCCGCCCGCGTGAGTAGCGCGAGCGAGAGGCGCTCGGCGTCGAGCAGGGCGCGTGCGCCGACGAAGCGGTCGTCGGTGCGCACGGCGTCGATCAGCGCGAGGTCGGGCCGCTCGCCGGCGATCTCCACGCTGACCAGCTTGGCGCGGCGCGCGCACTCGGCGAGCGGCGCGCGGCCGCTGGCGACGAAGCCGGCCGCGAGGCCCGCGAGCGTGGCCTCGACGAAGCGCGGGAAGGCGTTGTTGGTGCCCGTCGAGACCGGCAGCAACGGCGCGTCGCGCCAGCCGAGCACGAACGCGCGGTTCGTGCCGTCGCCGCCGAGCGTGAGCACGGCGCCGCAGCCCGCGGCGGCGAGCGAGGCGGCGCCGCGCGTGGTGTCGAGCGCCGACGACGTGCGCGGCGCGTCGACGGGCTGCGCGTCGATCTCGCCCGCGAACTCCGCGAGCGCGCGCTCGGTGAGGTCGTGGCTGTCGGGCACGTAGCGGAAGCTGCGCGCGCCCGCGGCCATCGCGCCCACGACCGCGCGCCGCACGATCGCGTGCTTCTCCTGGTTGTCGAACACCGAGGCGCGCGCGACGAGCCGGCGCACGTCCTTGCCCGAGGCCGGGTTGCAGCAGATGCCGACGCTCTGGCTTCGCTCCGGCACTGCGCTCCGCTCGGCGGCGGCTCGCGGCCCGGGCACGGCGCGGCTCGCAGCTGGTTGTCGGCGATCGCCCTAGCCCAGCGTGCGCTTCACCTCGGCGACGATCTTCGCGGCGTCGGGGAGGTAGTGCTTCTCGAGCGCGGGGCTGAAGGGAACCGGCGCGAAGGGCGCGCCGAGGCGGCCGATCGGCGCGTCGAGGTAGTCGAACGCGAGCTCTTGGATTTGCGCCGCGATCTCGGCGCCGAAGCCGCCGAAGCGCACTGCCTCGTGCACGACCAGCGCGCGGTGCGTCTTCTTCACCGAGGCGATCACGGTCTCGGTGTCGAACGGCTGCAGCGTGACGGGGTCGATCACCTCGGCATCGATGCCGTCCTTCGCGAGCTGCTCCGCCGCGGTCACGGCCTCGTGCCGCATGCGCCCGGTGGCGACGATCGTGAAGTCCGCGCCCGGCCGCGCGATCGTGGCTCTGCCGATCGGGATCGCGTAGGGCGCCTCCGGCACTTCGCCCATCAGCGGCAGCGACACCTTGTTCATGATCACGAACACCGGGTTCTCGTCGCGCACCGCGGCGATGATCGCGCCCTTCATGTCGTAGGGCGTCGCCGGCATCATCACCTTGAGCCCCGGCAGGTGGACGAGCCACGCCTCGAGGCTCTGGCTGTGCTGCGCCGCGAAGCTCATGCCCGCGCCGGCGAAGGTCAGCACCGTCACCGGCAGCTTCGCCTTGCCGCCGAACATGAAGCGCATCTTCGCCATCTGGTTGGCGATCTCGTCCATGCACTCGCCGATGAAGTCCATGAACATGATGTCGATGATCGGCCGCAGCCCGGTGGCGGCCGCGCCCACGCCGAGGCCGATGATGCCGGCCTCGCTGATCGGCGTGTCGATCACGCGCTTCGGACCGAACTCGGCGAGCAGGCCGCGATAACAACCGAACACCGAGCCGGCGCCAGCGACGTCCTCGCCCGCGAGGAACGCCTCGGGGAATTCCTGCAGCGATTGGCGCACGCCCTCGGTGATGGCGAGCACGTACGGGAGCTTGCGGGGGCCGGCGGGCGCGGTCTGCGTGGCGGCTGCCATGGTCGTGCTTCCTTCGCGATGTCGTTGCGTGCTGCGGGCTGCGCGAGGCGCGCGCTCAGCGCACGAAGTAGACGTCTTCCGTCAGCTGATCCTGCGTCGGGAACGGGCTCGCCTCGGCGAAGGCGATGCCCGCGGCGGCGTCGGCCTTCACGCGCGCGTGCACGGCTCTCGCCTCGTCCGGCGACATCACGCCGAGCTCGGCCATGCGCGCCTCGAGCATCGGGATCGGATCGCGCTTCTTCCACGCGATCACCTCCTCGTCGCTGCGATAGGCCATGCCCATGCCGCGCACGCCGACGTGGTCGTAGAAGCGATAGGTCTTGCATTCGAGCAGCGTCGGGCCGGCGCCGGCGCGCGCGCGCGCGATCGCCTCGCCCGCGGCCTCGTAGACCGCGATCGCGTCCATGCCGTCCACGATCACGCCGGGCATGCCGTAGCCCGGCGCGCGATCGGCGACGTCGCGGATCGCCTGATGATTCGCCTGCGAGGTGTATTCGCCGTAGCCGTTGTTCTCGCACACGAAGACGATCGGCAGCTTGTACAAGCCGGCCAGGTTGGCGGCCTCGTGGAAGGCGCCCTCGTTCGAGGCGCCGTCGCCGAAGAAGGTGACCGCGACCTGCTGCGTGGCGCGGTACTTGTTACTGAACGCGGCGCCCACGGCGATCGGCGGGCCGGCGCCCACGATGCCGTTCGCGCCGAGCATGCCGACATCGAGGTTGGAGATGTGCATGCTGCCGCCCTTGCCCTTGCAGTAGCCCGTCTCGCGCCCGAACAGCTCCGCGTACATCGGCTTGAAGTCGCCGCCCTTCGCGACGAGATGGCCGTGCCCGCGGTGCGTGCTGGTGATCTGATCCTCGTCCGTGAGGTTCACCATCACGCCGGCCGCCACGGCTTCCTGACCCACGTAGAGGTGGAGCGCGCCGGGGATCTTGCCGTTCTCCATCAGCTTGCCGGCCTCTTCCTCGAAGATCCGGATGCGCACCATGCGCAGGTGCAGGTCCCTCAGAACTTCGTTCGTGGGCAGCTGGGCCACGGCTGGCCTCCTCGGTGGTCGCGGGTTGAACACGTTACACCGAGCGCGACGCGGGCCGAAAGCGGCTGCGGAATCCGGGGTTTGGCGGCCACCGCCGCGAGCCTAGAAGTCGTAGAGCAGCGAGGCTTGGTAGACGAGGTCGTTCTTGTCGATACCGGGCGCCACGTCGCTCTCGTACTCGTTCTTCACGCCGAGGTTCAGCGAGAGCCCGAGGCCGTCCGAGATCAGCAGCGACCAGTCCACTCCGCTGAGGTTTCTCCACTCACCACCATTCGTGAGCGACGGATAGAAGGTCGTGTAGGCGCTGAGCTTCTGGCGATCGGCGGGCAGCCACTCGGTCTCGAGGCCGATCAAGGCCTCGGGCTCCCACTCGTCGTCACCGGGCGAGCCGAAGGTCTTCGTTGCGGCGATGCCCCATCGACTGCGGAGATCGAACTTCTCGCGGTCGATGAACGAGTAACCGATGCCGCTCGCGAGATTGAGGCGGTGGTCCCAATCCTCGAATCGGTCGAAGTCGTAGCGCGTCGACGCGAAGAGGAAGTAGTCCTTGTCAGCGAAGAGGAAATCACGCAGCAGCAGCGCGAACGCCTGATTCTTGGTGTCGTCTCCGTTTTCCGACGAGCGGTAGTAGCCGGAGTCGAACTTCCAGCGCTTCTCCTCGTCGGCGTAGTCGCCGCGCACGCCGGCCACGAGGTTCCCTTCCTCGGTGTTGCCCGACGCTCCGCTGAAGCCGAACTGAATCTGCTTCTTCCAGCCCGCGAGCACGCCCGTCCCGAACAGCCCCGGACGCGGCGGCACCGGGGGCGCGGGCAGTGCGCCGTCGCCGACGACCTGCGCGTCGATCTGATCGGCGGCGATCGTGAGGCGACCGAGCACGGGGTGAACGAGTACGACGCCGGCGTCGCTGGTCTCGACGATCTCGCCGCTCACGACGTCGCCGTTCTTCAGGCGCAGCTTGTCGCCGTGAGCGGTTCCAGCGAGCAGAGCGAGGCTCAGCATCAGACCCGCGCGCAGAATCGAAGTCGTCACGTCGTTCCTCCTTGGACAGTGATGCCGTGCCGTAAGTAGCCGCAAATCGGCGGCAGGTGGCAAGCAAAGGATTGCACGCTCGGCAGCTCGCGCGCCGACCCGTTAGGGCACGCCGCTCGAGGGCAGCGGCGTCTCGTGCTCGCTCACGCGCACGAGCGCGATGCGCTCGCCCTCGCGCTCGCGGGTGACGCACCACGCCGCGAGGCTCGCATCGGAGTCCGCGCCC
>DATBRS010000117.1:0-1926 GCA_036560185.1 Myxococcota bacterium
CGCGCCGCGCGACGCGGCGGCGGCGCTGCGCACGCAAACGCGCCGTCTGCTGGCCCCCGCGGCGGGCTTCGCGTTCGGCGCCGCGCCGATGCTGCTCGGGCTCGCGAGCGCGCTGCAGGCGGCGCAGGGCCTTTTCGCCGCGGGCGGGGGCGCCGGCGTTCGGCACGAGAAGCTCGCCACGCTCGTGCGCACGCTCGACGGCTCGTATTTCGACCGCTTGATGCGCGCCGGCGGCAGCTTCGAACGCATGTTCGACGGCGCGGAGGCGGCCTCGGGCCCCTTCCTCGCGATCTATGCGATCGCGGTCGTCGCGCTCGGCGTCTGGCTCGCGCTGCCCGCGCAGCGTGCGCGACCGCAGCGCGGCATCGCCTTCGTGCTCGCGACCGCGTTGCTGTCGTCGCTCGCCATCTTCGTGACGCCGCGCGCCGTGCGCATCCACCACGTGCTCGGGGTCTATCCGTTTCCGCAGCTCGTGGTCGCGGCAGCGATCGTGACTCTCGCGGGCGCCGGGCGCTCGCCCGCGCGGCGCGTCGCCGCGGCGTGCGTGGCGGCGCTGGCGCTGCTGGGCGGGGCGCGCGCGAGTCTGGCCACGTTCGACACGATCGAGCGTACGCACGGAAAGGGGCGTTGGTCGGATGCGGTCTCCGCGCTCGCGGCGGAGCTCGCCGCCGACCCGCGCGCGCTCGCGGTGAGTCTCGACTGGGGCTTCGATGCGCGCCTGCGCTTCGTCGACCGCGGGCTCGCGCTGCGCGAGCCGATCTGGCGGCTTTCGAGCCAGAGCGCCCACCAGACCCCGTGGAGCTTCGAGGGCGACGGGCACGTGCGCTACCTGCTGTGGGATCGCGACTTCGCGGTGTTTACGATCGGACCGGCGTTTCTCGACGCCGTGCGCGAGCTCGATCCCGCGCGCGTCGAGATCCGGCGCTGGCTCGATCGCGACGGCGATCCCGCATTCGTCTCGGTGCGGATCGCCGGTCCCCACCAGATCGTCTACCGTGGAATGCAAGGCGCCCGCCCCTTCGAGGTGGTGCTTCGGTGAAGGCGATCGAGATCCGCGGGCTCGACCACGTGGTGCTGCGCGTCGAAGACCTGGCGCGCTCGCTGCGCTTCTACGTCGAGCTGCTCGGCTGCGTCGAGGAGCGCCGCAGCGACGCGCTCGGCCTCGTGCAGCTGCGCGCCGGCACGCACCTGATCGACCTGGTCGTCGTCGACTCGCCGCTCGGCAAGCTCGGTGGACCGGCCGCCGCTGCGGAGGCGCGCAATCTCGATCACTTCGCCGTACAGCTCGCGAGCTTCGACGCCGACGCGATCGCGGAGCGGCTCTCTTCGTTCGGCTACGAGCCGGGCGACGTCGCGCAGCGCTACGGCGCGCTCGGGATGGGGCCGTCGATGTACGTGAAGGATCCCGACGGCAACGTCGTGGAGCTCAAGGGCCCCCCGGACGCCGCGTGATCAGCCGAGCTCGAGGTTGGCGTAGCGGGTGACGATGGTCTTGAGGCCCGCCCGCTCGAAGCGGATGTCGAGCTTCTGGTTGGCGCCCGCACCCGTGACCTTGACGATCGTGCCGGGCCCGAAGATCGGATGGCGCACGCGCAGACCCGGCGCCACGACGCCGCCGGCTTCCTCCTGCGCGTACGAGAAGTCGAGCCGCGGTCCGCCGGCCGCGCGCGAGGCCGCCGCCGGCGCGGCGTTCGCGATCACTTCGCTCGGGATCTCGTTCAAGAAGCGCGACGGCACACCGTAGCTGCGCGATCCGTAGCGCAGGCGCTCGGCGGCGCTGGTCAGCACCAGCCGCTCCATCGCGCGCGTCATCGCGACGTAACACAACCGCCGCTCCTCCTCGAGGCCGTCCGCGTCGCGCAGCGACACGGAGTGCGGAAAGATGCCCTCCTCCATCCCGACCACGAACACGACGGGGAACTCGAG
>DATBRS010000118.1:0-6115 GCA_036560185.1 Myxococcota bacterium
TGAACCTCGACGAGACGGTGGCGCTCGCGCGCGCGATCTCGATCCCCGTCATTGCGTCTGGCGGCGTCGGCTCGCTCGACGACGTGCGCGCCGCGCGCGCCAGCGGCGTCGCGGGCGTGATCGTCGGCCGCGCGCTCTACACCGGCGCCGTCGACCTCGCCGCCGCGCTGGAGATCGCGTGCTCCTGAAGCGCATCATCCCCTGCCTAGACGTCGACCGCGGGCGCGTCGTGAAGGGCGTGCAGTACGTCGACCACGTCGACGCCGGCGATCCGGTCGAGGTCGCGCGCATGTACGACGCGCAGGAAGCGGACGAGATCACCTTCCTCGACATCAGCGCGAGCCACGAGGGCCGCCGCACGCTGTTCGACGTGGTCGCGCGCACCGCGGAGACCGTGTTCATGCCGCTGTGCGTGGGCGGCGGCGTGCGCTCGGTGCAGGACATCCGCGACCTGCTGAACGCGGGCGCCGACAAGGCCTCGATCATGACGGCCGCGGTGCAGAACCCGGATCTCGTCGCCGAAGCCGCGCTGAAGATCGGCAGCGCCAACCTCGTGGTGGCGATCGATGCCAAGCGCATCACCGATCCGGAGGGGTTCCGCGCGCGGGCCGCCGAGCGCGCGACGAGCCACGGCGATCGCGCGGGAGAGGCTCCGCGCTTCGAGGTGTTCACCCACGGCGGCCGCCGGCCCACCGGCATCGACGCGGTCGCCTGGGCGCAGCGCATGGCCGCGGCCGGTGGCGGCGAGATCCTGCTGACCAGCATGGACCGAGACGGCACCAAGGCCGGCTACGACCTCGAGCTCGTGCGCGCGGTCGCGGACGCCGTCCCGGTCCCGGTGATCGCGTCGGGCGGCGGCGGCACGCCCGAATCGCTCGCGGCGGCGCTCGACGACGGGCCCGCGGGCGGCCACGCCCAGGCCGCGCTCGCCGCCTCGATCTTCCACTTCGGCGAGCAGACCGTCGGCTCGGTGAAACGGAGGCTCCTGGAGCTGGGGATCGCGGTGCGTGCGCCGCGCCCGGCCTGAGGGCACCAGTTTTTCTCGCGAATCGCGCCTCCCTTGCTTGACGCTGCGAAAAACGGTGCGCTAGCTTGCCCGCCCCGCGCCCATGACCCCGAACCCCTCGAATTTCCAGGCGTTTTCGTCCGCCCGAGAGCTGTCGCTCGGGGTCGCGCGCAGCACTTTCTGCGCCACCCGCCGCCGCCGCGAGCTACTTCAGCCGCAAGCCTGGGGTGAGGCGCGCGGCGTTTGCGCGGGCGCGTTCTCGAGCTTTCTCGGCGCGTAGCGCTGCTCACGATTCAGGAGGGCGAATGCCCATCGTCAAAGTGCGAGACAACGAGCCCTTCGAAGTCGCGATGAAGCGCTTCAAGAAATCGGTGGAGAAGGCGGGAGTTCTCACCGAGCTCCGCCGGCGCGAGTCGTTCGACAAGCCGAGCGTGCGGCGCAAGAAGAAGGAAGCTGCGGCTCGCAAGCGGGCGTTGAAGAAGCTGAAGCGGATGGCGCGCTAACCGCGCCACCCGGGGGCTAGTGCGATGAGCCGAATCCCCGCGGATACGCTGAATGCAGTGCGCGACCGGATCGACATCGTCGATCTGATCGGACGCCATGTCGGCCTCAAGAAGGCTGGCCGCACCTGGAAGGGGCTCTGCCCGTTCCATCACGAGAAGACGCCGTCGTTCATCGTGAGTCCCGATCGAGGCACTTATCACTGCTTCGGCTGCGGCGAGGGTGGCAATGTGTTCGGCTTCCTGATGAAGCACGACGGCTTGAGCTTCCCCGAAGCCGTGCGCTCGCTCGCCGCCGATGCGGGCATCGAGATCCCGGAGTACGGCGGCGGCCCGGAGCGCAGCGTGCTCGACGAGCTGTACGCAGCGAACAAGGCCGCGCGCGCGTTCTTTCAGGCCGAGCTGCGCGGGCCGCGCGGCGCTGCGGCGCTCGCGTATCTCGCGCAGCGCGGGCTCGCTGACGGCGACATCGCCCGCTACGGAATCGGCTACGCCCCCGATGCTTGGGACGGCCTCGTGAACGCGCTGCGGCGCGAGAAGATCGGCGCCGAGACCGGCGAGCGCGCCGGCTTGTTACGAGCCCGCGAGCGCGGAACCGGCCACTACGACCTGCTGCGCAACCGCGTGGTGTTCCCGATCGAGGACGCGCGCGGTCGCACGATCGGCTTCGGCGGGCGCGCGCTCGCGAAGGACCAAGAGCCGAAGTACCTGAACACGCCCGAGAGCCCGGTGTATCGCAAGCGCGAGGCGTTCTACGGCTTCCCGTCCGCGCTCGAGCCGCTGCGCGCGCGCGAGCGCGCGGTGATCGTCGAGGGCTACTTCGACCGCATCGCGATGGACCGCGCCGGCGTCTCCGAGGCGCTCGCGACCTGCGGCACCGCGCTCAGCGAGGAGCATGCGCACGCGCTGCGCCGCCGCGTGCGCGACGTGGTGATGTTCTTCGACGGCGACGAAGCCGGGCAGCGCGCGATGCTGCGCTCGCTCGAGGTGCTGTTGCCGCAGGGCCTGCGCATCGCCGCGGCGACGATCCCGGGCGGCCTCGATCCGGACGAGTACCTCGCCGAGCACGGCGCCGAGGCGCTGCAGAAGCTGGTGGACACGGCGCAGCCGGCGCTTCAGCTCGCGATGCGCCGCGCCGTCACGCCCGGAATCGCGACCCCCCAACAGATTGCATCAGCGGTGAGTGCGATGGTTCCGCTGCTCGCACTCGTGGCGGATCCCGCAGAGCGGGGCGAGTACTCGCGTCTCTTGGCGGTCGTCACGAATGGAGATCGCACCGTCGTCGACGCAGCGATCCGAAAGCATCGAATCGAAGGAGCGGGGCGCGCGACTGACGAAGAGCCCACGCCCGCGCCGCGCAAGCTCGCTCCCGCGGAGCGCCACTTCGCCGACGCGCTGCGCATCCTGATCGATCACGCCGGCTCCGCGCGGGCCATCTCCGCCGACGAGCTCGCGGCGCTCGCGCCCGACGACGACTTCCGCGCCCTCGCACGCGAGGTGCACGAGCTCGCGCTCGCGGCCGGCGATCCGGCCTCGCTGACCGATGCGCTCGAGGGCGAAAGCCGGCGCCGCTTCGTCGCGCTCGCGAGCGAGCCGCGCCCCGACCTCGAGAACCCCGAGCACGCCGCGCGCATTCTGCGCGACGAGCTCGCCTGGCTCGCGCGCGACCAGCAGCGCATTCGCTCTCGCGCGCTGACCCAGAGCGTGATCCTCGGCAGCGCACCCAGCGAAGACCTGATCACTTTGAAGCAGCGCGAGCTCGAACAGCGCCGCGCCGCCCGAGGCTCGCCCTAGTCGACCGATTCTCCACCTCCCACCGCATCGTTGCCGCAGCAATCGAAGGAGCGCCCCCAATGACTTCGACTGTTCCCGGATCCCGCCGCACCTCCCGCGCGACTCATACGAACGGCCACCCGGCCGAGCACGTGGCCCTCATGCATCGCGAGAGCATCGCCGAGGGCACGGGCGCGAAAGCGCGCGTGCCCGCGCAGCCGAAGGGCGCCGAGCGCGCCCAGGGCGTCGCGCGCTTACTCAGCGTCGGCCGCAAGAAGGGCTACGTCACCGTTCAGGATCTGAGCAGCGCGTTCCCCGGCGAGTCGCTCACGCCGGAGCAGCTCGACGACGTGATGGCGATCTTCGGCGAGCACGACATCGCGGTGGTGCGCTCGCCCGGCGACGTGCAGCGCGTGCGCGAGGCGCGCGCCGCCGCTGCCCACGGCACGGACGACGGCGGCAGCAACGATCCGGTGCGCGTGTACCTGCGCGAGATGGGGCAGGTCTCGCTGCTCACGCGCGAGGGCGAGGTCGCGCTCGCGCAGCGCATCGAGGCGGGCGAGCACCGCATGCTGTACGCGACGCTCGGCACGCCGCTCGGCATGCGCGCATTCCTGGTGATGGCGGACGAGCTGCGCCGCGGCCAGCGCACGCCGCACGACATGCTCGCGGGCCTCGAGGTGGACGAGGATCAGCCCGGCGACGACCCCGAGCAGCGCAAGCTCGCATTCCTCGAGGCCGTCGCGAGAGTGAAGCGCAGCATGGCCGAGGCGCACAAGCGCGAGGCCGCGCTCGCGAACTCGCGCACCGGCGACGGCGCCCGCGCGCGCATCGAGGCGGAGCTGCGCGCGCTCTACAAGGAAGCGGTCGACTCGCTGATCGAGCAGCGCGTCGCCAAGCCGCGCTTCGTGGACGTCAGCGATCGCGTGCGCGAGTGCGCGGACCAGGTGCTCCAGCACGAGCACGCGGCCAACAAGGCGGCGCGCGCGCTCGGCGTGAACGCCGCGGATCTACGCACGCTCGCGCCGCTCTCGCGCAAGAAGAGCCGCATCGCGCGCGAGGCCCTGCTCAAGCTCGGCGCGAACGCCGAGCGCATCACGGCCGTGGAGGCCGACGTCGCCGCGATCGACGCGGCGCTCGGCGCGCTCGAGGCAGACGCCAAGATGTCGCGCGACGCGCTGCGCCGCTCGGTGCGCGAGTACGCCGAGGCGAAGGAAGAGGCGCACCGCGCCAAGTGCGAGCTGACGGAGGCGAACCTGCGCCTCGTGGTCTCGATCGCGAAGAAGTACACGAACCGCGGCCTGTTGTTCCTCGACCTGATCCAAGAGGGCAACATCGGCCTGATGCGCGCCGTCGAGAAGTTCGAGTGGCGGCGCGGCTACAAGTTCTCGACCTACGCCACCTGGTGGATCCGCCAGGCGATCACGCGCGCGATCGCCGATCAGGCGCGCACGATCCGCATCCCGGTGCACATGATCGAGACCATCAACAAGATCGGCCGTGCGACGAAGGGGCTGGTCCAGGTGTTGGGGCGCGAGCCGAGCCCCGAGGAGCTCGCGGAGAACCTCGAGATGCCGCTCGAAAAGGTGCGCATGGTGCTGAAGATCGCCAAGGAGCCGATCAGCCTCGAGACGCCGGTCGGCGAGGAGGACGATTCGAGCCTCGGCGACTTCGTCGAGGACAAGAACGCGATCAGCCCCGCCGACGCGGTGCTCGAGCAGAGCCTCACGAGCACGACCTGGCTCGTGCTGAGCACGCTCACCGAGCGCGAGAAGCGCGTGCTGCAGATGCGTTTCGGCATCGGCGACAACTCGAACCACACGCTCGAGGAAGTGGGGCAAGACTTCGAGGTGACGCGCGAGCGCATTCGGCAGATCGAGGCGAAGGCCCTGCGCAAGCTGCGGCATCCGAGCCGGAGCAAGCTGCTCAAAGGCTTCGTCGAGAACTAGCGGTCGCGAGACCGCGCAGGCGGGCCGGGCGGGCTGGCGGGGTCGCGCTCCGGGCCCTTGGCTCGGAGGTGTGCGCTGTTGGGTGGTGACGGCGCGCGGGCCGTGGGCGCGCTCTTGCGCTCACACCGCGGATTCGCGGCCCGATGGCCTGCGACGCGTTGGGTGGGATCCGGGTCCTTCGGCTGCGACTCCCGCCGGCCCGCCCCGGCCCCGGCCCGCCCGCGCGGCGCGGCGCGCGCGAAGCCTCTCGGGGAGGGGGCGTGGATTTCGCGGGGTATTGAACCCCGCGAAATCCACTGAAGAGGGGAGCGTTCGGCTCAGCTCGCCTTTGCGCGCTTGCGTTCGCGGCGTAACAAGTTCTTGCTGACGCCTTCGCACACGACGTCGAGGTAGCTGGCGGGGTCGAGGGGTGGGGAGAGCGGGACGCTGCTCGCGAAGTCGAACGTTGCGTGCGCGAAGTAGGTGAAGTCGCGGTTGGCGCGGCGTTGGCGTTCGGCGAGGGCGCGTGCGGCGCGCGCTTTGTTGGGCTCGCGCGCGACGGTCGCGAGCAGCGCGTCGCGGGCGGCGGGCAGCTCGTGATGGATGGCGTGCGCGAGCCGGAACGCGAGGCCCGGCGCACCGACGTAGCGGATGCCGACGCCCGGGCCGCGCACCGGGCTGTGCGCGAAGTAGGCGCTGATGCGCTCGCGGCACAGCTGGATCGGCAGCGCGCCCGACAGGCCGGCCACGGCATGCCGGATGCGCAGCTCGCCGCGCGGCGGCGCGCTCTCGCGCTTCTTCAAGCTGACCTCGACCTCGCTGTCGTAGGTACGGAACTCGCACGGCAGCCACAGGCTCAGGCTGTGCGCGTCGACCGTGATGGTGCCGCCCAGCAGCTGCACCACGCC
>DATBRS010000119.1:0-15264 GCA_036560185.1 Myxococcota bacterium
GAATCTCGTCGCCTTCCTTGAACGCGTCCCAGGTAACGGGCATCAGGTCTCCTTCGACTTGCCCGCGCCGATCGACTCCGAGAAGTGCTTCAAGGGAGCAGAAGCGCGGGGGAAATGGGATTGAATTGGAACGTCCTAGTAGAACAATCCCTGCGAGCGCTGGCGCGCGACCACGCGGCCATGCTGGTTCTTGACCGTCGTCAGGTTGGTGACGATCAGCATCTCGCCCATGGCCTTGGTCTCGCGCGTGGCGAGATCCGCGACCTGAGAAGTCACGGTCAGCGTGTCGCCGGCGCAGATGTCCTCGAGGTATTCGGTCTCGGCGCCGCCGTCGAGCACGTTCTTGAGGCCGTGCTCGAGGCGCGGGCCCGGCAGCATCGGCTGGCTGAAGGTGTCGTTGCTCTTGCCGGGGAGGAAGATCGGCGTGCCGAAGTAGGTCGCCGGCGCGGGCAGGCTGCGGTAGCCGCGCTTCTTCGCCTCCGCCTCGTCGAAGTAGACGTGATCCGTGTAGCCGACGCCGCGCGCGAACGCGCGCACGCTGGTGGTCGTGACTTCGTGGGTCCACGGCGGCGACTCGGCGCCGATCACGGCGCGCATCGCCGGCGTGATCTCGATCTTGGCCATGCGGGAATCCTCCTCGAAATTGGGCCGCCGACCGTACACCAGCCGCGCACCGGATTGCCGTCAGTGGCCGCGATACACCGGCGCGCGCTTCTCGGCGAATGCGCGCGGGCCCTCGAGCGCGTCGGCGGAGCGCATCACCGGCGCGGAGTTGCGCGCCTCGATCGCGAACGCCTCGGCGAGCGGCACGCCGCTCGTCTCGAGCGCGGTGCGCTTGATGGCGCGCAGCGCGAGCGGGCCGTTGCGCGCGAGGCGGCTCGCGAGCGCCTCGACGGCGGGCACGAGCTCGGCCGGCTCGACGAGCCGGTTCACGAGGCCGAGCCGTAGCGCCTCCTCCGCGGGAATCGGGTCGCCCGTCAGCAGGATCTCCATCGCGCGCGCCCACGGAATCTGGCGCGCGAGCCGCACCATCGAGCCGCCGCCGGGCACGAGCGCGCGCTGTACCTCGGTCAGGCCGAAGCGCGCGTGCTTCACGGCGATGCGCACGTCGCACGCGAGCATCAGCTCGAAGCCGCCCGCGAGCGCGTCGCCGTTGATCGCAGCGAGCAGCGGCTTCTCGAGCGCGAACTCCTTCATCAGCGCGGTCTGCATCACGCTCGGGTCCGAGAGCACGCGCCGATCGAAATCCGTCGCGGGCTGGCGGCCGCCGGTCCAGAGCGGGAGCAGCTGCTTGAGATCGCCGCCCGACGTGAACATGTCGTTGCCCGCGCCGGTGAGGACGCCGAGCCGCAGCGCGGCGTCGTCGCGCAGCTCGCGCAGCGCGTCGGCGAGCCCGCAGATCGCCTCGGGGCTGAGCGCATTCTTCTGCGCGGGGCGGTTGAAGGTGATCCAGGCGACGCCGTCGCGTTTCTCGAAGAGCAGGTCGGGCATGCCGCGCACCATCCCACGGGGCGAATCGAAAGCAAAGGGGTCAGACCCCGATGCTTCCGTGCGCGAAGGGCGCTTCACACCGGCGCGCGCGCGTGAAACACTGGCGGCGGCCCGCGCGCCTGGAGCTCGCACCCGTGCAAATCGCACTCGAGATCGCCGCGCTCTGGGCGGCCTTCACCGCGACTCACCTCGGCCTCGCGAGCGCGCGCGTCGAGCACCCCCTGCGCGCGAGGCTCGGGAACAACGCGTTCCTCGGGCTCTACTCGCTGGTCGCGCTCGCGATCTTCGTTCCGCTCGTCCGCCTCTACTTCACGCACCGGCATGCGGGCGAATGGCTGTGGGCGATTCCGTTGGGCCCGGGGCTGCGCGCCGCGCTCTATGCAGGAATGACCGTCGGGCTGGTGCTGAGCGTCGGCGCGCTGGTCAAGCCGAGCCCCGCGGCGGTGGCGCCGGGCAGCGCCGAAGTCGCGGGCATCTACCGCGTGACGCGCCATCCGCTCGTGCTCGGCCTCGCGCTGATTTGGGCGCTGCACCTGATTCCCAACGCGAGCGCAGCCGACGTGGCGTTCTTCGGCGGCTTCGTCGCGTTCTCGCTGGCGGGCGCGTGGCATCAGGACGCGCGCAAGCTCGCCGCGCCGCCGCCCGGCTTCGCGGCGTTCCACGGCGCGACGGCGTTCCTGCCGTTCACGCGCGCCGGCGCGCTGCGCGGGCTGCGCGAGGTTCCGCCGTGGGTCTGGGCGCTCGGCCTCGCTGCGGCAGCCGCCGTGCGCTGGCTGCATCCGCGCGGCCTGTGGTGACGCGGTTGCGCGTCAGCTCCGCGGCATCCAGGGCTCGCTGAAGAACCAATCGAGCGCCTCGGGCTGGAAGTCGCTCGGTGGCCAGTGCCGGCCGCCCTCGTCGACGACGAAGGTGAGCGCGCAGCCGAGCTCCTCGAGGTGCTGACGCATCGGCTTCGCGACCCGCTCGAACGGAAAGAGCTCGTCGTGAGTGCCGTAGACGAGGTAGACGGCCGGGCGCTTCGTATCGGCCTCGGCGGCGTCCGCTTCGAGCGCGAGGAAGCCGGCGGCCCAGGCCATCACGGCGCAGAACAGGTTTGGGTTGGAGAGCGCGACCGAGAGCGCGTAGCTCGCGCCGTCCGAGTAGCCGATCAGGCCCTGGCGCGCGGCGTCGATCGGGTAGCGGCGGAAGATCAGGTCGTAGGCGTACTCGAGGAAGTCGAGGTCGGGCCGCGGCGACGGCGAGGCGCCCGCCAGCGCGGCGCCGCCCTGGATGCCGAGCGCGATCAGATCCCAGGTCATGTGGAAGGAGCGCGCCACCAGCACGAACGCTTGCCGCTGCTGCGCCTCGAAGCGGTAGGCGCGCATCAGCGCCTCGTCTTGGCGGCCCGCGCCGTGCAGCACGGTGAGCAGCGGATAACGCCGCGCGGGGTCGATCTCGTCGGGCGTGTAGAGCGCCGCGCGCTGCTCGCCGCGCTCGATCCACACGAGCCCGGTCGGCACTTCGAAGTCGACGCTCTCGGGCTCGCGGTGCGCGACGCGCAGCTTGAGGCTGTCCATCGCCACAGCGTGCACCGCCGGCGTGCGATGCGCTCGCGATCCGCCGCTGCGCCTACCGCCCCCCGACGGGGTCGCTTAGCCTCCGCGCCTTTCCGGGAGCCCCCCTTTGCGCCGACTCGCTCTCTGCCTGGCACTGGCCGCCGCTGCCTGCAGCAACTCCGATTCCCTGAAGCGCCCGGATCCGCCGCCGGTCACCTCGACGACCACCGTCAACTTCTCGACCTACCTCGGCAACGACCTCGCCGATGTCGTGCGCGACATCGCGATGGATTCGGCCGGCAACACCTACGCCGTCGGCGGCGCGCTGTCGCTGGACTTGCTGCCTGGCGCGCCGACGCGCGCCCAGGCCGGCAAGGAGGACGCCTTCGTCGCGAAGTTCGACTCGAGCGGGGCCGTTCTGTGGTGGACCTTCCTGGGCGGCCCGGGGCCGGATCGCGGCTACGCGATCGAGGTCGACCCGAATGACGACGTCGTGATCGGGGGCAGCGCCGCAACGGGCTTTCCCGTCACCCCGGGCGCGGTACTCACGACGTTCCAGGGCGGCGCGGGTGCGTGCGATCCGACGCAGCCGACCACGCAGCCGACGCCGGTTCCGACCCCGCCGCTGAGCGTGTGCGTGCCGGACACGGACAATCCGGCCCGCGACGGCTTCGTTGCGAAGCTGGCCGGCGCCGACGGCAGCTTGATGTGGGCCACGTACTTCGGCAGCGGCACCTTCGAAGCGGACGCTGACACCAATCCCGACGCGATCACGGATTTCAACGACGACGCCGACCCGCGCACCAGCTTCGTTCGCGACATCGCCGTCGATGCGCTCAGCGGCGAGATCTACCTCACCTTCTCGGTGCGCACGTCGCACACCTACCTTCCGGATCCCGACTACGACCCGACGCCCGTCCCCCCGACCGACGGCCCGATCGAGCCCGCGGTGAACCGCAGCTTCCCGCCCGTGATCCTCGCCGCGCTCCAGAACGGCGCATTTCCCACCTCGCCCGCGATGGACACCCTCGATCTGTTCAACGGCGGCACCGGGCTCGACGAGATCCTCGCCAAGCTCTCCGCCGACGGTGCGACGCTGTCGTGGGCCACTTACGTCGGCGGCCGGGGCGACGAGAGCGTGGCGATGCTCGTCCGCCTCGACCCGCAGGGGAATCCGGTCGTGCTGGCGACGACGAACAGCATCGACCGCGTCGCCCAACAGAACGCGGTCACGAAGGCGGTCGAGCTGACCGAGCCGATCGCAGCGGGCGGCTTCGCGGATCAGATTCACGGCCTCAACGACTTCTTCCTGCAGAAGTTCGCGCTCAATGGGCCGGCGCTCTGGTCGACCTATCTCGGTGGCTCGAGCAACGAGGCGCTCGAGGCCGGGAATCTGTTCGTCGACGCGAACACCATCGTCGTCGCCGCGCAGACCCAGTCGCGCGACTTCGTGCCGCTCAACGCGATCGCCTTCGACACCGTCTTCAACGGCACCTCGGTCGCGGCGACGTACTTCAGCGGCGACTGCGGCATCGCCACGATCAGCCCCAACGGCGCCAGCCTATTGGCGACGACCTACTACGGGGGCGCTGGAGGCGACGCCTGCGCGGGCGTCGCGCTGGATGCCTCGGGCCGCGTCTACGTGACGGGCGGAACGACCTCGGCGGACCTGCCGATTCGCTCCGGACCGCACCAAACCGCGATCCAGGGCCCGTTCTCCGCGTTTCTCGGAGTCTTCAGCCCGGATCTCGTGACGCTTCACTACAGCGGCTACTTCGGCGGGACCGGAGCGGGCAACTCGATCGCGCTGCTCGTGCGCAACAATCTCGCGAGCTCGGGCGACGTGGTGTTCGGAGGGGCGTCGGAGCAGGCCTATCCACTCTCCGCATCGCCAGCCCGGGGCACGGTGACCGCGCCGCCGGCACACGGGGTCCTGACGGACGCGACGATCGGCTTCTGAGCGCGATCCGCAACGGGCGCCATCCAGCCGGGTTCCCAGCTCACTTACTGCTCGCGCGAGGTGCGCTTGTGACCCATGTCCCAGGCGTCCGCGCGTTCGCTCCCTAGCCTGTTTTCAGCTCTCCGGAGGCTCTCATGCGGATTCGCGTCCTAGCGGCGGCGTTCCTCGCGCTCTTGCTCGTCGCCTGCGGGGGCAGCTCCAAGAAATCGAGCGGTCCGCCGCCGGTGGCCGCGTGCGCTGACGGCATGGACAACGACGGCGACACGCTGGTCGACATGGCCGACCCCGGCTGCACCAGCGCCTCCGACAACAACGAGGTCGCGACCTTCCCGGCCTGCAGCGACCGGCTCGACAACGATGGCGACACGATGATCGATTTCCCGACCGACCCGGGCTGCGCCGCCGCCAGTTCGACGACCGAGGCGCCCCAGTGCAACGACGCGCAGGACAACGACGCCGACACGCTCATCGACCTCGCTGACACGGACTGTTCGAGCGCGTCGGACGCGACGGAATCCGGAACGGTCGTGGGCACCACGACCATCAACTTCTCCACCTACCTCGGCAGCAATGCGCACGACTTCGTGCGCGACGTGGCGGTGGATTCGAACGGAAACGTCTACGCGGTCGGCGGCGCATCGTCGAACGACCTCCCCACTACCGCCGGCACCGCGCAGCCCACCTTCGGCGGCTACGAGGACGCGTTCGTCGCGAAGTTCAACGGCCAGGGTCAGCTGTTGTGGTCGACTTTCCTCGGCGGCGCCGAGCTCGACCGCGCGTATGCGGTCGAGGTCTCCGGCAACGACGTAATCATCGCGGGCCGCGCTGGCGCGAGCTTTCCGATCACGCCCGGCGTAATCCAGACGCAGTTCCAGGGCAGCTCCACGGTGCCGAACATTTACCCGCACCCGCAGGACGGCTTCGTGGCGAAGCTCAACGCCACGAACGGGACGCTGCGCTGGGCGACCTTCTTCGGCGCCGCGAACGACACCCACGCGAACATCGTCCGCGACGTCGCGGTCGATCCGGCGACGGGGTTCATCTACCTGGCCGCGTCCACCACGGCGGGCAGCGTCTATCCCGCCGCGGTCCTCACTGCGTTCCAGCAGGGCCACCAGTCGAACCAACGGGGCGGCATCGACGGCGTGCTCGCGAAGCTGTCGGGCGACGGGACCAGCATGCCTTGGGCCACCTACGTTGGCGGCAGCGCGGACGAGGCCGCGCAGCCCTCGGTGCGCGTAGATTCGCAGGGGCGGCCGGTGGTGTTGTTCTTGACGCAGTCCAGCAACGCCCCGACCACCGCGGGCGTGAACGATCGGCAGCTGAGCGGCGGGAACGACTTCTACGTCGCGAAGTACGAGCTGAACGGGAATCTCGCGTGGGCCACGTTCGTCGGCGGCAGCGACGGCGAAGGGTTGGAGACGCACAACCTCGCGATTCGAAACGACGACGCGCTCGTGATCGCCGGGGCGACGCGCTCGACCGACTTCACGGCGACGGTCACGGGCGAGTACGACGGCAGCCAGAATGGCAACGGCGGCAGCGGCACCGGCCAGGGCACGAACTACCCGTCCGACTGCGGGATCGCGGTGCTGGCCGCGAACGGCGGCTCGCTCCTCGGCGCCACCTATTATGGCGGTTCGGTCGGCGAGGCCTGCGAGGGCGTCGGCGTCGACGCGAACCGCAACGTCTACGTGACCGGCGGCTCATTCTCGGCGAATCTCCCGACCACGACCGGCGCCTACCAGAGCACGCGGCCCGGCACCGTCTCTCCCTTCGTCGCGGTGTTCAACCTGGATCTCAGCGCGCTGCGCTACGGCTCGTACTACGGAGGGTCGGGCAACGCCGTCGGTCGCGATCTCGCGGTGCACGGCGAGGCTCATCTCGTGTTCGGCGGCGAGATCGGCGCCGGCTGGCCGCTGCACAACGCCGTGCGCAGCACCGTCAGCGCGGGCGACCTGCACGGCGGTGTCGCCGACCTGACCGTCCCGCTCGGCCCCGGCTGAGCCGCCGGCGCAGCTCGCCCAGCGCGCGGCATTCGCCGCCGCGCGCGACTCGGCGCGCCGCGCGGCTCGCGCGTTCTGGCACGGGGGCGCGCGCCTGCGGCACTCTGCTGTGGCATCCGCCGGGAGGCGCCGCCATGAAGCTGCTCTGGTTCCACCTAATGCCTTACACGGACCTGCCCAGCGACTTCAAGCAGAAGCACGCCTCCGTCTGGGTCGACATCGATCCGGCGCTGTTCGATCCCGCCAAGGCGAACGGCATGTACAACGATTTCCTCGACGAGCTCGAGTTCGCGGCGGAGGTCGGCTTCGACGGCGTGTGCGTGAACGAGCACCACTCGAACGGCTACGGCCTGATGCCTTCGCCGAACCTGATCGCCGCGACGCTCACGCGCCGCACGCGCGACGCCGCGATCTGCGTGCTCGGCAACTCGCTCGCGCTCTACAACCCGCCGATCCGCGTCGCGGAGGAGTTCGCGATGCTCGACTGCATGTCGGGCGGGCGCCTGATCGCCGGCTTCCCGGTCGGGACGCCGATGGACACTTGTTACGCCTACGGCATGAATCCGAGCCAGCTGCGCGAGCGCTATCACGAGGCGCACGACCTGATCGTGCGCGCGTGGTCCGCGAGCGAGCCCTTCACCTGGCACGGGCGCTTCAACCAGCTGCGCTACGTGAATCCGTGGCCGCGCCCGGTGCAGCGGCCGCACCCGCCGATCTGGATCCCCGGCGGCGGCTCGATCGAGACTTGGCAGTGGTGCGCGCAGCTCGACTACGTCTACACGTACCTCTCCTACTTCGGGTACAAGCAGGGCGAGGCGACGATGCGCGGCTTCTGGGGCGAGATGCAGCGCCTCGGCAAGGACGCGAACCCCTTCCGCGCAGGCTTCCTGCAGTTCGTCGGCGTCGCCGAGACGCGCAAGGAGGCGCTCGAGCTCTACGCCGAGCCGGCGCAGTACTTCTACGAGCGCTGCCTGCACGTCGATTCGCGCTGGGCGGCGCCGCCGGGCTACGCGAGCGAGGCGACCCAGCGTGCGCGCGTGAAGTCGCAGGTGGTGGCGGCGGCCGAGCGCGCGAGCGGCGGCGACGCGTACGCGCGGCCCGGCTTCGAGGACATCGTGAGCAAGGGCTACGTGATCATCGGCAGTGCGGACGAGGTCGCCGAGCAGCTGCGCGAGGTCGCGATCAATCTCAACGTCGGGCAGCTCATGCTGCTCTTGCAGTTCGGCAACATGAGCAAGGACCTCGCCTTCTACAACACCGAGCTGTTCGCCAAGCGCGTCGCACCGCAGCTGCGCGGGCTGTTCGAGGACGAGTGGGAGAACCGCTGGTGGCCGAGGCCGCTGCCCGCCGCCGCGCGCTCGAGCGCGCGGGAGCTGCGCCGGTGAGCGGACTGCGCGAGCACGCGCTGCGCCTGCACGGGGAGAGCGTGCGCGTCTGGGAGAAGGGCGCGGGCCGCACGGTCGGCGTATTGGGCGGGTTGTTGGGTTTTCCGCGCTGGACGCCGTTCCTCGACGCGCTCGCCGGGCGTCACCACGTCGTGGTGCCCTCGCTGCCGGGCCATCCCGGCGGCGGCGATTTCCGCCGCCTCGACGATCTCGCCGACTTCGTGACCGCGACGCTCGACCTGCTCGACGCGGCAGATCTCGAGGGCGCGGACTTCGTCGGCCTGGGCCCCGGCGCGACGCTCGCGGCCGAGTGCGCAGCGTTCTCGCGCACCGCGGTCGGAAAGCTCGTGCTGGTCGCGCCGTTCGGGCTGTTCGACGCGAGCGACCCGGTCGCGGACCTGTGGGCGCGGCGCGCGGACGAGCAGGCGGCGACGTTCTCGGCGCGCCCCGAGGCCTTCGCCCGAGAGTCGCTCGCGCCGCCGCCCGGCGCGGACGAGACGGAGCACCGCATCACGCAGACGCGAGCGCTCGAGGCGGCCGCGCGCTTGTTGTGGCCGACCGGCGACCGCGGCCTCGCGAAGCGCCTGCACCGCGTGCGCAGCGAGACGCTGCTGGTGTGGGGCGAGCGCGACGCGATCGTTCCGCCGAGCTACGCGAAGCGCTTCGCGGACGCGATTTCCGGCGGGACGCAGACGCGCATCCTGCCGGGCGCCGGCCACTCGGTCGATTTCGACGCGCCCGAAGCGCTCGCCGCCGCGATCGAGGAGTTTCTCGGCGACTGAGCGCGCGCGGGCGAGTGGCTACGCGCTCAGCTCGCCGCGCAGCACGGTGACGGCGCGGCCGAGCAGGTGCACGCGCCCGCCTCGCTGCCGCACGCGCACGACTCCGGTGCGCTGCGAGAGCTGCAGGCCCGTCAGCTCTACCCGGCCGAGGCGCGCGCACCAGAACGGCGCGAGCGAGCAGTGCGCGGAGCCGGTGACCGGGTCTTCGTCGACGCCGGCCTTGGGCGCGAAGAAGCGCGACACGAAGTCATGCTCGCCCTCGCCGCGCGCGGTGAGGATCACGGCGTGGCCCGCGACTCGCGCGAGCGCACGGAAGTCCGGCTGCACGCCGCGCAGCGCGGCCGAGCTCGCGAGCTCGACCAGCCAGCTCGGGCCGTCGCTCGCGTTCGGCCGCGGCACCTCGAACACGCGCGCACCGCTCTCGTCCGCGACGCCGAGCGCAGGCATTAGGCCCGCGGGCGGTGCACAGGGCTCGGAGCGAGCCGGCAGCGCCGGAAAGTCGAGGCGGATCCAGTCGCCCTCGCGTTCGGCGCCGAGCCGGCCCGACAGGGTGTCGAAGGAGATCGCGGCGCTCTCGCCCACGCGGCCCATCTCGTAGAGGACGTGGGCGCTCGCGAGCGTCGCGTGGCCGCACAGCGGCACCTCGACCGCCGGCGTGAACCAGCGCAGCCGGAATGCGCCGGCCTCGGGCCACAGGAACGCGGTCTCCGCCAGGTTCATCTCGGCGGCGACCGCCTGCATCCAGGCGGCGTCGCGCGGCGCTTCGAGCGAGCACACCGCCGCCGGATTACCGCGGAACGCGACGTGGGTGAAGGCATCGACCTGATGAATCGGGACGGGTTTCGCCATGCCGCGAGCCTAATGCGCAGCCTCGTGAGCGCGACCGGACGCGCGAGGCGATTCCGCTGCACACCCGCCCGGACAAGCCGGGCCGCGGTACCGCGCGTCTCCTCGACCCGTCGCGATGGTAAGGTGGCCTCCGACGGCGAAGGGGAGGCCGCATGAAGCACGCGGGACCCGACGCGATCGCGCGCCTCGCGCCCCTGATCGCCCAGCTGCGCGCCCAGCCCGCCCTGCGCGAGCGCACGCCGGGCACGTTCTACCTCGGTTCCGCCGCCTTCCTGCACTTCCACGAAGACGCGGCCGGCGACTTCGCGGACCTGAAGGTCGACGGAGACTGGCAGCGCTCGCGCGTCGGCTCGAGCGCCGAGCGCAGCGCGTTGTTACGGCGCGTGCGCGGCTTGCTCGCCCAGCTCGCGGCGAAGCGGCCGCGCTGACGGCGTCGCGCGCCTCACTCGCGCGCGGGCAGCCTCGCCGCGAGCTTCGCGCTCGCGACGAAGCGGAACGCCTGCTCGACGAGGCCCGCGACGACGCCCCAATCGGGCTTGGTGTCGAGCACGACTCCGACCCAGCCGTTGTGCCCGACGTACGGCGGGCGCCAGAAGCGCGCGGAGTCGCTCTCGATCAGCGCCTCCTGAAATCCCGGCGGAGCGGGCAGCCAGACCGAAGCGTGCGGTGCGCCGTGGTGGTAGTTGTCGAACATCGCGAACACTTTGCCCTTGCCCGCGAACCACGTCGGCTCGCCGTGCGAGAGCTTCTCCTGCGCCTCGGGCAGCGCGAGGCAGATCGCGCGCAGACGCGCGAGCGCGTCGCCGGCCCGCCCCGGGGTCCTGCGCGGCGCGCGGCTCGTCATGGGCTTGGCGCGTTTCGCAGGGTGCTTGCGAGCGGTCACGATCGTGCTCCTCCGGCGGCCACGCTTCGTTCAGACCGCACGGTGCCGCGTGCCTTCGCCATAGGTGACGAACCACAGCTCGCTCGGTTCGAGGACGCGCGCCCAGTGCCACGTACCGCGCGGGATGAGCAGCGCGCCGCGCGCGCGCAGGGGCAGCGTCGCGCGCTGGCCGGTGGCGTCCTCGAGCACGACGTCGAGCGCGCCAGAGACGAGCATCACCAGCTCCTCGCCGGCGGGATGCATCTCCCAGTGCGGCCAGTCCGCGTCGAAGCGCGCGGCCGTGACGAGCCGGCCGCCGCGCAGCTCGGGCTTTGCGTCCAGGGTTCGCCAGAAGTCGAGCGTCACTTCGACGCGCTTCGCATCGGGGCCGTCCGCGAGATGCACGTAGCTCGCGTGGAGATCGAAGGCGGAGACGGTCGCGGCGCTCATCCGGGGCTCCTCGCGCTCGAGCCTATCACCGCGCGATTCGGGGCTGGGCTACCAAGCGCGAGCGTGCCGCCGACGCGCGAGCGAGGGAATGCCGAAGTGACACGACTCGCAGGCAAGGTCGCGATCATCACGGGCGCAGCGCGCGGGCAGGGCGCGGAGGAAGCGCGGCTGTTCGTGGCCGAGGGCGCGCGCGTGGTGATCGGCGACGTGCTGGCGAGCGAGGGCGAGCTGCTCGCGAAGGAGCTGGGCGCGAGTGCGCGCTTCGTGCGCATGGACGTGAGCCAAGAGGCGGACTGGGCCGCCGCGCTCGCCGCCGCGCGCGAGCTCGGGCCGCTCGACACGCTCGTCAACAACGCGGCGATCCAGCACTACGCGCCGCTCGTCGAGACCGCGACGGCCGACTATCTGCGCGTGATCTCCGTCAACCAAGTCGGCTGCTTCCTCGGGCTGCGCGAATGCGCGCCGGTGCTCGCGGCGAACGGCGGCGGCTCGATCATCAACGTCGCCTCGATGGACGGCACGCGCGGTACCAACGGCATGGTCGCCTACGTCTCCTCGAAGTGGGCGATGCGCGGGCTCACCAAGGTGGCCGCGATCGAGCTCGGGCCCGCGAACATTCGCGTCAACACCATCCTGCCGGGCTCGATCCAGACCCCCATGGGCAACCCCAACAACGAGGATCTGGCGACGTACAACCGCCACTTCGCCGGACATCCGCTCGGGCGCATCGGGCGGCCCGAGGAGATCGCGCGGCTCGCGCTCTTCTTGGCCTCCGACGATTCGTCGTATTGCACGGGCGCCGAGTTCCTCGCCGACGGCGGCGCGACCGCGGGCGTGTACTACGACGGCGTCGCGACCTCGTTCGCGAGACCGCGCTGAACAGGAGCCGCGATGGAGAAGCTCGCCTACCTGTTGTGGAAGCCGGAGGCGGCCGCGGCCGACGCCTTCCGCGATCGGCTGCTCGGCGAGACCGCGCGCGCGCTGCTCGCCGCCGGCGCGCTCCGGCTGCAGATCAACGCGTCCGATTCGGCGGTCGCGCCGGCGGCGCGCATGCGCCTCATGAACACGCGGCCGCTGCCCGACGCCCTCGTCACGCTCGCGCTGCACACGCACCTCGATCGCGAGGCGGCGGAGCGCGCGCTCGCGAGTGCCGCGCCGCGCATCGCCGGCTACCTCGTGCTCGAGTCCGAGCCGATCGTCAACACCAAGCAGCGCGCGAACGACGGCGAGCGCACACCGGGCTACTCGCAGCTCGCGCTGATCGAGCGCCCGCCGCGCATCGACCCCGAGTATTGGCTGCAGATCTGGCAGGGCTCGCACACCGCCGTCGCGAAGGAGACGCAGTCGACCTTCCGCTACGTGCAGAACGCCGTCGTGCGCACGCTGAGCCGCGGCGCGCCGCGCTACGACGCGATCGTCGAGGAGTGCTTCCCCACGGCTGCGATGACGAGCCAGCACGCGTTCTACGACGCCGTCGGCGACGACGCGAAGCTGGACGCGAATCGCAAGCGCATGATGGAGAGCAGCGGCCGCTTCATCGACTTCGATCGTATCGACGTGATCCCCACGAGCGAGTACGTGATCCGGAGCTGAGGCGGCCGCCAGCGAAAGATTGGGGTCAGACCCCTTTCTTTCGCTGCGCTAGCAACAAGCGATGCAAGACGCCGATTTCGCACGCTTCCAGAGTTGGGCCGAGCGCACGCTCGGCGGCGAGATCGTGCGCGCCGAGCGTCAGGGCGAGCGCCGCTCGGGCGGCCGGCCGGCGTGGTTCCTCGACGTCGCGCGCGGTGGCGAGACGCTCGCTTGTTATGCGCGCATGGATCGCGGCGCGGAGCAGCTGATCTCGCGCGAGTTCACGCTCGAGCGCGAGCATCGCGTGCTGCGCGCGCTCGGCGAAGCCGGCGCGCGCGTGCCGCGTGTGTACGGCTTCTGCGCGGATCCGGCGGGAATCCTGATGGAGCGCGTGCCCGGCGACTTCGACTACTCCAAGCTCGCGCCCGGCCCCGAGCGCGATGCCCTCGACGAAGACTTCCTGCGCGAGCTGGTTCGCATCCACCAGCTCGATGCCGCGCACTTCACGGCCGCGGGCATCGAAGCGCCCACGAACGCAGAGAGCTGCGCGCTGCACGACCTCGCGCTCTGGGAGCGCGCCTACCGCCGCGCGCTGAAGCGCCCCGTGCCGATCGTCGAGTTCGCGACCGGCTGGCTGCGTCGCAATCTGCCCGCGCCGCCGGAGCGCCTCGCGCTCGTGCAGGGCGACACCGGGCCGGGGCAGTTCATCTTCTCGGGCTCCCGCGTCAGCGCGATCATCGACTGGGAGTTCGCGCATCTCGGCGATCCGATTCTCGACCTCGCCCAGATCCGGACGCGCGACTTCTACAACCCCGGCATCGACCTCGCGCGCTGGCTCGCGCGCTACGAGCTGCTCTCCGGCGTGCGCGTCGAGCGGCGCAAGCTCGCCTACTACACCGTGAAGGCGATGGCGATCACGCCGCTCGCGCTGGCGGGCGTCGTACAGAACATGCACCCGCGCACCGACCACGCGGAGTGGTACGCGCAGGACGTGTGTTACAAGCGCGCGACGGCGGAGGCGCTGGTCGAGGCGATCGGCGTCGCCGCGGAGCCGCCGCGACTGCCGCCGGCGCTGGAGAGCGAGCGCGCGCCGATCCTCGCGCTGCTCGAAGAGAACCTGCGCGACGAGCATCGCCCGGCCGCGCCCGACGACTACGCGCGCTACCGCCTCGACCTCGCGCGGCGCCTCGCGACGCACCTGCGCAACGCCGACGCGTTCGGCGCCGCGCTCGCGGCACAGGAGCTCGAGGAGATCGCGCGCCTGGTCGGGACGCGGCCGCGCTCGCCCGCCGAGGCGGACGCGGAGCTCGCGCGCTTCATCGCGGCGAACGAAGGCGCCGCAGACGCGCCGCTCGCCGCGTACCTCTACCGCCGCGCGCTGCGCGAGGAGGCGCTTTGGCGCGGCGCGCTCGGGGCGGGAGAGCGAGCCGTGTTCCAGCCGCTCCCTTAGTCCCCACGCCGCGCGCCCTCGGAGCTACGCCCGCGGCGCGTCCTTCAGCTCCCAGCGCACGTAGGCGCGCTTCACGCCGCCGACGAAGCTCGAGTTGATGCGCTCGACCGTGCGCGCGCGCTCGATCGAGACGAGCCGCTCGCGCAGCTGCGTGAACAGCGCGCGCAGCTCGAGGCGCGCGAGGTGCGCGCCGAGGCAGACGTGCTCGCCGCGCCCGAAGCCGATGTGGTTGTTGGGGTTGCGCGTGATGTCGAACTCGAACGGGCGCTCGAAGATCTCCTCGTCGCGGTTGCCCGAGGCGTAGAACAGGCACACCGATTCGCCCTGCTTGATCTTGCGCCCGCGCAGCTCGAGGTCGCGCGTGGCGGTGCGCGTGAACTGGTTCACGGGGGTCACCCAGCGCACGGTCTCTTCGATCATGCCCTCGACCAGGTCGGCGCGCTGGAGCAGCAGCGCGCACTGGTCCGGGTTGTTGATCAGCTCTTGCGCGCCGCCGGTCATGGCGTTGCGCGTGGTCTCGTTGCCGGCGACGACGAGCAGGAAGTAGTACGACAGCAGCTCGAACACGGGCAGCTCTTTGCCGTCGACCTTGGCGGTGGCGACGACCGAGATGATGTCGTCCTTCGGGTTCTTGCGGCGCTCCTCCGAGAGCGCGTGGAAGTACTTGAACAGCTCCGTGCGCGCGGAATCCGAGGTCTCGCGCGCCGTGCGCCCCTGCTGAAACTCGGGCTCCTCGGGCGCGATCGTCTCGTTCGTCCACTTGAAGAGCAGCGGCCAGTCCGCCTCGGGCACGCCGAGCATCAGCCCGATCACCGCGATCGTGATCGGCGCGGAGACCTCCATCACGAAGTCGAACTCCTGCTTGCGCTGCGCCTTGTCGAGGATCTGGCGCGTGATCTGGTGGACCTTCGGCTCCCAGACT
>DATBRS010000120.1:0-1743 GCA_036560185.1 Myxococcota bacterium
CTCGCGGTCACCCGAGTCGAGCAGACGATCGGCGATCGCATCGGCGTGTTGGCGTGCGACGCGGGCGCTGACGATCTGCTCGGCCGCGCGCCGCATGTTCTCGACGAGCACGATGCGCAGCGTGATCGCGACCGCCCAGAGCTCGCCGATCGTGAGCGGCTGAACGCGCTGGTAGGCCCGCACGAAGCGCACGAGCGTTTGCGGGTCGAAGTGGCTGTCCGTGTGCGCGACGAACGCCCACGCCAATCCGAAGACGCGTGGGTTCCCGCGTAGCGGGCCGTTCGCGAGCTTGGGGAGCTGGCGATAGAAGTTGCGCGGCAGGTCATCGCGAATCTCGCGGATCTGCTCTTCGACGACGTGGAAGTTGTCGACCAGCCATTCCGCCGCCGGCGTGATGATGCGCTCCTCGCGAATCGACGCGCCGATGTCGCGGTACGCCGCCAGCAGCACGCGCCCATTCGCGCGCAGGCGCCGCGTGAGCTGCCGGCCCCGCCGAGCCCCGCGCGTGACGCGCTGTGCGGCCGCCAGGCTCTCCGCGTGCTGCTCCAGACGCTCGACGCTGAAGAGCTCGGCGCGAATCGGATCTTCCGTATCGCGCCGGAGTCGCGCCCAAGGCCTCCAGAGTGCTCGCAGAGTCGACTCCTTCATTCGTCTTGGGAACGCCACGCGCAGGCGGCCGGCGAGGGTCCCGCAGAAGGCTCTCGTCCGCTCAGCCGAGGGTGGCCGCCCCCGGCAGGAGCGCCGCGGCCCCGGCGTCGCCCGCCGCGCCCTCGGGTCCGTAGTCGGCCTTGATCAATCCCGCTGCGATCTCGCGCAGCGCCGTGACGACGTGCTTGTTGTCGCCCGGGTCGATCAGCGGCGTCGCGCCCTTCGCGAGCTGACGGGCGCGGATCATCGCCACACGAACGAGGTGGAAGTGATTGGGGATTCGAGCGATGCAGTCTTCGACGGTGATGCGAGCCATGTTCACACCTCCCGATGCGCGACGTGGATGGGCCGCGGCCTCGCGGAGCGCAGTACCCACGCGGTGAGGACGAGCCCGGCGACGAGCGAGCCGACGAAGCAGGTGAGGATGAGTTCGATCACGAGATTCTCCTTGCGAGTGGGCCGGCGACGACGCGAGGAGCTCTCGGGCGAACGCCGGCGGCTGGGCGGGAGGCTCGCCCTCAACGCTTCCGGGAGCGGATGAACGCGAGGTACTTGAGCAGATCTTCCTCTTCCTCGGCGGTCAGGTCGGCGATCGCGAAGGCCGCGAGTCGGTTCCGCGGGCGTGCGCTCGTTGCGGTCGTGGAAGGCAGCAGGTAGCCGGCCTTGTCCATCAACACTTCGTATGGCACGGCATAGACCGCGGCGATCTCGCGCAGGATGCTCGGCGAGGGCTGCTGGATTTTCCCCTTCTCGAGCTGACTCAGGTAAGCGTTCGAGACTGCGCGGCTGGTCGCTTCCTCTACGCCGCGCAGCGAAAGGCCCTTCGCGGCGCGCAGATCCGCCAGCAGGGTGCCGAGCTGTCTCTGGTTCGCGGGAACCCGCGGCTTCGGCGGGCGTGGCTTCGGGGCGGCGTGCTTCACGCTCGGCAGTGTCGCAACAGTGCTTCGTATGTCAAGCACTGCTTGACATATCAAGCAGTGCGTCTACGCTCCCCGCTCGCTCGCGCTCGGCGCGTTAGGAGACCACCGATGACCGTCGCCAATTGGGTTCGCTGGAACAGCACCGAGCTCGATGCCGCTGAACGCGAGGAGCTGC
>DATBRS010000121.1:0-8629 GCA_036560185.1 Myxococcota bacterium
CCCGGTCGAAGTGGTTGTAGTGGATCTGCTCCGCGAACAGCACCTTCCCGCTCTTGGCGTCGAGCAGTCGCAGCTCGGTGTTGAGGGTCGGGCGATAGGGCGTGGTGGCGCCCCCGGCTACGAAGCCGAGGAACTTTGCGACGACGTCCGCGACGGCGGCGCTCCCGTGCGCAGGCGGCGTCGTCTTCAGGAACTCGACGCGCTCGCGCGAGGGCCGCTCGCCCGGCAGCAGCGCGACCGCGAAGCCTGCGTCTTCGAAGGCCTTCAGGACGCGGCTCTTGAAGGCGCCGGCGTAGTCGAACTCGGCGGCGGCCATCGCCTCCTGCGTGGCGGTCGCTGCCGAGGCTGCGCGGCCGGCTTCAACGAGCGCGCCGATCAGGCCGAAGTTGTTCCCGGCAGCACCGATGATCAGCATCTGCGGCTTTTCGGGAACCCACAGCGGTGCGATGCCGACGCTCGCGGGCTTGTCGGGCGCGGCTTTGTTGTAGGGCACGCTCGGGAACTGCGCGCAACCGATCCCCAGCGCACAGCACGCGGCGGCGGCTGCCAATTGCATTAGGCGGATCTGCATCCCGGCGGTCTCCTGTGCGCGGCATCCTAATTCATGGAGTGCTCGACGCGGAAGGAGAATTCGCGGGCGCGCGCGATCCACAATCCCGCACACGATCCACCTTGAACGTCCGCAGACCCGCCGGCTGGTAGGTGAGCACGATCGCGCGGCGCGGCGCATCGCTCGCGTTCGGCTCGGAGCCGTGCACGGTGTGCGGACTGAAGAAGACGACGCTGCCCGCCGGCAAGATCGCGGGCACCTGATCGCTCGCGTCGAACGCGCTCGGATGCGTGAAGAGCGGGCCGAGTCGGCCCTCGCCTTGGCGGCCCGGCAGGATGCCGCGCGCGTGAGAGCCGCGGATCACGCGAAAGCAGCCGTTGCCCTCGTGGGCGTCGTCGAGCGTGATCAGCACGTTCGGCAGCTGGTCGAGGTGGCTGCAGAAATGCGCCCAATAGGGCGAATCCTGGTGCCAGGAGAAGCCCGAGCCCTCGCGCGGGCGCTTCAGATTGAGCTTGTCGGTGAAGAGCGCGACCTCGTCGGCGCCGACCAGCGCCCGCATCGGCGCGACCACGCGCGCGTCGTCGAGCAGCGCCTCGAAGCGCGGGTGGAGCGCGCAGAACGGCTCGATCACGCGCAGCGTGCGCGAGCCCGGCGCATGCTCGAGCTGCAGCGTGGTCGCGAGCTCCCCGATCCGCGCGTCGGCATAACAGTTCCCGTCGATCGCGTAGTGCGACGCGCCGGGCAACGCCGCCTCGGCGCTGCGCACGATCTGCTCCGCCGCGTCGCACAGCGCGGCGACCTCCGCGCGCGAGAAGATCGCCGCGCGCATCACGAAGCCGTCGCGCGCATAGGCCTCGCGTTCGGCTGCGCTGAGCTCGTGCGTCACGGCGGGTCCCCCGAAGCGGCGCGGCAGTCTCCGCGACTCGCGCGGGCGTCGCCAGGGCATGCGGCGCGCGCGGCGGGCATGTGGGCGCCCGATCTGGGCGCAGCGGAGCGCACCCTGGCATCCCCTTTTACTGAAGTTTCACAGGCTGCGGGCTGCGCAAGTCGATGCGCTGCATACGCTTCGATCACTCAGGAGGAGCCGATTCGATGGAAGCGATCACGAACGTTCCGGGTGCGAAGGCTGGGCAGAAGCAGACGTTCTCGAAGGCCGACGGTTGGCTCACGCGAACCTCGCTGATCTCGCGCTCGATCTATTGGGGCATCCACGCCTCTTGCCTGCTGGTGTTCTGGGTTGGCGCCCCCGCCGAGGCCGTCGCGCTGTGCGCCGCCACCTACGCGATCCGCGTGTTCGGCATCACCGGCGCGTATCACCGCTACTTCGCGCACAAGACCTACAAGACGAGCCGCTGGTTCCAGTTCGTGCTCGCCTTCATCGCCTGCTCCGCCACGCAGAAAGGCCCCCTTTGGTGGGCCGGCACGCATCGCCGCCACCACCGCTACTCGGACCTCCCGGGCGACCCGCACTCGCCGAAGGAGGGCGTGTACTACGCGCATCAGGGCTGGATCTTCGACAAGCGCTGGGAGGGCACGCCGATCGAGGGCATCCGCGACTTCGCGGAATTCCCCGAGCTCGTGTGGCTCAACAACAACCACTGGGTCCCGCCGCTCGTGCTCGCGATCGCTTGTTACCTGATCGGGGGCTTCCCGGGCCTGCTCTGGGGCATGGCGGTATCGACCACGCTGCTCTGGCACGGCACCTACTCGATCAACTCGCTGGCGCACGTGTGGGGAACGCGGCGCTACGAGACGAGCGACACCAGCCGCAACAACTTCCTGCTCGCACTGCTCACCTTCGGTGAGGGCTGGCACAACAACCACCACTACTACATGGCCTCGGTGCGGCAGGGCTTCTTCTGGTACGAGATCGACATCACCTACTACATCCTGCGCGTCTTCCAGGCGCTCGGCTTGGTGTGGGATCTGAAGCTGCCGAGCAAGGAGATCCGCGAGGGCGGCCTGCGCCGGGTGAAGCAGGCGGCGTAGCCCGGTGGCCGGCCGCGGCCCCGCGTCCGAGCTCGGATTCACGTTCGCGCACCGCAAGAGCGGCGACGTGGCGATCTCGCGCGGCGGTCGCGTGGTGACGACGCTGCGTGGCGAACGCGCGGCGGATTTCCTCGCGAAGCTCGCGCACGGCGCCGACGCCCAGCAGCTCATGGCGCGCGCAACGGGCAACTACGGCCGCGGCAACGAGCGGCTCGCGCGGCAGCACCCGCGCAATCGCGGCTAGCGGCGCGAGCGCTCGGTCACACCGCGCCCACCTCGCGCCAGAACGCGGCGCAGTCGACGACGCTCGCGGTCGCGCGCGCGCGCTCCGCCGCGAAGCCCAACAAGTGGCCCTCGAGCGCGCTCGCGCCCGCCTCGCGCAGGCGCGCGAGGTCGCCGCTGCCCATCACCTCGCTGAAGTGGTCGAGCAGACCGTCGTCGCCGCCGAAGTGATCGAGCGGCGAGCCCTCGGTGCGGTGCTTCTCGAGGCCGAGCGAGCCGACGCGCGACACCTCGATCGCGCCCTCGTGCAGCACGCCGCGGATCTCCCCGCGCGTCCCGCTGATGCGCACGGTGCGCCGCTCCTCGTTGGCGAAGCCGTGCAATCCGAAGCTCGCGGTCACGCCGCTCGCGAACTCGACGGAGACGTGCTGATGATCGAGCACGTCGTTGTCGCAGCGATAGATGCAGCGGCCGTAGCGGCCCGTGCGCAGCGCCGCGAGTCGCGCCTCACGCGCCGGATCGAGCGAGACGTCGCTCCAAGGCCAATGGCGCGCGAGCCGTTCGTCCGGGTCCGCGTAGAAGCGCACCGCGTCGTGGGGGCACTCGGCCTGGATCGCGCAGCCGTCCGTGCAGCGTTCCGGCACCACGGCCGGCGCGCCGCTCGCGCAGTAGTGGCTGAGCGCGCCGCTGGACGACACGCGCGCGGGCCGCTCGCCGACCAGCCAGTGCAGCAAGTCGAGGTCGTGGCACGACTTCGCGAGCAGGATCGGCGCGGCTTCGCGCGTGCTACGGAACTTTCCGCGCACGTAGGAATGCACCATGTGCCAGGCCGCGATGTGCTCGCGCAGGTCGAGGTGCACGAGCCGCCCGATCGCGCCGCCCGCCACGAGCTCCGCGAGCTTCTGGTAGAACGGGATGAAGCGCATCGGATGGCAGATCTGCAGCACGCGGCCCGCCGAGCGCGCGGCATTCACGACCCGCACGCAGCTCGCGGCATCGAGCGCGATCGGCTTCTCGAGCAGCACGTGATGGCCGGCCGCGAGCACCGCGAGCGTGGGCTCGACGTGGAGCGCGTCGCTGGTCGCGACGATCACGGCGTCCGCGCTCGGCGCCGCGGCGAGCAGCGTCTGCCAGCTCGCGTGCACTGCGGCAGCGCCCAGCGCGTGCCGCGCCGCGACTTGCTCGCGCCGCTGCGCGTTCGGCTCCGCGACGGCGACGATGCGGAGCCGCTCGGGATGCTTCGCGGCGTAGCGCGAGTAGGTGTCGCGCCCGCGCAGCCCCGCACCGATCAGGATCGCGCGCACCGGCATCGCTTCGGTCTCCTTCGCGTTCGTATACTGCGCCGCATGCCTTCCGACCCGCAACGCGACGAGGATCTCGCGGCCCTCACCCAGGCCCTCAAGATCGGCCGCTACACGCGACACATCCTGCTCTGCACCCACGGCGATTGCGCGCCGGACGCGCAGGCGCAGGAATCCTGGGCGTACCTGAAGAAGCGCCTGCGCCAGCTCGGCCTCGCGGACGCGGAGGGCGGCGTCTACCGCTCTCAGGCCAACTGCCTGCGCATCTGCAAGCACGGACCGATCGCGGTCGTCTACCCCGACGGCGTCTGGTACCGCGGCTGCACGCCCGAGGTGCTGGAGCGCATCCTGCAGGAGCACGTGATCGGCGGGAAGCCCGTCGCCGAGTTCGCCTTCGCGGCGAATCCGCTCGCAGCGGGCGCGCGGCAATAACATGCGCAGCGCGCTGCTGCGTGGACGCGAGCACGGCGCCCTGGGCGTGTACGGCGCGATCTCCGAGGCGAACGTCGCCATCGCGATCTCGCGCGGCGGCTACGCCAAGCAGTACGCGTTCGTCGACCCCAACGAGGACGCCGCCGCGTTCGCGCTCGGCTCGCACGGTGTGCTGCTCGCGGTGGCGGACGGGCACTCGGGCTTCGAGGCGGCCGAGGTCGCGCTCGAGCACCTGCTCGAGAATCCGGCGCCGCATTGGACCGATACGAGCGACCCCCCGGCCAACGCCGACGCCTGGCGACGGCACGCGCTCGCGGCGCTCGCCGACGCCGCGGTGCAGATCGGCGGCGAGCGGCGCGACGGCAGCCGCTCGCGCACCACGCTGACGCTCGCGCTCGCGCTGCCGCGCAGCGGGCACTGCTATTACGCCGCAATCGGCGACAGCCATCTGTTCGCGAGCTACGCGGCCGACACGCGCGAGGTCGCGCCGGCGTTCAAGGCCGGCGCCTTCCTGGGCGATCCCGCCATCTCGGAGAAGCTCGGCGAGCACGCGCGCTTCGGAGCCTTTCCGCTCGCCGGCGTACACGCCGTCGTGATCGCGAGCGACGGGCTCTCGGAGGAAGGCATCGGCGTGCCCGATCCGGCCGCGGCCGTCCACGCGGCGCGGCTCGCCGTCGCGAGCGAGCGCGCAGCCGTGCGGCCGCTCGCGCTCGCGCGCGCGGTGTGCGAGGCGGCCTGCGCATCGCACCGCCTGCAGCACTCGGGCGACAACATTGCGTGCGCGGTGCTCGATCTGCCGGAGGCCGGCGAGCACCCCCGCTGACTCTGCCCGCGCAGCTTCAGAGCGCGGCGATCGCCGCTCCGCCCGCGAGCCCGGCTCACACTTTGTGCTTGATCGCGGCGAAGAGCGCGTGCCGCCGATCCGGCGTCGCGACCATCAGCACGAAGAACATCGCTATGTAGAGGTACGCGAACGCCATGCGCACGGCGGCCTCGGTGAACAGCAGCTGCACGAAGAACGCGGCGCCGAGCAGTACGGCCTCGAGGCGCGAGAACTGCAGGTCTACGATCAGCATCGCCGCGAGCAGCGACTGCGCGGAGGTGAGCAGCAGCTCCTCGGTCTGGCGCGCGTCGAGCGGCAGCGGGATGAGCTCGCCCGAAGCGATCGCGAAGGCGACCGGCAGCGCGCCCACGAGCAGCGTCCACTGATTCACCTTCGACGAGATCAGGGCGCCGATGCCGACGTGTCCGCGCAGGCGCCACGCGAACATCAGCGCCACCAGGAACTCGGGCGACTCCGACGCGAGCGGCGCGACCCACTGCACCAGCACGAACTCGTCGATCGGCAGGTGGTGCCCGAGCTCGACGAGGCTCTCCGCAAACGGCTCCGCGGCCACGAAGATCGCGACCGTCGCGTACACCAGCAGCGAGAGCGCGACGACGCGGCGCCCCTTGTGATTGGTGTGCGCGTCGAGCCAGGCCGCGGGCCCGACGAGCTGCGCCTCCTCGTGCTCGCCGCGCGCGGCCGCGCGCGCGTACATCACGAACATCGTGAACAGCACCGCCGCGTCGAACAGGTTCAGGCCCTGCATCGCGGAAGGCAGCGGCAGCATTTGGCGGAGCGGGATCACGAACGAGTAGGCCGTCGCGTAGATCAGCCACTTCATCTCGAGCCGGTGGCTCACTGGGATGTCGAGCTCCTGCTCGCGGCGCCGCCAGCACGAGACCAGCACGACCAGCGGCCAGCCGAAGCCGATCAAGATGCGGTTCGCGCCGGTCATGTTGGCGACGGCGTAGTGCGTGTACTCGGGATCGCTCGCCGCCTTGATCGCGAAGGTGAGGTCGACCGCGTACTCCGGCAGCACCGAGACGAGCGCGAGCACGAGCAGCGCGAGCGACTGCGGGATGTCGCGCTCCCCGAGCTCCGTCGCCCACGAGAGCAGGAACGCGGCACCGACGATCGCGATGCCCGTGAGCGGCGCCGCGATCTCGGGCACGAAGTGGAAGCCGCCCAGGAAGGCCTGCACCGTCCAGGGCAACGGCAGCAGCAGCCCGATCGCGAGCCAGACGATCGCGCCCATGCTCGAGGCCTTTACGCCTGCCTGAGAACTCATGCGAGCTGCTCCCCAAATTCGCGCCGGTAGTGCCCCTCGAATTCGCCCGGCGCCAGCGCGAGCGACTGGGTGCCGTGTCGCTCCGCCAGCAGCGCGCCGAGCACGCTGCCCATGCGCGCGCAGCTGGCGAGCGAGCGTCCGCGCGCGAGCCCGTGGGCGAAGCCCGCGCGATAGGCGTCGCCGCAGCCGGTCGGGTCGACGAGCTGCCGCGCGCGCATGGGCGCGATCTCGACCGCCGCGCTGCCGCGCTCGAGGATGCGCGAGCCGCGCTCACCCAGCGTCACGACCGCCGCACCCACGCGCCGCAGCACGTCGGCCTCGGCGAGACCCGTGCGCTCGAGCACCAGCGACCACTCGTAGTCGTTCGCGAACAGCAGCTCGGCGCCGTCGAGCAGCTCGATCAGCTCGTCGCGTTCGAACAGAGGCAAGCCTTGCCCAGGATCCATCAGCACGCGCTTGCCCGCGGCCTTCAGCGCACGCGCGTGCTCCTGCATCGCGCGCTTGCCGTTGGGCGAGACGAAGGCGAGCTCGTAGCGCTCGGCGACCGCATCGATCGGTGCCTCGTGGGCGCGCCCCATCGCGCCGGCGTGGAAGGCCGCGATCTGGTTGTCCTCGAGGTCGGTCATGATGTACGCGCCGGCGGAGGTCTCGCCGTCGAGGCGGCGGATGTAATCGCTGCGAATCCCGAAGCGCGCGAGCCAGGCCGCGTAGTCCGCGAAGTCGCTGGCGCCCACCGTCGCCAGCACGATCGGCTCGTCGCCCAGCTGCTTCAGGTTGAACGCGATGTTCGCGGCCGTACCGCCGAAACTGCGCTTCAGCTCGGGCACGTAGAACGAGACGTTCAACACGTGCAGGCGGTCGGGCAGGAGCACGTCCTTGAAGCGGCCGCGGTAGACCATGATGTGGTCGATCGCGACGGACCCCGTGCACAACACAGCCATTTGGTCAGCGGCCCCCGCGATCGACGGGCCAAGGTGGCCACTCGGTCCGAGCGAGTCAATGGAGCGGACGGCCGCGGCGGCCTGAGTAAGATGCGCGGATGCGAGTGGCCGATCTGTATCGAGCGGGCGAGGCCGTGTTCTCGTTCGAGTTCTTTCCGCCGAAGACGCCCGTGGGCTGGCGCACGCTCTACCGCACGATCGCCGATCTCGCGGAGCTGAAGCCCGCGTTCGTGTCGGTGACGAGCCACGCGCGCGGCGAGAACCGCTCGCAGACGGTGGACCTCACCACCCGCATCCAGAACGAGCTCGGCATCACCGCGATGGCGCACATGACCTGCGCCGGTCAGACGCGCGAGGAGCTCGCCGCCACCCTCGCGCAGCTCGCGCGCGCGGGCATCCACAACCTGATGGCGCTGCGCGGGGATCCGCCGAAGGATCAGCCCGCGTGGCGGCCGGTGCCGGGCGGATTCTCGTATGCGAACGAGCTGGCCGCGTTCGTGAAGCAGCAGGGCGACTTCTGCGTGGGCGGCGGTTGTTATCCGGAGGTGCATCCCGACGCCGCGAGCGCGAGCGCCGACCTCGACAACCTGAAGCGCAAGCTCGACGCCGGCGTCGAGTTCCTGATCACGCAGCTCTTCCTCAACAACGAGCACTACTTCCGCTTCGTCGACCGCGCGCACGCCGCCGGCATCCGCGTGCCGGTGGTCGCCGGCATCATGCCGATCGTGAGCCTCGCGAACCTGCGCGGCGCGATGCGCAACGCCCCGAGCTCGGAGACGCCGCGCGAGCTCGAGCAGGCGCTGGCGGGCGCGGAGGGCGACAAGGAGCGCGCGTTCTCGATCGGCGTCGACTGGGCCACGCTGCAGTGCGGCGAGCTGCTCGCCTGCGGCGCGCCGGGCATCCACTTCTACACGCTGAACCAGTCGCCCGCGACGCGGCGCGTGCACGCGAACCTCACGGGCGCGGGGCGATGAGCGAGCCGCTGCGGTTGGCGGTGCTGCTCTCGGGCAGCGGCACGAGCCTCGAGAACCTGTTCGAGCACATCGAGCGGCGCGGGCTGCCCGCGCGCATCGTGTGCGT
>DATBRS010000122.1:0-3443 GCA_036560185.1 Myxococcota bacterium
GCCGCGAAGTTCAGGCCGATGTCGTCGTGCATCTGCACCTGGTTGATGCCGGACAGGTTGAACTCGACCGGGTCTTCCGCGGTCGACAGGTTCTCGCTGGTCTTGTTGAGCTCGGCGAGCGCGGAGTAGAGCGTGGTGGTCTTGCCCGAACCGGTCGGGCCGGTGACGAGGACCATCCCGAAGGGCTGGTGGATCGACTTCTGGAAGTCGCCGAGCTGCTTCTCCTCGAAGCCGAGCTTGGTCATGTCGAGCTGCAGGTTCGATTTGTCGAGGAGACGCATCACCGTCTTCTCGCCGAACAGCGTGGGCAGCACCGAGACGCGGTAGTCCATCTCCTTGCCGCGGCCCATCTTCAACTTGATGCGCCCGTCTTGTGGCAGACGCCGCTCCGCGATGTCGAGCTCCGACATGATCTTGATGCGCGACGTGATCGCGTTCTTGAGCTTGAGCGGCGGCTTCATCACCTCGTACAGCACGCCGTCGATGCGGTAGCGGACGCGGAACTCCTTCTCGTACGGCTCGACGTGAATGTCCGACGCGTTGCGCTTCACGGCGTCGGTGAGGATCAGGTTCACGAGCTTGACGACGGGCGCGTCCTCGGACTCCTTCGCGAGCGCGTTGACGTCGACGTCGTCGGAGTCGGTGAGGACCTCCATGTCCGAGTCGTCGAAGTCGCCCATGATGTCGTCGAGGGCGTTGGCTTTGTCGTAGTAGCGATCGATCGCGCGCTTGATCTGCTCTTCGGCGGCGACGACGACTTCGACGTTGTATCCGGTGAGGAACTTGATGTCGTCGATGGCGAAGATGTTCGACGGGTCGGCCGTGGCGAGAATCAGCGTCGAGCCCGCGCGGTTCACCGGCACGACCGTGTGTTTCTGCGCGACCTCCTCCGGGATCAGCTGGATCACGGCGGGGTCGATGTCGAACTCGTCGAGGTTGACGTCCGGGACGCCGTACTGCTTGGCGACGAACTCCGAGAGCTGGTTCTCCTGCAGGTACCCGAGCTTGGTGATCTGAGCGCCGAGGCGATGTCCGTGGGACTTCGCCTCCTCGCGCGCCTTCCGCAGCTGCTCGGTGGTGAGCAGGTTCTGCTTGACCAGCAGCTCGCCAATCCGCTCGTTCAAGGCACTTCTCCGCGCTGCCCGCAGCTCGCGCGAGCAGCGCTGCCCCTCGGCACGCCCCCCGCGCGAAAAACTTCTTCCAGCCCGCCCGGTTATCGGCGCGCTGGGAGGGCGGCTTTACCCCGGCCGGGAGGGGCCGCGGGGATTCCTAAGAGCTGCCCGCGCCGCGCAGCGCGTCGCCGAGGGAGGTGCGCGTGCCCTGCAGCGCGAGCAGGCCGAAGCCGGTGATCGAGATCCAGAAGAGCGCGTGCGCGAGCGTGCCGACCGCGAGCGCGACCGGCTCGGCGACGCCCAGCGCGACGAGCACGGTGGCGCAGGCGACGTGATAAACGCCCACGAAGCCTGGCGCTTGCGGCAGTGCGACCGCGACGCCCACGCCGACCATCGTCATCAACGCGCCCAGGTAGTCGTTCTGCAGCGATCCGAGGTCGACGCCGAGCGCGCGCTGCGCGCAATAGAACGGAATCGCCGAGACCACACCCCAGAGCAGCAGCGTGTGGACGATCACGAGCGCGAGTCCGCGCGCGTCACGAATGCCCGACAAGCCCGCGGCGACCTGCGCCACCAGCGCGATCGCCGCCTCCGAGAGCCGCGCTGGGAGCAGCGCTCCCACAGCCGCGCGTGCGATCCGCAGCAGCCGCTCGGGCCACAGCCGGAGCGCCGCGATTCCCAACATCGGGACGAACGCGACGATGCGCAGCGATCCCAACTCGACTCGGTCGGCGATCAGGTAGATCGCGGCCGACATGATCGCCGCCATGTCGAAGGCGCGCTCGAGCACCACCGTCCCGAACCACGCGCCGGCGGAGCCCCCGACCTCGCGCGAGACGACCCACGGTCCGACCAGCTCTCCGAGCCGGAACGGGAAGAGGTTGTTCACCATGAAGCGGATCGCCGTCGCGCGATACGCGGGGCCCATCGGGAGCGGCGCGACCGCCGCGGCGAGATACCGCCAGCGCAGCGCGCGCAACCACAGCGAGGCGAAGTAACAAGCCAGCGAGGGCAGCACGACCACCCATAGATCCGCCCCGGCAAGCGTTCGCCACAGCTGTGCGAGCGGAACGTTCCGGAACGCGAGCCAGAGCGCGAAGCCGGAGACCGCGACGCCCAGCAGGAGCCGCGGGTCGAAGGAGCGCTGGCCCGACCGCGAGCTCATCCGGCCAGCCGCGCGCGCGCCGCCTCCGAGTCCCGCGCGATCTGTGCCCGCAGCGCGTCGAGGCTCGGGAAGCGCTGCTCGCCGCGCAGGCGCGCCTCGAAGGCGACCTCGATGCGGCGGCCATAGGCATCGGCCGCGAAGTCGAACAAGTGCGCCTCGACCGCCACCGGGTCGTTCTCCTTCACCGTCGGGCGGCGCCCCACGTTCGCGACGGCGCCGAACCATCGCTCGGGGCCCGGATCGCCGTCGTCGAGGAAACGCACGTGGCAGGCGTACACGCCGACGCAGGGCAGGATCTCGTTCTCGGACGCGAGGTTCAACGTCGGAAAGCCGATCGTGCGTCCGCGCTGATCGCCTTTCGCGACCGCACCCCGCACGCGATAGCTGCGCCCGAGCAGCTCGGCGGCGGAATCCACCTCGCCGCTCGCCAGCAGCTCGCGCACGCGCGTCGAGTTGACGTCGCGGTCGCCGAGCTTCACCTCGGGAATGATCGTCACCGCGAAGCCGAGGTGCGGACCGAGCTCGGTGAGCGTGCGCATCGAGCCCTCGCGGTCGCGTCCGAAGTGGAAGTCGTAGCCGACGTACACTTCGACCGGCCGCATGCGCGCATGCAGGATGTCGCGCACGAAGCGCTCGGCGCCTTGCTGCGCGAACGCGAGGTCGAAGGGCTCTACCACGACGGCGTCGACGCCCAGCGCCTCGAGCAGCTCCAGCTTCTCCTCGAGCGTCGTCAGCAGCTTCGGCGCGCGCTCGGGCGCCAGCACGCGCCGCGGATGCGGGTCGAAGGTGTAGACGAGCGCGGTGCCGCCGAGCGCGTGGGCGCGCGACGTAACCGTCTGCATGATGCGCTGGTGCCCGAGGTGCACCCCGTCGAAATTCCCAGCGGTGAGCACGCAGCGCGGCAGCGGCGTCTCGAGCTCCGCGCTGCCTCTCACGACTCGCAACGGGTAGTCTCCTGCGCCGTGTTCACCGTCTGGCGCCACTATGCCGGCCGCTTCCTGAGCGCGTTCGGCGTGGCGCTCGCGATTCTCGCGCTGCTCTTGATCGCCGTCGACGCCATGCTCCACTTGGCCAGTCTGTTCGACGAGGCCGAGTCGCCCGGGGCGGCGCTGCGTTTCCTGTTCGAGCGAGCCGCCAGCAGCTACGCCGAGCTGCTGCTGCCCGTC
>DATBRS010000123.1:0-9209 GCA_036560185.1 Myxococcota bacterium
TTCCGCCGCGACCCGACGCCGCAGAAGGGCATCTTCACCGCGCAGCCCGGCTTCGCGATCGCCGAGACGCTCTGCTGGTACATCCTCACCGGCATCCTCGAGCGGCACCCGAGACTGCGCGTGGTGTTCGTCGAGCCCGGCTTGTTCTGGCTGCCCGGCTTCATCCGCTACCTCGATTCGCGCATGCACCACCACTACGTGTTCCCCGGCGTGAAGGAGCTGCCGAGCACGTACTTCAAGCGCCAGATGGCGGTGACCTTCGTGCACGAGCCGGAAGGCGTGGAGCAGCGACACGCGATCGGCCTCGAGAACGTGCTGTGGTCGACGGACTTCCCGCACCCGGTCTGCAACTGGCCGAACGCGGGCGCGAAGATCGAGAAGCAGTTCGCCGGCGTGCCCGAGAGCGAGGTGCACGCGATCACCTGGGCGAACGGCGCGCGCATGTACGGGATTGCTTAGTTGTTTGGGCTCCGCTCGCCTTCGGCTCGCTGCGCGCGACCTGCGGCGCGGCGCGCCGCGGGTCGCTTGCGGCTTCTCGAGCTGCGGTCGGTCGTGAATGGGGCTCTCAGTCGCCAACTCGGGGGAGTCGAGCCGTGACGGCGAATCTTCGCGATGCCGCTTGCTCCTCCGGGCTCCCCGCTCTCTCTGGCCTGCGCGTGCTCGATCTCTCGTGGGGCGTCGCGGGCCCGATGGCGGCGATGCTGCTCGCGGACTCGGGCGCCGAGGTCACCAAGATCGAGCCGCCCGGCGGCGACCCGTTCCGCGCGCAGCTCGGCTACCGCGTGTGGCAGCGCGGGAAACGCAGCGCCGTGCTCGATCTGAAGAGCGCGGCGGACCGCGCGGTGTTTCTCGCGCTCGCGCGGCACGCGGACGTTCTCGTCGAGAGCTTCGCGCCCGGCACCACGGCGCGGCTCGGCATCGATTACGCGACGCTCGCCGCCGCGAATCCGCGCCTCGTCTACTGCTCGATCACGGGCTACGGCCGCAATAACAAGCACGCCGCGCGGCCCGGCTGGGACTCGCTGGTCGCCGCGCGCACGGGCCTGCACTTCGAGCAGCGCGGCTGGCCCGAGGGCGCGCTGAACCACATGGCGCGGCGGCCGGACCCGTTCGCGCACCTGGAGCACGACCCGGCGCACGTTCAGGGGCCCGCGCGCTCCGGGCCCGTGTTCCCGGCTTCGTTCTACCCGAGCCTCGGCGCATTCTTCGCGGCGACGCTCGGCATTCACGCCGCGCTGCGCGCGCGCGAGATCACCGGCCGCGGCCAATGGGTGGAGACGTCGCTGCTCCAAGGCGCACTCGCGTGTGCGAGCGGCGTGTGGCAGCGCGCGGAGAGATTGGACGCGAAGGACTTCGACAGCTGGATCCTCGGCGCGCGCTCGCCGAAGGGGCACTTCCAGTGCGCGGACGGTCGCTGGATCCACAACTGGGTGCCGAATCCGCGCTTCTTGCTCTCCGCTTCCGCCGGTGCCGCGCTGACCGCTACGCCGGACCTCGCCGCCAAGAACGACCCCGACCGCTTCGGCACCGCGCCGGGCGAGCTCGTGGTGATGCAGCACTACCAGCCGCTGCTCGCCGAGGCGGTGCGGAAGTTCCCGGCGCAGGAGTGGGTCGAAGCTGCAGCCGCGGCGAACATGACGATGCAGGCCGTGCGCTCGCCCGAGGAGTCGCTCGCGGATCCGCTGCTGCTCGCGGACGGCTGCGTCGCCGAGGTGCGAGATCCGGAGCTCGGGACGATCCGGCAGCTCGGCACGGTGCTGCGCCTCACCAAGAACCCCGCGCGCGTCGGCGCGCCGCCCGCGCGCCCGGGCGAGCACACCGCGGCGGTGCGAGCGGAGGCCGCCGCGCTCGCGGCGACGCCCGCGCCGAGCGCATCGCGCGGCGAGCGAACCCTGCGCGCGCCGCTCGAGGGCATTACGGTGCTCGATCTCGGCCTCGCGATCGCCGGCCCGTTCGGTACGCAGCTGCTCTCGGATCTCGGCGCGAACGTGATCAAGATCAACGCGCTCTACGACATCTACTGGCACGCCAACCACATCGCGTACATGGCGAACCGCGGCAAGCGCAGCCTCGCGCTCGATCTCAAGGACGCGCGCGCGATGAAGATCCTGCACGAGCTCGTCGCGCGCGCCGACGTGGTGCAACACAACATGCGCTACGACGCGGCGCGGCGAATTGGAGTGGACTACGAGAGCTTGCGGCGGGTGAACCCGCGCCTCGTCTACTGCCACACGCGCGGCTTCGAGACCGGACCGCGCGACGGACTGCCGGGCAACGATCAGATGGGCGGCTGCCTCGCCGGAACGCAGTACGAAGACGGCGGCATGGCGCGCGGCGGCAAGCCGCTCTGGAGCTTCTGCTCGCTGGGCGACACCGGCAACGGCTTCCTGTCGGCGATCGCGATCCTGCAGGCGCTCGCGCACCGCGATCGCACGGGCGAAGGGCAGTTCTGCGACACCTCGATCGTGTACGCGCAGCTGCTGAACACGAGCTACGCCGTCGCGCGCCCCGACGGCAGCGGCTTCGAGCGCCCGCGCACCGACGCGACGCAGACCGGTTTCTCCGCGCTGAACCGCTTCTACGAGACGCGCGACGGCTGGTTGTGCGTGCTCGCGCCGGGAGAAGACGCGTTTGCGCGGCTGTGCGGCGCGCTCGCCGCGCCGGCGCTGGCGCACGACCCGCGCTTCACCAGCGCCGCGGCACGCGCGAAGCACGACGCGGAGCTGGCGAATGCGCTCGGCGCGCTGTTCGCGCAGCGCGGCGCGAAGGCCGCGTTCGCGGCGCTCGACGCCGCGGGCGTGCCCTGCGAGATCTGCGACCCGGAGTTCGCGCTCGGCCTGCACGACGACCCGGAGCTGCGAGCGCGCGGCTGGACTGCGTCGTATCCGCACCCGTTCGTCGGCAAGCTCGATCAGATCGGCTTGGTGTGCGATCTCTCCGAGACGCCGGGTCGCGTGCAAGGCCCGCCGCTGATCGTCGGCCAGCACAGCCGCGAGATCCTCGCCGAGCTCGGCTACGCCGCCGCCGACGTCGACGCGCTGTGCTCGAGCTGCGTGCTCGACTGGGCGCCCGGCAAACCGCACCGCGTCGTGATCCCGAGCAAGTGGCTGCCGAAACCTGCGGCGGCGAGCGCCGAGTGAGTGCGCGATGAACGCCGCGTGCGAGGCGCGACGTGGCTGAGCCCACGCGGCCCGCGCCGCTGCGCACGCCCGACAACGCGTTCTTCTGGGAGGCGTGCGAGCGGGGCGAGCTGGTCGCGCAGCGCTGCGGCGCGTGCGGCGCGCTCGCGCATCCTCCGCGGCCGATGTGCCCGCACTGCCATGGCCTCGAGCGAGGCGTCGTGCGCTTATCAGGGCGCGGCGAGGTCTACAGCTGGATCGTGCCGCGGCATCCCGCGGCCATCGGTTTCTCGGAAGCGCCGGTCGTGGCGTTGATCCAGCTCGACGAAGGGCTGCGACTCGTCTCGAACGTCGTGGGCGTGCCGGTCTCCGGAATGCGCAATGGGCTGCGCGTGGAAGTCGGGTTCGAGCCCTGCGCGGGCGGCGGAGCCGTGCCCGTGTTCCATCCGGCGCGGAGCCGCTGATGTTCCCCAGCGCCGGACGTGCGGTCGCCATCGCGGGCATCGGACAGACGAGCTACGCGCGCCGCGACGAGCGCAGCGAGGCGCGCCTCGCCGCCGAGGCGGCGCTCGCCGCGCTCGCCGACGCGGGCATCGCCCCGGCCGACGTCGACGGCATGATCACGTACACGCTCGATCCGGTGGACGAGATCGGCATGTGCCGCGCGCTCGGCGTGCGCGATCTCGCCTACACGAGCCGCGTGCCGGGCGGCGGCGCGGGCGCGCTCGCGACCGTCTATCAGGCTGCGTGCGCGGTCGCGTCGGGGGCGTGCGAGGCAGTCCTGATTTGGCGCGCCATCAATCAGGGCGCCGCCTACCGCTACGGCCAGCCGCAGGCGGGCGGCGCGTGGCAACCGGGCGGCGGCACCAGCTCGCTGCTCTGGTGCATGCCGTTCGGCGCGCAGGCGCCCGCCACCTGGGCCGCGCTCGCGATCCAGCGCTACATGCACGAATACGGCGTCACGAATCGCGACTTCGGACGCGTCGCGGTGTTGCAGCGCAAGCACGCCGCGTCCAATCCCGCCGCGATCTTCCACGGCAAGCCGATCACACTCGACGAGCACCAGGCCTCGCGCTGGATCGTCGAGCCCGTGCTGCGCCTGCTCGATTGCTGTCAGGAGAACGCCGGCGCCGCGGCCGCCGTGATTACGACGCTCGAGCGCGCGCGCGATGCGAGGCAGCCGCCGGTGCGCATCGCCGCGGCCGCGCAGTCGATCCCGTCCGAGGTCGAGGTGATCTCGAACTACTACCACGCCGACCTCAGCGTGATGCCCGAGGCGGTCGGCACCGCGCGGCGGCTGTGGGCGCAATCGGGTCTCTCGCCAGCGGACGTGCGCGTCGCGCTGCTCTACGACGCGTTCACGCCGAACGTGATGAAGCAGCTCGAGGCGTTCGGCTTCTGCGCCCACGGCGAGGCCAAGGACTTCGTCGCGGACGGCCACTGCGAGCTCACGGGCCGCATTCCGACGAACACCCACGGCGGGCACGGCGGCGAGGCCTACATCCACGGCATGAACTTCGTGACCGAGGGGGTACGGCAGATCCGCGGCAGCGCGGCGAACCAAGTCGTGGGCGTGCAGCACGCGCTCGTGTCGTCGGGGATGGCGGGCGCGATTCTCGCGCGAGCGTGAGGCGGCGGCGGCCGCCGTAGGCCCCGCGAGCGCATCGCGGGCTCGCGATCGCGAAGTAACATGAGCTGCGGTACTCGCCGGAGGTGCCCATGACGAGTCTCGTGCGGCAATGCGGCTCGCTCGCCGGCCTTGCGCTCGGCGCGCTCGTCCTGGCGGGATGCGCCGGGCTGCCCGCGACGCTGGGCGCCCGCGCCGTGCCAGCGGACTTCGTCGCCGTTCCGCCGCAAGCCGGGCTCTCGCTGAGCGATGCGGGCGTGCTCGCGCTCGACGGCGACATGCGCACGTTCCTGGCGCGGGCAGTCACCGCAGCGGACGACCCGACCAAGCTGCGCCAGCTGACGCGCGCGCTGATCGAGAACCCGAGCTTCCGCATCGAGTACGACGACGACACGCGCAGCGCCGCCGCGACCTTCCACGCACTGCAGGGCAACTGCCTCTCGTTCACGAACGTGTTCGTGGCGCTCGCGCGGGAAGTGGGGCTCGAGGTGAGTTATCAGGAAGTCGACGTGCCGCCGATCTGGACCGCGCGGGACGACAGCTTCGTGCTGAGCCGGCATGTGAACGCGCTGGTGACGATGGGCGCCGGCCCGGACCGCGTCGTCGACTTCAACATGGCGGAGTTCCGCGCCGCCTACCCGCGCCGCGCGATCTCGGATGCGCGCGCCGCGGCGCACTACTACAGCAATCTCGGCGTCGAGCGCATGCAGGCGGGCGAGCCCGAAGCCGCGTACGCGTATTTCCAGCGGGCGCTCGCGATGGACCGCACGCTCGTGCAGGCCTGGGTGAACCTGGGCGCCTGGTATCGCCGGCAAGGCGACCCGACGCGCGCGGAGGCGAGCTACCTCGAGGCGCTGCGGCTGCATCCGCACGAGTTCGTGGCGCTGAGCAATCTCGCGAGCCTCCATGCCCGCGAAGGCCGCGCCGAGCTCGCGCATTGGTACGAGCGGCGCGTGACGCAGTACCGGCTGCAGAATCCGTACTACCGCTACGAGCGCGCGAAGATCGCCTACCTCGCGGGCGACTTCTCGAGCGCGGCGCGCCAGCTGCGCGAGGCGCTGCGCAGTGCCGAGAGCGATCCGACCTTCTACTCGCTGCTCGGCATGAGCTACCGCGAGCTCGGCCGGAGCAGCGAGGCGCGCGCCGCGTTCGCGCGCGCCGTCGAGCTCGCCGACGACGAGCACCTGCGCAGCGCGCTGCAGCGCAAGCTCGAGTTGTTGGGGGCGCCCAGCGCGCGGCTGTGAGCGAGTCGCCGCGCCGCGCGGGGCGGCTTCGTGCGCCCTCGCCGCGCAGTATGCTGCGCGCCCTTCGTCGGAGGCGCTCATGATCCTTGGTCTGCATCACGCCGCGCTCGCGGTTCCCGATCTGCAGCGCGCGCTCGACTTCTACTGCGGGGTGGTGGGCTTCCGCGTGGTGATGGAGGCGGAGCTGCCGCCGGGCTACGCCCCGATGAACGAGGCGTTCGGCGTCGCGAACGCGGCGTGCAGAGTGCGCATGATCCGCAAGGGCGGCACCTGCCTCGAGCTCTTCGAGTTCCAGGAATCGCAGCCGGGCACGCCGACGCGCCCAGTGAACCGGCTCGGCATCACGCACTTCGCGCTGGTCAGCGACGACTACGCGAGAGACTACGCGCACCTCGCCGCGAACGGCGTCGCCTTCAACGCGCCGGCCTTCGGCGCGGCGCCGCAGCGCTTCGCGTACGGGCGCGATCCGTTCGGCAACGTGATCGAGCTGCTCGAGCACGCGCCCGGCGACGCGGCCGCGCTGCGCTTCGAGGACTGACGCGCTCGCGAGGCCGAGCGCCTCGGCCCGGACTGCGACTCCGGTCGCGTTCGCGCCTCGCGTTGTGTGCGGCGGCTCCCTGAAGCACGTTCTGGGCGAGGATCGCCATGGCCTGCTGCGCACTCGCGGCGTTCATCGTGAGCCAGTTGCTCGTCGCGCTCGACTGGCTGCGCGAGCGCGTGCTCGGCTTGACCCCCGCGCTGACGCCGGCGAATGCGAACGCCGCATGGCGCCGCGGCGACGCCGCGCCGCTCGCGCCCGGGCGCGCGCTGTTCGCGTCGCCGCGCCGCGCCGCGCTCGCGCTCGGCGGCGGCGCCCTTGCCCTCGCGTTCGTTCACGTCGCGACCGCGGGAGATGCGGCGCACCGCCCGCATCCGTTCCAGATCCCGTACTTGTGCACGTCGAGCGCGACCAGCGCGCTCGACTGAGCCCTGCGCGGGCGAGAGGAGAGCTCATGGCCGCCAGCCTCACCCAGGATTTCGTGGCGCAGCACTTCACTGGAAGCGGACGGGCGCTCGGCCCGATCACCGCGGCGAAGTTGAAGCGCACGGCGGTCCTGTATGCGGCCATCTGCGCCCTCGGCCTCGCGCCTTCGCTGCTCGGCATGTCGCCCGCCCTGCGAGCCGCCGGCCTCGGACTGTGGTTCCCCGGCGCTGGCTTCCTCGCGAGCGGCGGCTGGAGCTTGTTGCTGCTGCCGCTCACCGCCGTGCTGTTCGGGCTGGCGGTGTTCGCGTGGTTCGGCGCCGCGATGGTCCCGGCGCCGCTCGCGATCTGGCTCGGCGCCGCCGCGCTCGCGGGGGCGCTCACCGGCGCCGAGAGCTGGACGTTCGCGCCGCTGGCCGTCCCCACCCTAACAGTTGCAGGCGCGTTCGTGTTCCATCGCCGCAACGAGGCGCAGCGCGCGGCGGGGCGCGCCGCGCGGGCGGACCGAAGCGCGTACCTGCCGAGCGAGATCGCGCAGGTCGCGGAGCGGAGCGCAGCGCCCGCGCCGGAGCGGCGCGAGCTCACGCCCGATCAGCTCGCCGCTGCGCGCTACCTGCTCGACCGCGCGCTGCAGCCGATCGGCCGACTGAACGGCTTCGATCGCATCGACCAGTTCCAGACCTCCTCACTCCGCTACCAGCTGAATCACGCCGGCTACACGCTCGCGGAGCTCCAGTGCAACTACACGCCGAGCTTCCACGGCTACCTGTCTCGAGCGCAGCGCAATCTGATCGAGCAGTACGTGCAGAAGCAGATCTGGTCGTACTGGTGTTACGAGACCTCGTGGGGCCACTTCAACCTGACGGACTGGGACCCCGCCGGCCGCGACAACATCATGCTCACCGGCTGGTTCGGGATCCACGTCAGCCTCTACACGTCGAGCAGCGGCGACCGCCGCTACGCGCAGCCGGGCAGCCTGCGCTTCCGCCTGAACGCCCGCACGAGCTACCCGCACGACGTGCACTCGCTCGCCGCCTCGGTCGCGGAAAACTTCAAGCGCGCCGACTACTGCCTCTATCCGTGCGAGCCGAACTGGGTCTATCCGATCTGCAACCACTACGGCATCACGAGCCTGGTGCTGCACGACCGGCTGTTCGGCACGAGCGACGCGAAGGAACTGCTGCCGCGCTGGCTCCACAGCCTCGACACCGAGTTCACCGACGAGAGCGGCAGCGTGATCGGGCTGCGCTCCGAGCTGACCGGCCTGCGCTTCCCCTTCCCCGCCGGCGACGCGGGCTTCGCGCTGTTCGCGACTTGTTGGGCGCCGGAGCGCGCGGCGAGGCAATGGACCGTTGCGCGCCACGCGCTCGCCCGAGCGATCGTCGCGAACGCGAGCGGGAAGCCGCGGCTGCGCTTCCCGGGCGCGGGATTCGACTTCGGGAACTACCGTCGCGGCTGGGCGGGCACTTTCGCGAGCATCCTCGCGAGCGCGCGCGAGTTCGGAGACGACGAGATCGCCGAGGCCGCCGAGCGCGCGCTCGAGGAGGACGGGCAGCGCGTGGAGGACCGCGGCGTCGTGCACTACGCCGCGATGTCGAACCTCTCGAACATCGGCGCCGTCACGGGCAAGCTCCGCCGCACGGGCGACTTCCGGCGCGCGGTGACGCAGGGGCCGCCGGAATCGGCACTGCGCGGTCCGGTGCTCGTCGACGCGAGCTACCCCGACGTGCTCGTCGCGCGCGCGGTCAGCAGCGGCGAGAACCTCGAGCTCGTGCTCTATCCGGGGGTCGCTCCGGGAACGCAGCGTCTCGGGCTCGGCCGCCTCACGCCCGGCGGCGCTTATCAGGTGCTGGGTGCGGGCGGCGGACGCTTCGTCGCGGACGCCGCGGGCAGCGCGCGACTCGACGTGGCACTGAACGGCCGCACCGCATTCGAGATCGTGCCCGCGAGCGCCTGAGCGCACGGCGCGAGCGTCACGCGCGCGCGATCAGGCGAATCAACGTGTCCGCGAGCTCGCTCGTCGAGCGCCGCACGCTCGCGGGCCAGGTGACGGTTCCGTTCATCGCGTCGAACAGGAAGAGCCGCAGCGCGAGCAGGTCGACGCCGTTCGGGAGCGCGCCCGCGGCGTGGGCGCGCTCGAGCAGCGCCTGCCAGTACTCGCCGTAGCGGCGCTGATTGGCGTACTGGTTGCGCCGCACCGGTTGCGGCGCCTGCTCGACGATGCGCAGCCCGGCGAGCGCGTAGTCGCCGAGGTGATG
>DATBRS010000124.1:0-6823 GCA_036560185.1 Myxococcota bacterium
AGCCGCGGCGGTGCAGGGGACCTGTCGGCAACGCCCGCTCTCTCGGAACCACCAAGCACCCACCCCGCCGCGGGTTGACACCTCCCCGGTGGACCGGGAAAACTGCGCCTCTTTTCGAGGCGGGCGGGGATTGCCGCGGAGGCGAGTCCCAGCAGGCCTGCCCGGAGCGGCGGCCCATTCCGAGCTCGGTCGCCCGCCGCCCAAAGTCCGTGAAGGAAGTCTCGATGGCACAGCGCATTCGCAAGGGCGATCTCGTTCAGGTGATCGCCGGCAAGGAACGCAAGACGAAAAAGCAGGGCCGCGTGCTCGAGGTCGATTCGGCAGCCGCGCGCGTGCGCGTCGAGGGCGTGCGCGTGCAGAAGAAGCACCTCAAGCCGAACCGCAGCAAGAAGACCCCCGGCGGCGGCATCATCGAGCGCGAGGGCTTCATCCACATCTCGAACGTGCAGCTCGTGGATCCGAAGACGGGCAAGCCCGGCCGCATCGGCTTCGAGCTGCGAGGCGGCGAGAAGGTCCGCGTATTCAAGAAGAGCGGCGAGCTCGTCGCCGAGCCGAAGTAGAGAGGCCCACAGATGGCGAAGAAGAGCAAGCGCGAGAAGATCAAGCTCGAGTCGTCGGCCGGAACGGGCCACTACTACACGACGAGCAAGAACCGCATCAACACGCCGGACAAGCTCGAGTTCAAGAAGTACGACCCGGTCGCGCGCAAGCACGTGGTCTACAAGGAAGCGAAGCTCAAGTAGGCGGCTGAGCGCTCGAGGCATCGAACGCTTCCGCCATCACGGCCGCGTCGACTTCGCGTTCGGTCCACAGGCGCAGCTGCTCGCGCGCCTGCTCGATCAGCATCCACTTACCCGAGATCGGCTTTGCGCCGCGCGCCCGCGCGTCGCGCAGCAGGAGTGTATCGAGTGGGTCGTAGACGGCGTCGAGCACCACGCTGCCCGCGCGCAGCGCCTCCGCCGCCACCGGCGACGCCTCGCTGCGCAGCCCCACGCTGGTGGTGTTGATCAGCACGTCGTGCGGAATCGCCGCGAGCTCCTCGAGCGCGCCGGCGCGCGCGCCGCCGAGCTCGCGGGCGAGCGCCTCGGCCTTGCCGGGCGTGCGATTCAGCACGATCGCGCGCGCGCCGCGCTGGCGCAGCGCGTAGAGCGCGGCGCGCGCGGTCCCGCCGGCGCCCAGCACGACCGCGGTCTTGCCTGCGAGCGGCGTCTCCCGCTCGAGCGCGCGCGCGATGCCGAGCCAGTCCGTGTTGCTGCCGACGAGCGCGTCGCCGGCGCGCACCACGGTGTTGACCGCGCCGATCGCGCGCGCCGTCTCGTCCACGCGATCGAGGTGCGCCATCACCGCCTGCTTGTGCGGGATCGAGATCGCGAGCTGGCGGAGGTTCATGGCGCGCGCGCCCGCGATCGCCGCGGCGAGGTCGCCGGACGTGACGTCGAACGCGAGGAACACGGCGTCGATTCCGAGCGCGGCGTAGGCCGCGTTGTGCAGCGCCGGCGAGCGCGTGTGCCCAGCGGGGTGCAGGAAGATCCCGCACAGCGCCGTCTTGGCGGAGAGCGCGGCGCGCGTCACAGCGATGGGCACGCGAGCACTTTGCCCTGGCCCTGTGGCGTCGCGAGCGCTTCGAACGCCGCCGGCACGGCCGCGAGGCCGACGCGCTCCGTGATCAGTGCGCTCGGGTCGATGCGCTCCTGCGCGAGCATGTCGAGCGTGTACTGGAAGTCGTCCTTCTCGTAGGCGAGCACGAACTGGAGCTGCGCCTCCTTCACGATGCTCGCGAGGGGCGTGATCGCATCGGCGCCCATGCACACGCCGGCGACCACGACGCGCCCACGGAAGCGCACGCGCGCGACGCAGTCTTCGATCAGGCCCGGCGCGCCGACCGCCTCGAACACGAGATCGGGGCCGCCCGGCGCCGCGCGCTCGAGCACGGCTGTTAGGTCCTCGCGCAGCGGGTCGACCACGCGCGTAGCGCCCAGCCTCTCCGCGAGCGCGCGGCGGCCCGGCGAGCGCTCGGAGACGATCACCTCGCGCGCGCCGAAGTGGCGCGCCCAGAGCGCGATCGCGAGGCCGATCGGCCCCGCGCCGACGACCAGGCAGCGCTCGCCGCGCCGCAGCCGGCTCGCGTTCAGCGCATGCACGCCCACGGCGAGCGGCTCGACCAGCGCCGCGAGCTCGGTGCTGACGCCCTCGGGCACGCGCACCGCCTCGTGCGCCGCGATCGCGACGTACTCCGCGAACGCGCCGTTCGGCAGCCCGAGTCCGATCGGCGATTGCGTCGCGCAGTAGGCGCCGAGCCCGGAGCGGCAGCGTTCGCAGCTTCCGCACGAGAGGTTCGGGATCGCGCACACGCGCTCGCCCGTGCGCAGCGCGCCGGCGGGCTCCATCACCTCGCCACAGAACTCGTGTCCCATGATCGAGCCCGGCGGCAGCAGCTTGTGCTGATGCAGGTGCAGGTCGCTGCCGCAGATGCCGCAGGCGAGCACGCGCAGCACCGCCTGGCCGGGCCCCGGCTTCGGCTCGGGCACGTTCTCGACCACGAGCTCGCCGGGCGTTCTCGAGACGACTGCGCGCATGGCACCTCCCCGCTCTCGGGCGCGTAGCCTAGAGTGCTTCGCCTTCGCAGCGAAAGGAGCGAGCAGTGGCGGCGCGAGTGGGAATCCTGATGGGCAGTGCGAACGACTACGACGTGATGAAGGCGGCCGAGGACGCGCTGAAGGAGCTCGGCATCGAGAGCGACGTGCGCGTGATCTCCGCGCACCGCACGCCGGAGCGCTTGACGCGCTTTCTCGCTGACGCCGAGACGAACGGCATCGAGGTCGTGATCTGCGGCGCCGGCGCCGCCGCGCACCTCGCCGGCGTCACCGCCGCTCACACCGTGCTGCCCGTGCTCGGCGTGCCGATCGACTCCTCGCCGCTGCAGGGCCTCGACGCGCTGCTCAGCACGGTTCAAATGCCGGGAGGAATCCCGGTGGCGACGTTCTCGATCGGCAAAGCCGGCGCGAAGAACGCCGGCCTCTTCGCCGCCGCGATCATCGCGGGCAGAGATCCTGCGGTGCGGAAGAAGCTCGAGCAATTCCGGGCGAAGCAGAGCGCGAGCGTGCCGGAAAGGCCGTGACGCACTGCGAGGCGCTTTCTACGCCTTGCTCTTCTCCAGCGCCGCCTTCAGGTCCTCCCACACCAGTCGCCTGTTCTCCGGCGTGTATTGACGTAACAAGAACGCCGGGTGGAAGGTGGGCATCACGGGGAAGCCGCGGTAGTCGTGCCAGGTGCCGCGCACGCGCGTGATGGCGACGTCGCGACCCAACAACAAGCTCGTCGCGGGCTTGCCGAGCGCGACGATCACTCTGGGGCGAATCGCGTCGATCTGCCCGTCGAGGAACTCCCGGCAGGCGGCGACCTCATTGGGCAGCGGCGTGCGGTTGCCCGGCGGCCGGCACTTCACGGCGTTCGCGATGTAGACGCTCGCGCGCGGGATCTTGAGGCCGGCCTCGATCATCTGCGTGAGCAGCTCGCCGGCGCGGCCCACGAAGGGCAGGCCGCTGAGGTCCTCCTGCTCGCCGGGGCCCTCGCCGACGAACATCAGCTCCGCGTTCGCGTTGCCGTCGCCGAACACGATCTTGGTGCGGCCCTGATGCAGCGGACAGCGCGTGCACTCGCCGAGATGCGCGCGCACTTGCTCGAGTGTTCGCACCGCGCCGAGCGGCAATGCGGGTGCGCTCGGCGCCGGCAGCGTCGCCGTCGCAGCGGCTCCACGCGCGACCGGAGCGGGCGCGCGCAGCTCAGCGCGCTCGTCGGCACTGCGCTTCGGCGTCCACGCGAGCTCTTCCTCCGCGAGCTCCTCGAGCCGCGCGCGCGCGGCGCGCAGCACGGCCTTCGCCTCGGCTTCTAGCGCCCGGTCCACTTCGGGCTCCGCTTCTCGAAGAACGCGGCGATGCCTTCCTGGGCGTCCTCGGTGCGCGAGGTGAGGATGATCGCCTCGCGCAGGTAGGTGAGCGCCGCGTGCGCCTCCATCTCGGCCATCGTGTAAACGGCCTCCTTGCCCATGCGCAGCGTCGCCGGCGAGTAGGACGTGAACGTCGCGCACAGCTCGGCGATGGTGGCGTCGAGCTCGGCGTCGGGCACGACGCGCGTGGTGATGCCGAGCGCCTGCGCCTCCTGCGCGGCGACGCGCCGGCCGGTGAGCACGAGATCCAATAGCACCTTGCGGCTGCCGACGGCGCGCAGGATCGGCACGCTCACCATTAGCGGCAGCAGGCCGAGGCTGATCTCGGGCAGCCCGAACTGCGCGCTCTCCGCCGCGATCGTGAGATCGGCCGCGACCGCGAGGCCGAAGCCGCCCGCGAGCGCGAAGCCTGGCACGCGCGCGATTACCGGCTGAGGCGCGCGCTCCATCGCGCGCATCACGCGCACCACGCCGTCGAAGTGCGCGCGGCTCTCGTCCATGCTCGCGTGCCCGAGCACCTCGCGCAGATCCGCGCCGGCGCAGAACACTTTGTCGCCGGCGCCGCGCAGCACGATCACGCGCACCGCGGAGTCTGCCGCAGCGGCGTCGAACGCGGCCTCGAGCTCGCGCAGCGTCGCGCGGTCGAGCGCGTTGCGCTTTTCCTCGCGGTCGATCGTCAGCGTCGCGACGCCGTTCGCCGCATGCTCGCTCTTCACGTTCGCTGCGATCGCCACTTCGCTGCCCCTAGCGGCCGGCGGCCGTTGCGAATGCGCTCGCGAGCACCGCGGCCACGGACGCCTTGGGCGCCTCGTTCGAGACGAGCCCTTGCAGCGGACGATCACTGTGCCGCTGGTTCTCGATCTTCTCGCGCATGTGGAACTGGAAGCCGGGCTCGCGCTCCTCGCTGTGGCAGCTCCCGCACAGCTGCGTCATCGCGCACGAGCCGCACTTGTCGGAGAGGCTCATGATCGTGCCCTTGCGCTGCGCGCCGGCGGCGACGTGATCCGCGCCGCCGCCGTGGCAGGTCTCGCAGCCGATCTCGGGCGAGCTCTTGCCGTGGGCGTGCGCCTTCCACTTCGCGAACTCTTGCGCGTGGCAGCTCGCGCACGCCTCGCTGCCGACGCGCGCGACGTTCTCGGGCAGGAGGTCGTTGCGCGGCTTCCCGCGCGCGTCGATGTAGGCCTGCTTTTCGGCGGGCGAGAGCTTCGCGAGGGCCGCGTGAGACACGCGCGGCAGGAAGCTCGCGTACTTGAAGCCGAGCGAGTGCTCCGGCGTGTGGCAGCTCGCGCAAACGGGCTCGTAGTTTTCGCTCACGACGTGCTCTGGCGAGAGGTGTGGCCCGCCGCGGCCGTGGCAGGTCTCGCAGCCGACGTTCTCGAGCGCGGGCTCGGCGCGCGCGATCGCGTAGCCGCCCGGCTTCCCGTAGCCCACGACGTGGCAGGTCACGCACTCGCTGCGGCCGTCGGCGCCGTGCTTCGCGAGCGTCGTCATCGCAGTGGCGTGCTGCGTCAGGTCCCAGGTCGCGGTTTCGCTCTCGTGGCACACCGCGCAGAAGTCGTTCCCGCTGTAGCCGCTCTGGCTGAGCAGCATCGGCGGCGTCACGCCGGCGATGCGCGCGATGCGCATGCGCGCGAGCGGCGGATCGCGGTCGGTGCGCCAGCCCTGGGTGCGCCCGGTGATGCGCCCTTGCGCGTCGATCATGAGGACCACGGGCACGCCCTGCAGCGCGCCGTACTTGTTGCGGATCGCGACGTCGTCGTCGCGCACGATCACATCGAAGACGTCGATGCCCTGGCTCTTCAGCTCCTCGCGCACCGAGAGCTCGCTGCCGTAGGTCGAGACGCCGACCAGGGTCGGCCGCTTGCGCGCGTCGATCTTCGGCAGCTCCTCGCGCAGGAACTTCAGCGCGTCGTGGCAGTGCGGGCACGTGTAGAGGAAGAACATCAGGATCACGGGTTTTCCGCGCAGCGAGGAGAGCTTGAAATCGCCTGCATCGTCGAACTTCTTGGCGGCGAAGTCAGGCGCGAGCGGCATCTCGCCGGGCGGCGCGATGCGCAGCCACTGCCGGAAGTTCTGCTCGATCAGCTTCACCGGCTCGGGCAGGTCGGTCTGAAAGTAGGTGGTCTCGGCGATCACGTTGCCGTCGGCGTCGACCAGGAACGCCCACAGCGGCGGCGGCTGGCGGTAGATCTTGGTCGCGAACTCGCCGCTCTCGTCGAGGAAGGTGGGCATGTCGAGGCCCGCAGCGGCGAGGAAGGCGGTCGTCGTCGCCGCCGAGGAGCCTTGCGAGAAGCCGACGAGCTGGAAGTTTCCGCTGATCCGTTCTCGCGCGATGGCCGCCAGCGCGCTCGCGATGCTGCGGGCTCCGGGCAGCTCCGGATTGAAGCCCCAGATCAGCGTGCGCCGGCCGAGGAACTGCGCGATCGAGAGCGGCGTGCCGTCGAGCGCCTTGCCGGTATAGGCGGGTACCGGGACGCCGCGCCGTTCGCTCGCGGGCGCGGCGGCAGGCGTGGCCTGCGGCGCGGGCGCCGCTTGCGCTGCACCTGCATCGGGCGCTGCCGCAGTGCTCGGGGGATCGCTCGGGCAACCGGCAATCAGCGTGAAGACGAGAACCACGGCCGAGCGGAGGAAGAGGACGGGCTTGCGCACGCGCGCAGAGTAAACCGAGGCACTTCGCGCGCAATCCAACTCGGCGACTCCGCTCGTCTTCGGTTCGCTGTGCATCTCGCCTGGCGCACGAATGCAACGGGCCGGGCGACTTTCGCCGACCGGCCCGTGGACCTGATCACGATCCCCGATGCGTGCCTAGGACACCTTCTCGAGGATGTGGATGCCGCACGCGCTGCCGAGGCCGATCACGTGCGTCAAGCCGAAGCG
>DATBRS010000125.1:0-47784 GCA_036560185.1 Myxococcota bacterium
GCGAGCGTGTTGTACCGGACCGCGATGAAGTCGGTGTAGGCGGCCCACGGGCCGGACGGAATTCCGCCGCGCTCGGCGGCGAGGGTCATGTAGCCGGTGACCGACGCCGCGAGATTTCCGAAGCCGGTGAAGTGCCTCCACGGTCCCGTCTGACCCATCAGGCACGACTCGAGCAAGATCGCGCGCGGGTTCAGCGCGTGGAGGATCTCCCAGCCGAGGCCGAGATGATCGAGCACGCCGGGCGCGAACGACGAGGTGACGACGTCGGCCCAGCGCACGAGATCGAGGATCAGCTCGTGGCCCTCGGGTGCGTGCATGTCGATCGTCACGCCGAGCTTGTTGGCGTTCGCGCTCTGAAAGCCGCCGGCGCCTTCGGGGTGCGGGTTCGCGAACTGATAGGGCGGGATCACGCGCAGCGTGTCGATGTGCTTGGCGGATTCGACGTGCACGACGGTCGCGCCGTAGTCGGCGAGCACGCGCGTTGCGCCTGGGCCTGCGAGCACCCAGAACAGGTCGAGCACCTTCAGGCCCGCGAACGGCAACGCCTGCGCCTCGCCCACGCGTGCGGGCTCGGGCGTCGACTCCGCGAGGCAGAGCGGCTTGCTGCGCGCATCGCCGCGCAGCTCTGTGGTGTGCTCGCCGAGCCGCGGCGCGCGGCGCGTGAAGCGCAGCGGCGTCTCGGAGAACTTGGCCCACGCGCCCGGCAGCTGGACGGGCGCGCCGTCCAGCGGGCTCGGAAGTGTTACGGCGAACTCGCGTGCCGCGAGCTGGGGGCTGCTCACGATCTGGCCGAGATCGAACACCGGGGCGACGAGCAGGCGCCGCTTCACCGATTGCTCCATCAGCTCGGCGCTGCTCTTGGTCGCGAAGAACGCGCGCAGCACGACGTCCACGGGCTGGTAGGCCGTCTCCGGCAGCTCGCCGGTCGCGATGCGCCGCGCGAACGTGTTCCAATCCTCGTCGACGAGCGCGGGCTCGCAGCGGCCCTCCTCGACCAGCCAGCCGAGCAGGCGCTTCATGAAGTGGCCGGTCGACGGCAGGAATGCCGGGCCGAGCGTGACCCAGCCATCGGCGCTGCGATAGCGCGTGGTCAGGAACGCGCCCTTCACGAACGCGCCGCCGGAGACGCGGCGCGCGGGCGTCTCGCCGATCGCGGCGTCGAGCGCGCGAAACTGCGTCGCGAGCGTGGTGGCGTGCTGCATCGCGGCGTCGACGTGCTGGCCGCGTCCCGTCCTCGCGCGCGCGAAGTGCGCGATCAGCGCGCCGACCGCGGCGTCCGCTCCGGCGTGCAGGCCGGCCTGTGGCACCGCGGCGCGCACCGGCCGTCCATCGAGCTCGCCTGATAAGTAGAGCGAGCTGCCCGCCGCGAGCCCGATCAGATCGGTGGCGGCGTAGTGCGCCTTGGGGCCATCCTGGCCGAAGGCGCTGATCGAGACGTAGATCAGCGCGGGGTTCAGCGCCGAGAGCTGCGCGTAGCCGAGACCGAGCGCGGCGAGCTGACCCGGCGCGAAGCTCTCGATGAAGAAGTCGGCGCCGAGCGCCAAGCGGCGCAGCTCGTCGCGGTCTGCCGCGCTCGCGAGATCGAGCAGCGCGCTCCGTTTGCCGCGCGCCCACGCCCACCAGGTGAGCGAGCGCTCGGGTTCGCGCACGTCTCCCGCGAACGGGCCGCGCTGCCGCGCGCTCGATCCGCCCGGCGGCTCGATCGCGATCACGTCGCAGCCGAGATCGGCGAGCAGCTGCCCGCACAGGATTCCGTCTTCGCCAGCGAGGTCGAGCACGCGGTACGGGCGCAGCATGGGCGGATTGTTTCACAGTTCTTCTCGGCTCGGCGGCGAGGCGATGGCGCGCGAAGCCAAGTACCGTGCGGCCATGCAGATCACTTTTCCGGCTGCGCGGCGCGTTCGTCTTCCCGAAGTCACGCTCGAGGTGCACGAGGCGGGCAGCGGCCCGGCCGTCGTGATGTGCCACGGCTTCCCCGAGCTCGCCTACTCGTGGCGTTATCAGGTGAACGCGCTCGCCGCCGCCGGCTTTCGCGCGATCGCGCCGGATCAGCGCGGCTACGCGTGGAGCGACGCGCCCACCCGCGTCGAGGACTACTCGCTCGATCACCTGTGCGACGACATGGCGCATCTGCTCGATGCGCTCGGCATCGAGCGCGCCGTGTTCGCGGGCCACGACTGGGGCGGCTTCGTCTCCTGGGGCATGACGGTGCGCCACCCCGATCGATGCCTCGGTGCGATCGGCGTGAACACGCCGTACATGGCATTTCCCACCACGGAGCAGCTGCGCGCCGTCTTCAAGGACGACGAGAAGCTCTACATCCTGTGGTTCCAGCAGCCCGGCGTGGCCGAGAGCGTGCTCGACAAGAACCCGCGCCTCGTGTTCGAGAAGATGATGCGGCGCGCGACGGGCCCCGCGGCCGGCTTGTTGTTCCGCGGCGACATGCCGCAGGACGCGAACCCGTTCCGGCGGCTCGAAGCCCTGCAGCCGATGGGCGAGACGCTGCTCACGGCGGAGGAGCTCGGCGTCTACACGCGAGCGTTCGAGAATTCGGGCTTCTTCGGGCCGGTGAGCTGGTATCGCAACGCGGACAAGGACAAGCGCGTGATGCCCGAGCTCGGCGTCACGAAGCTCACGCTGCCGTGTCTGATGGTCACGGCCTCGTGGGACGCGGCGCTCCCGCCGCAGGCCGCCGCGCCGATGCGCGCGCTCTGCAGCGACCTCGAGATCCACGAGATCGCCTGCGGGCACTGGACCCAACAAGAGCAGCCCGCCGCCCTCACCCGCGCGATGCTGAGCTGGCTCCGCCGCAAAGTCACGGCGTGAGCGATCGAATGCCCAGACCCGCACTCCTCATCTACGGCGCGACCGGCTACTCCGGAAAGCTGCTCGCGCGGCACGCCGCCGAGCGCGGCCTCGCGCCGATCGTGGCGGGACGCAACGCGGAGCGCGTGAAGGCGCTCGCCGCGGAGCTGGGCGTGGAAGCGCGCGTCTCGCCGATCGACGACGCGCCGCGCTTGCGCGAGCTGCTGGCGGGCGTCGCGTGCGTGCTGCACGCCGCGGGCCCGTTCTCCGCGACGGCCGGCCCGATGCTCGACGCCTGTCTCGCGGCGCGCGTGCACTATCTCGACATCACCGGCGAGATTCCGGTGTTCGAGCTGTGCGAGGTGTTGGGGGCGCGGGCGCGCGAGCTGGGCGTGATGCTGATGCCCGGCGTCGGCTTCGACGTGGTGCCGAGCGATTGCCTCGCGGCGTACGTCGCGGCGCGCGTGCCCGAGCCGCGCACGCTGCGCATCGCGATCGACGCGCTCGGCACCCCGACGCGCGGTACGGCGAAGACGAGCGTCGAGATGTTGGGGGCGGGCTGTCTGGTGCGCCGCGCGGGCCGGATCGTCTCGCTCCCGGCGGGCAGCTTGCAGCGCGACTTCGACTTCGGCTTCGGCCCGACGCGTTGCGCGGGCGCGCCGCTCGGCGATCTCGTGACCGCATGGCATTCGACGCAGGCCGAGAACATCGAGGTCTACCTGCGCGCCGGCGCCGGCATGCGCGCCATGCTGCGCGCGAGCGGTGCGCTCGCGCCGCTGCTGCGGCTGCGCGCCGTGCAGCGCGGCCTGCAGGGCATGATCGGCGCGATGCCCGAAGGCCCGAACGAGGCCGAGCGCAAGGAGCTGCGCGGCCACATCGTGGCGGAGGCGGTCGGCGCGGACGGGCAGACGGCGCGCGCGCGCCTCGACACGCCGAGCGGCTATCAGCTGACGATGCTGAGCGGCGTCGAGATCGCGCGGCGCGTGCTCGAAGGCGGCGCGAAGCCCGGCTACCAGACGCCCGCTACGGCCTTCGGCGCCGATCTCGTGCTCGGCCTCGACTGCATCCGCACGAGCGAGTGAGGGGAGCGATGCACGACGCGAGCTCGGTGTCGTTGGCCGGCAAGGTCGCGGTGGTCACGGGCGGCGGCGCGGGGATCGGGCGCGCGATCGCCGAGACCTTCGCGGCCTGCGGCGCAGCGGTGGTCGTTGCGGAGCGAGACGCCGCGCGCGCGAGCGAAGCCGTCGCCGCGATCGCGGCGCGCGGCGGTCGCGCGCTCGCGGTGGTCGGCGACGTCACGCAGCAGGACGCCGTGAACGCGCTCGCGGAGCGCACCCTCGAAGCGCTCGGGCGCGTCGACGTGCTCGTCAACAACGTCGGCGACTGGCTCGGCTTCACGAACCCGTTCGTCGAGAGCAGCGACGAGCAGTGGCGAAAGCTGTTCGACACGAACCTCGGCGCCGCGCTGCGCTGCACGCGCGCGCTCGCGCCCGCCATGATCCGGCGCGGCGAGGGCGGCAGCATCATTCACGTGACGAGCATCGAGGCGCACCGCGGCATTCCCGGCAACGTGATGTACTCGGCCTTCAAGGCCGCGACCGAGGGCTTCGCGCGCAGCCTCGCGCTCGAGCTCGCGCCGAAGCGCATCCGCGTGAACTGCATCGCGCCCGAGACCACCGACACCCCGCAGGTTCCGGTGATGAGCTGGCTGCCGGACGAGCTGAAAGCGCGCATCCCGTTGTGGATCCCGCTCGGGCGCTTCGGCGCGCCCGACGATCTCGCCGGCGCCGCGCTGTTCCTGGCCTCGGACCTCTCGGCCTGGGTGACCGGCACGACGCTGCACGTGAACGGCGGCGCGCTCGCTGCGGCGGGCTGGTACCGCACGCCGCGAGGCGGCTGGACCAACACGCCGATCGTCACGGGCGGCGGCCTCGGCGGCTGAGCGGCTCTCGGCCGCGGATCGCGCTCAGCAGGTCGCGCAGTCGCGCGCGACACAGATCGCGGAGAAACCTCCGCCGGGGCTGCGCAGGTTCGTCACCTGACCTTCGTACACGCGTGCGCCGAGCAAGAGCACGCGGTCGCGGTAGGCGTAGGCGCGCACGTCGAACTTCATCTCGCGTGGGCCGTCGGTCGTCTCGACGCGCACGAGGCCCGGCGGCGCGTGGCGCTGTGCGACGTAGCCGGGCTGGGCGGCGATCTCCGCGAACTTCTTGCGCGAGATCTTGTCGCCGCGGTAGACGGCGCGGCTGCCGAACGCGGCAGCGGGCTTGAACACCCAGCTGGCGCGCTCCGCCCATGCCCGCTCGGAGTCGAGATCCGCGAGCAGGCGCGTCTCGGGGATCACCTCCGCGAGGAAGCGCGCGTCGTCGGCGCTCACGCCGAGCGCCGCGAGCTTCTCGGGCGCCGAGAACAGCGCGAGCCGGCGCTTGTCGGCGAGCAGGAAATGCTCGCGCGGCGAGGGCGTGAGCGTGACCTCGTTCGCGAGGTAGGCCTCGCGCAGCGCGCGCGTGCGCTCCGTCGCGAGCGCGAAGTCGGTGTCGCGCTGATACACGAGCTGCACCGGCCAGCCGCCGAGCGCGAGGCCGCCGCCGGCGCGCCGCGCGAGCTCGCGCGTGTCGCCGATGCGCGCCTCGATGCCGGCGTTCGCGAACAGCGCGCGGAACAGCTCGAACTCGGGCGCGAGGAACTGCGCGGCCGGGGCGTCGTCGACGATTGCGACGCGTGCGAGCGGCTCGCGCGAGCGACTCGCGGCCGCGTGCTCGGCGCGAAACGTGTCCACGAGATCGCGCTCGAGGTCGTCCACCGAGAGCAGCTGCGAGCACATGCACGCGAGCTTCTCGGGGTCGCAGAGCGCGGCGGTATGGAGGCCGTTCAGCAGCGCGCCGCCGGCGTTCGTGTTCACCTCGATCAGGCGCGGGCCGTCGGGGCTGACGTGGAAGTCGTACCCCATGAACACGCCGAAGTTTCCCGGTTCGTGGCGCGAGACTTCGTCGGCGAGCGGCGCCAGCGCGGCCTGATAACTCCCGGAGTGCGCGAGCGCGAACAGCAAGCGCACGCTGCGCTGGATCGCGCTGAAGTGCGCGGCCTCGAGACCGATGATCGTGGACCCCGCGTACGGAATCTCGGCCGGCTCAGCCGCCACGGCTCGTGCCTCCCGCGCGCGGGCTCAGTGTCCGTAGCTCACGACGAGATCGTCGTAGACCATCGTGCCGGCGGTTATCAGGCGCGTGAAATCGAGGCTCGTCGTCGTGAGGTCGAACGAGTCTTTGTACGGCCCGGGAGCGACCACCGAGCGGAAGCTCACGAAGCGCGAGCCGTCGATCGGAAACAGGCGCTGCCTCGAGTCGTACAGCTGGAACTCGGCAAAGCCGGGGTTGTCGTAGAACTTCTCGTCGTCGGCCGGGTCGGTCGTTCCCTTGCCGTCGACGCGCTCGCCGGCCTGAAGCGGCGTGAACGCGTCGAGGCGGGCGTGCTTCGCCTTGCGGAGCTGGATGTCGATGTCGCGCAGGGCCTCGATCTTGCCATTGTTGCTGACGCCGACGATCGCGGTGGTGCCGAGGTGCGTGACGAGCGCGACGTAGTCCGCGCCGCCGCGCGTGCGAAACTTGAGGCTGCCTCCGCCGCTCAGCGAGAGGGACTTGAGCCGCGCGGCCTTCGGCACCTTCGCCCCCGGCTTGTAGACGATCGGAGTGCCGCGGCCCTCGAAGTCGATCGTTTCCGGGGGCGGCGGCGTGGTCTGCGCCAGCGCGGGTGTGGCCAGCGCGAGGGCGAGGCCGAGGCCGACGAGTAGGGATCGCACGAGGGGAGTCCTCCAAGAACGGCGAGTGGTAGCGGGCGAGGGGGCCGGATGTCACGCGCCTCGGACGCACCGATCTGGGGCACAATGCGCGCCCCGCAGGAGGTTGCATGCTCGCGATCAAGCAGGATGTCCCCAACGGCAGCGTCGAGGGAGCGTGCGACGAGCGCTTCGACGAGGTCGCCCGCGAGTTCGCGCGCAACTTCGAGGAGCGCGGCGAGGTGGGCGCGAGCGTGAGCCTCACGCTGCACGGCGAGCGCATCGTCGACTTGTGGGGCGGCGTAGCGGATCCGGCGAGCGGCCGGGCCTGGGAGCGCGACACGGTCAGCATCGTGTTCTCCTGCACCAAGGGCGCGACGGCACTGTGCGCCCATCTGCTCGCCGCGCGCGGCTCGCTCGATCTCGAGGCGCCGGTGGCGGAGTACTGGCCCGAATTCGCGACGCGCGGGAAGGAGAGCGCCTCGGTGCGCATGCTGCTCGATCACTCGGTGGGCGTGCCGGTGATCAAGGCGCCCGTGAAGCCGGGCGGCGCATGCGACTGGGACTACATGATCGGCCTGCTCGAGGCGCAGGAGCCGTTCTGGAAACCCGGCACGCGCAACGGCTACCACATGATCAACTTCGGCTGGACCGTGGGCGAGGTCGTGCGCCGCGTCAGTAACAAGTCGCTGGGCGCGTTCTTCCGCGACGAGCTCGCAGGGCCGCTCGGCATCGATTTCTGGATCGGCACGCCCGAGGCGGTGGAGCCGCGCGTCGCGCCGATCATCAATTACGTCGCCGCGCCCGGCGAGCAGCCGGGCGAATTCATCCTGAAGGTGCTGACCGAGCGCGATTCGATTCAGTCGCTCTCGCTGCTCAACAGCGGCGGCTTCGACGCGAACTCGCGCGCTTGTCACGCGGCGGAGATTGGCGGCGGCGGCGGCATCTCGAACGCGCGCGGCCTGGCGGGCCTGTACGCGCCGTTCGCCTGCGGCGGCGAGCTCGGCGGCAAACGCTACGTGGACGCGCCCACGCTCGCGCGCATGGGCGAGGTGTCGATGGCGACCCACGAGGACGCGACGCTGCTGATCCCCACCCGCTTCGCGCTCGGCTTCATGAAGTCGATGGACAACCGCCGCCGCGCGCGCGGCGACCGCGACAGCGCGATCCTCTCGTCGGCCGCGTTCGGGCACGTCGGCGCCGGCGGCTCGATCGGCTTCGCGGATCCGCGCGAGCAGCTCTCCTTCGGCTACTCGATGAACCGCATGGGCAAGGGCATCCTGCTGAACGAGCGCGGGCAGTCGCTGGTCGACGCCGCCTATCGCGCGCTCGGCTACGCGTCGTGCGCTGCCGGTGTGTGGAGCCGCGCCTAATGGCTCTCGCCGTCGTCGGCACGGGCTTCGGCCGCACCGGGACGCTCTCGCTCAAGCTCGCCCTCGAGCAGCTCGGCTTCGGGCGCTGTTACCACATGATCGAGGTGGCGCAGAACCCAGGGCACAGCGCGCTCTGGAGCGCCTCGCTCGAGGGCCGCACCGACTGGGACGCGCTGTTCGCGGACTATCGCGCCACGGTGGATTGGCCCTCGACCGCGCGCTGGCGCGAGATCGTGGATCACTTCCCGGACGCGCGAGTCATCCACACCGAGCGGCCGGCCGCGGCTTGGTACAAGAGCGCGCGCGACACGATCTATCAGACGATGAAGCACGGCGCGCCGGCGCGCGCGCCCGCGGCCGTGCACGAGCAGCTCGAGATGGCGCGCAAGCTGATCCTGCGCGGCACCTTCGACGATCGCTTCGAGGACGAGGCGCACGCGATCGCGGTGTACGAGGCGCACAACGCGCGCGTGAAGCGCGAGATCCCGCGTGAGCGCATGCTCGTCTACCAGCCGGGCCAAGGCTGGGAGCCGCTCTGCAAATTTCTCGGCGTCGCGGTTCCGGAGACGCCCTATCCCAAGGTGAACACGACCGAGGATTTTCTCACGCGCGTCCGCGGCTGAAGCTGCCGCTCGCGAGGAGGAGGCCATGCCGCGCCGCTTCAACCACATGGAGCTCACGCTGCCGAAGGGTGCGCTCGAGGCGTCCCGCGGCGAGATCAAGACGTTCTACGCCGACCTGTTCGGCTGGGACGCGCTCGACGTGCCGATCCTCAAGCAGATCGGATTGTTGTTGCGCACCGATCCGGAGACGAGCCAGTTCATCCTGGTGACCGAGCAGCGCGCGCACATGACGTCACCGGGCTTCGACCACCTCGGGCTGCTGTGCGACTCGCGCGCCGAGGTGGACGAGCTGCTCGCCAAGGCGAGGGCGTGGCGGGAACGGGATTCGCGCGTCGAGCTGAAGGAGTACGACGATCTGATCAGCGGGCCGGTGACGACGCACGCGTTCTACGTGCGCTTCCTGCTGCCGATCTGGTTCGACGTGCAGGTGCTCGAGTACCGAGACGGGGCGGGGCCGGAGCGGCGCTGGAGCTACGGGGCGTAGTCCCTTCGTTACGGCGTGGGCGCGGCGCTCGGGGATTCCGCGGCGGCGTCGGGCGCCGTGGCCGCAGGCGTGGCATCGGCGGGCGGTGCGGGGGCGCGGCTCGAGTTCCAGATGTCGCGGTACATGCGCCAGCCTTCGGGAGTTTGCTTCCAGAGCACGATGTACTTGCCTTCGTCGGCGACCGAGCCGTCCGCTGCCGAGAGCACGGCGCTGCCGACCTCCGACGCGGTGTCGCCGCCGGCGTACACCACCTCCTCCGTGGTCAGAACCACGCTCGCGATGCCGCTCTCGAGCACGCCGCCCCAGAATTGCGCGAGGGCCGCGCGGCCCGACACGACCGCGCCGCCCGGCGGAAGCGCGGCGCCGTCCTCGGCGTAGAGCGCGCCGATCGCGGCGGCGTCGCGCGCGCGCACGGTCTCGCCGAAGCTGCGGTTCTGCGTCTCGATCGCGGCGCGCACGTCGTCGGCGGAGGGTGCGGCCGGCTTGGGCTCGGCACACGCGAGCGCGAGGGCGAGGGACGCGAGGGCCGCGAAGACGACGCGCATGTGGGCTCCGATGCGTGCGAGACCGGCGCACTCTATCGCGCGCGGTGCGCGGCGAGCCGTGAGAGAATCGGAAATCGCGATCGGAGGAGAGGGTGGGGAGAGTTTCACGCGCGGCATTCGCGCTCTTTCAAATCTGCGTGGCTCAAATTGCGCTGGCCGCCGAATGCCCGACGCCGGGCCCCGTCCGCCTGATGCTGCACGAGCCCGACGTGCTCGCCGGCCGGCTCACGCATCTGGGGAAAGCTCCCGAGACGCCGGCCGGGCGCGTCGCCGCGCTGCGGGAGCTGTTCGAGGCGGCGGCCTGTCCGCAGCTCGCGCTGCAGGGCGAGGGCGACCGCAGGAGTCTCGAGTGCCTCGTGCGCGGCGCGAGCGACGACGTGATCGTCGTCGGTGCGAACCAGTTCTACGACAGCCTGGGCTCGGTCGCGCTGCTGCCGTCGCTGGTCGAGGCGCTGGCCGCCGCGCCGCGCAAGCACACGTTCCGCTTCGTCGCGTTCTCGGCGCACGAGAGCGTCGGCGATCGCGTCAACCGCGTTCAGAAGCCGAAGGGCGCGATGCGGCTGATCGACGCACTGAGCGCCTCGGAACGAAGCCGAGTGCGCGCGATGATCCACATCGGCCCGATGGGCTACGGGGCGCTCTCGAGCCATCCGGGCCAGGCGGAGGACGGGCTCGCGTGCGCATTCCAGCAGGCGGCGCGGGCCGCGCGGCTCGAGATCGCCGCCGAGAGCTCCCTGTCTTCGGACTGCCTGAAGGGCGGCTCCTCGCCCCAGGGCGCGGGCAATGCGTTCTTCCAGTGCCGCCCGGGCACGGACTGGACGGGCGGCAAGGAGTGGGAGCCGTTCCGGCGCGTCGGAATTCCCGTGTTCGGGATCCACTCCTCCGCCGCGACGGGGTTCAGCGGCAACATCGATCCGGCGCTCTATGTGAAGAGCTACCGCGCGCTCGCGATCTTCCTCGCGCTCGCGGACGACGCGCTCGCCGCAGCGCCCGCCAGCCCAGGCACGAACGAGGCGCCCGAGAGCGCCGCCGCTACTTCGACCCGCTGACCGCCTTGTAGGCGACGCCCGCCGCAGCGGCCCCGAGAACCGGCGCGACCCAGAACAGCCACAGCTGCGAGATCGCCCAGCCGCCGACGAACAGCGCCGGCCCGGTCGAGCGCGCCGGGTTCACGGAGGTGTTCGTCACCGGGATGCTGATCAGGTGGATCAGCGTGAGGCCGAGGCCGATCGCGATCGGCGCGAAGCCAGCGGGGGCGCGCGCGTCGGTCGCGCCCAGGATGATCATCAGGAACATGAAGGTCATCACGGCCTCGGTCACGAAGCCGGCCATCATCGAGTAGCCGCCGGGCGAGTGCTCGCCGAAGCCGTTGGAGGCGAAGCCCGCGCTCACGTCGAAGCCGGCTGCGCCCTTGGCGATCACGTAGAGCACCGCGGCGCCCACGATCCCGCCGAGCACCTGCGCGGCGATGTAGGGCAGCATCTGCGAGGAGGGGTGCCGTCCGCCGACGACGAGGCCGACCGTCACAGCGGGATTCAGGTGGCAGCCGGAGATGTGCCCGATCGCGTAAGCCATCGTGAGCACGGTCAAGCCGAACGCGAGCGAGACGCCGAGCAGGCCGATGCCGACCGCCGGAAACGCGGCCGAGATCACCGCGCTGCCGCAGCCGCCGAGCACGAGCCAGAACGTGCCGAGGAATTCCGCCGAGAGCTTGTTGCCGAGCGTCATGTGCACATCTCCATGGGGGGCTCACCCTCAGCCGAGCCTACGCCGAAGCCGAAGAGGAGCGGTAGTGAAAGTTGCTTCCGAGTTGCCCGATCCCGAGCGCGCGAGGCGAGTTCACCGCGCCGCAGCCCGCTCGTGCATAATCCCGCCTTCGACGGGAGGAGACTGGCCGTGTCTCTCCATGACGACCTGACTCGAGAGATCCGCGAGGGCCCGTCCGGGCCCGAGATCGGAGCGCTGTTCGATCTCGATCAGACGCTCGTCGCGGGCTTCTCCGCCACCGCGTTCCTGCGCGAGCGCGTGACCTCGGGCCGCATCTCGCCGAAGGAGCTCAGCGACACGCTCGCCGGCGCGATGTCGTTCGCGCTCGGGCGCACCGGCTTCTCAGGGATGCTGGCGGGCGTGGTCGCGACCTACCGCGGCCTCAGCGAAGACGTGATGCGCGAGCAGGCCGAGCAGGTGTTCGAGAAGCGGCTCGCCAAGGACATCTACCCCGAGTCGCGAGCGCTGGTGGAGGCGCACCGCGCGCGAGGCCACACGCTCGGCATCGTCTCTTCGGCGCTCACTTATCAGGTCGAGCCGTTCGCGCGCGCGCTCGAGATCCCGCACATCATGTGCACGCGGCTCGAGGTCGAGGACGGCGTGTTCACCGGCGAGGTGGTGAAGCCGACCTGCTGGCAGGAAGGCAAGCTGCACTACGCGCAGATCCTCGCCGCACGCGAGGGCTTCGATCTCGCGCAGTCGTACTTCTACAGCGACAGCGCCGACGACCTGCCGCTGCTCGAGGGCGTCGGCATGCCGCGCCCGCTCAATCCGGGCTCGCGGCTCGCGGGCATCGCACGCAACCGCGGCTGGCCGATTCGGCGCTTCACGAGCCGCGGCCGTCCCGACGCCGAGGCGATGGCGCGCACCGTGCTCGCCTACGGCAGCATGATTCCGAGCGTGCTCGTGGGAATGGGTGTGGGCTTCGCGAACCGCTCGCAGCGCGAGGGCGCGAACGTCGCGCTGTCGGCGTGGTCGGAGCTCGCGACGGCGTTCGCGGGCATCGAGCTCGACGTGCGCGGCGAGGAGCACCTCTGGTCGCACCGCCCGGCGGTGTTCGTGTTCAACCACCAGAGCGGCGTCGACGCGATGCTGGTGGCGAAGCTGTTGCGAAAGGACTTCGCGGGGATCGCGAAGAAAGAGCTGCAGAGCGTGCCGCTGCTCGGCCAGGCCTTCGAGTTCGCGGGCACTGTGTTCATCGACCGCGCCGACACCCAGAAGGCGATCGACGCGCTCGCGCCCGCGGTGCAGGCGCTGAAGGAAGGGCGCTCGATCGCGATCGCGCCCGAGGGCACGCGCTCGCGCACGCCGCGGCTCGGCGCGTTCAAGAAGGGCGCCTTCCACATCGCGATGCAGGCGGGCGTGCCGATCGTGCCGATCGTCTTCAAGAACACGCTCGACGTGCTGCCGCGCGGCGCGATCGTGCTACGCCCGGCCAACGTCGAGGCGGTGGTGCTGCCGCCGATCGATACCTCGAGCTGGACGCGCGAGACGCTCGACGCCGAGATCGAAGCCGTGCGCAAGCAATACCTCGAGGTGCTCGGCCAGTGAGCAAGCGGCTCGAACGCGAAGCGGGAGGCCGCGCGCAGCGAGCCGCAGGCGAGCGGAGATGAGCGCGTGAGCCTGCGCGTGTGCGTGCTCGGCGCGGGCTCGTGGGGCACCACCGTCGCAGCGCTCGCCGCGCGCAACGCGCCCACCTTGTTGTGGGCACGCAGGGCCGAGACCGCCGACGAGATCAACCGCGCGCACACCAACGAGCGCTACCTGCTGCGGGCGCGCTTGCCGCGCGCGCTGCGCGCGACCGCCTCGATCGAGGAGGCGGTGCGCGACGCCGACCTGATCGCGGTGGGCGTGCCTTCGCACGGGCAGCGCGCCGTGCTCGAAGAAGTGCGCAAGCACATCCGGCCCTGGGTTCCGCTCGTGAGCCTCAGCAAGGGCCTCGAGCAGGGCACACATCTGCGCATGACCGAGGTGATCCGCGAGCTGCTGCCCGATCGCCGCGCCGGCGTGCTCACGGGGCCGAACCTCGCGCGCGAGATCATGTCGGGCCTCGCCGCCGCGAGCGTGATCGCGATCGACGACGACATGATCGCACGCCAGCTCCAGGACGTGTTCCACAGCGGGGTGTTCCGCGTCTACACGAACCGCGACGTGGCGGGCTGCGAGTTCGGCGGCGCGCTCAAGAACGTGATCGCGATCGCGGTGGGCATGGGCGACGGGCTCGGCGTCGGCGACAACACGCGCAGCGCGGTCATTACGCGCGGGCTCGCCGAGATGACGCGGCTCGGCGTCGCGCTCGGTGGCCGCGCCGAGACCTTCGCGGGCCTCGCGGGCATGGGCGATCTGGTCGCGACCTGCATCTCGCCGCAGAGCCGCAACCGCCACGTCGGCGAGCAGCTGGGCCGCGGGCGCAAGATCGAGGAGATCACCGCCGAGATGCACATGGTCGCGGAAGGCGTGAAGACGACGCGCGTGGTGCTCGAGCTCGCGGAGCGCGTCGGCATCGAGATGCCGGTGGCGCGCGAGGTGTACGGCGTGCTGTACGAGGGGCGGACTGCGCAGGAGGCTTATCGCGGGCTCGTCCGTAACAAGCCGGGGGATGAGGCGGAGCCGGGGTAGAGCGGGGGATCGCCCGGCTCGGTCGCGAGCAGCGCCGCGCGTGGGGGCGGGGGCTCGCTTCGCTCACCCGCTTGGCCGCGATTGGCGGTGGTTTGCGGCGAGCTAGCACGCTTCGAGGGACTGGAGTGTTTGCGCGGCCTGCGCCTGGGGTTCGGCTGCGCGACCCCCGCCCCCGCGCGCGGCTTTTGCTGGGTTCGACCGGAACGGGTGCGCGGCGTTCGAGCACACTTCTGTGGGGTGTGTGTCGCGTGCCGCGCCGTTGAGGCGCGGCACGCGACGCTCTCGTCGGTGCCCGCGCGACTACGCGGCGGCGGGCTTGATGCGGTAGCGGATCGGCAGGTGCTTGAGCCCGGGCACGAGGTTCGAGGCGGTGCGTTCCGGCTTGCCCGTGAGCTCGACGTGCTCGAGGCGCGGCAGCAGCTCGCGGTAGAGCGCCTGCGTGGTCTTGCGCGCGAGGTGCGAGCCGATGCAGAAGTGCTCGCCGATGCCGAAGGCGAGGTGCGGATTCGGATCGCGCTCGAGGCGCAGCTGCTCGGGCGCGTCGAACACGTCCTCGTCGCGGTTGGCGGAGCCGTAGAAGAGGATCAGCCGATCGCCCGCCTTGATGCGCTGTCCGCGCAAGGTGTAGTCGCTCGCCGCCGTGCGCTGCATGTGATTCACCGGCGTCACGTAGCGCACGATCTCGTCGATCGCGGTCGGCAGCGCCGGGTTCTTCGCCCACTTCGCGCGCTCGCCCGGGTTCTCGAGCAGCGCGAGCATGCCGCCGCCGATGCCGCCGCGCGTGGTCTCGTGGCCCGCCGTGAAGATGATCAGGCAGTAGCCCATCGTCTCGATCACACCCATCGGCTTGCCGTCGATCTGGGCGTTCGCGACGACGCTCGCGAGATCCGCGACCGGCTTTGCGCGCCGGCCTTCCATCACCTTGTTGAAGTAGTTGAAGAAATCCATGCCGAGCGCGCGCATGTTCGCCTGACGCTGCTCGGGCGTCTGCATCGCGCCGCGCTGGAACTCGGGGTCCTCCGCGCCGAACAGCTCGTTCGTCAGCTTCAGGATGAACGGCTCGTCCTCGCGCGGCACCCCGAGGATGTGCGCGAGCACGCGCAGCGGATGCAGCGATGCGACGTCGCGGATGAAGTCGCACTCGCCCTCGCGGCCGAGCGCGTCGACCAGCTCGCGCGCGGAGACGTCCACCACTTCGTCGAGCCGCTTCAGCCCGCGCGGCGTGAACCACGGGCTCGCCACCTTGCGGAACTTGCGGTGGTCGGGCTGGTCCATGTTGATGATCGTGCGCATCTGCATGAAGCCGCCCTCTTGTTGGGCGCGCCACTGCTCCTCGCGGATCGCGGTCATGCCCGGCGCGTTCAGGAACACGTCGGGCTGCTTCGAGACTTCGATGATGTCGGCGTGCTTGGTGATCGCCCAGAACGGCATCCAGCCCTCGGGCTCGAACCACGCCACCGGCGCTTCGCGCCGCAGCTGCTTCCACTCCGCCCACGGATAGCCGCGCTCCATGTAGCTGCGCGGCTCGACCAGGTGCTTGCCCTCGACGTTCATCCCGTTCTCCTCCGAAGCTCGCGCAGGATGCCGCAGTCGACGCGCGCAGCCACGCGTTCGGGCGTATCGGCACGAGAAACTTCTCGGCGGAGCTGTTCCCGAGCTCGCCCGGAGAGCGAGCCGGCTCGGCGAGGCGCGTGCGGCGCGTCGCCGCAGTGCGCGCGCCGCGCGATCTGATCGCTCGGCACGACGCGCAGCCGCTGCTGCACCGCGCCCGGCATACCTAATAACTGCGAGACGACTTCGCTCGACACCGCGCTGCGCGAAGACGCGCGTGCGCACGGTGCGTCCGAGAGCGCGGGGAGCTGGGTCGAGCCGCCGACTCCGCTCACGCTGAAGAGCCCCGGCTCGCCCCGGTCGGGCGGCTCGCCGGCGCATTCGCCTGGCCGCGGCCACGAGGAACACGCTGTCCGAAGCCACTGCGGCGACAGGGGGTTCCCGGCGGAGCTGCGCGTGGAGCGCGTCCGGACTCCCAGCCGGGCTTGACGAATCGATAAATTTGGGAAAAATTTCCCAAAGATTCTGCCGCGTCGCGCCGAAAGACGGTTCGACGCACGCCGCGCGAGACGGGACTCGTCCCGCCCAATCCGGTCGGCCCGCTTCGCACGGCTCCTCCCCTCCGGACTCGTGAAGGAATCCCGATGACCCACCGACCCCTCCGCTCGATCCTCGCGCTGGCGCTGCTGTGCGCTCCGGCGTTCCCGTCCGCTGCGTTCGCGAAGGACAAGCTGCGCCAAGAGGTGCAGCTCCAGAACACGGGCGTCGCGCCGGCCGCGGAAGGCAGCGCCGAGCTGCGCCTCCGCAAGAAGAACCGGATGAGCTTCAACGTCGAGGCCGAAGACCTCGCGCCCGCGAACTACGACGTGCTCGTGGCGGGCGTCGTGCGCGGCGTGCTCGACGTGCGCACGTTGCCCGACGGCCGCGTCGAAGGCGAGATCGAGTTCGACAGCAAGCGTGAGCCCGGGCACGTGCTGCTCGACTTCGACCCGCGCGGTCAGCTCGTGACGGTCGAGCGTGCGGGCACGGTTTACCTCCAGGTCGTCTTCCCCACCGCGACGACCGGCGGCAGCTGCACTCCGTAACAACCAACCGCGCGCTCGCCGGGGCCGCCTGCGGGTGCAGGCGGCCCCCGATCGCAAGCCGAGCTCGAGTCGAAAGACCCCATGCAAGATCGCCCGGCGCTCGCCGCAGCCGTACGCAGTGTGCTGCGTCCGCTCGTGCGCATCCTGCTCCGCAACCAGGTCGACGTCTGGACGCTCGTGGAATACGTGAAGCAGATCTACGTGGACGTCGCCTCCAGAGAATTCGCCGCGGCGGAACGCAAGCCCACCGTCTCGCGCGTGTCGCTGCTCACCGGCCTCACCCGCAAGGAGGTGAGCCGGCTCTGGGAGCAGGACGAGAACGCCGGCGTCGACTCGGCCCGCTACAGCCGCGCCGCGAACGTCATTACCGGCTGGATCCGCTCGCCCGGTTATCAGGCCGCGAACGGCGATCCGCTCGAGCTCGCGTTCGACGGCGCGCGCCGCTCCTTCAGCGACCTGGCGCGGCGTTTCGGGACGGACGTGACCCCGCGCGCCCTACTCGACGAGCTGCTCTCGGCGGGCGCCGTCGAGCGCACGCCGGCGAATCGCCTGCGCCTGCTCGCGCGCGGCTACGTGCCCCGCACCGATGACGCCGAGAAGCTCGGCATCCTCGGCGCGGACGTTGCAGACCTGATCTCGAGCGTGGACCACAACATCGTGAACCCGCCCGAGCGCGCGTTCTTCCAGCGCAAGGTCGCCTACGACAATCTCGTCGCCGCCTGCCTGCCGGAGCTGCGCGAGCGCGCCGCGCGCCGCGGCCAGACGCTGCTCGAAGCGCTCGACGGGTTCATGGCCGCGCACGATCGCGATGCCAATCCGAGCGTCACCGGCGAGGGCCGCCACCGCGCCGTGCTCGGAATCTATTACTACGAGGAGCCGGTCGCGAAGCCCGTCTCCGAGGGAGACGAACATGCGTAAGGGGATCGCGGTCGCGCTGACCACGGCGCTCGTACTCGGGTGCGGTGCCGCCAATCTGGCGGGAGGCGGAATCGGCGGCAGCGGGCTGTCGTCCGGCGCCATCTCGGGCTTCGGCAGCATCTTCGTCACCGGCACCGAGTACGACACGACCGGCGCGAGCGTGACGCTCGAGCGCGCGGCGAGCTCCGCCGCGGCGCTGCGCAAGGGCATGGTCGTCGTGGTCGAGGGCGACCGGAACGGCGCCACCGGCACGGCGGACAGCGTGCGTTACGACGACGAGATCGAGGGGCCCATCAGCGCGATCGCGGTCGTCTCGATCGACGAGAAGCAGCTCTCGATCCTCGGTCAGCTCGTGACGATCGAGCGCACGCTCACCCAGTTCGACGCCAGCGGCGCGATCGTCGCGCCCGACTTCGACAGCATCGCGGTGAACGACCTCGTCGAGGTGAGCGGCTTCCGGCGCGCCGCGGACATCCAGGCCACCTACGTGAAGAAGCAGGGCGTGGCAGCGCCCGGCGTGCACGTCGAGCTGAAGGGCAGCGTGAGCGGCGTCGCCGGTCGGAGCTTCCTGCTCGGCGGGATCGTCGTGAACTGGAACGGCAGCACGACGCTCGACGGCATCCCGAGCGGCGGGCCGACCAACGGCGATTTCGTCGGGGTCGAAGGCACGCTCACGAACGCGACCACGCTGCAGGCCACGCGCGTCGAGCGCGAGGGCGCCTTCAGCGGCGACCGCGACGAGTTCGAGATCGAGGGCACGGTCACCGCGTTCGTGTCGCTCGCGAGCTTCCGCGTGGCCGGCCAACCCGTGAACGCGAGCGGCGCGGGCGTGCAATTCGAGCCCAACAACCCCGGCCTCGTGCGCGACGGCGCGCGTGTCGAGGTGGAAGGCGCGCTCGTGAACGGCACGCTGATGGCGGAGCAGGTGAAGCTGCGCGAGGGCGAGGTGCGCGTGCACGCGCAGATCGCAGCAGTGGGCGACATCGACGCGATCGCGCGCACGGTGCGCCTGCTCGGCCTCACGATCCGCGCCGACGCCTCGACGCAGTTCGAGGACGAGTTGTTGGGCCTCCCCGACTTCGACGTCGCCGACATGGCGGCGGGCGACTTCCTCGAGGTGCGCGGCGTCGACGACGGTGCGGGCGGAATCCTCGCCACCGAGATCGAGCGGGCGGACGACACGGACGACGTGCGCCTGCGCGGCAGCGTGACGGCGATCGACGCCAATCCCGCCGGCGGCCGCTCGGTGTCCATCCTCGGCGTGCTCGTGCCGACCGGCGCCGGCACGCAGTTCTCCGGGTTCCCGGGCTCGGTGAACGACGAGGACGACTTCTACGCCGTCGTCCAGATCGGCGACCTGCTCGACGCACAGGACGACGAGGACGGCGTCGAGACCGCGATCGACGTCGCCGACGAGATCGAGCTCGAGACGCCCTGAGCGAGCGCTCGTTCGCGCGCGCAGCCCCTCTCACCCGCGAAGGACCGAAGCCCCATGGTCACCTCCGCCCCAAAGACACTGGCGAGCTGGACGATCTCGACGATTCCGGAGCCGTCTCTCGCCGGCGACCGAGCGCGCATCGCGCGCGCGGCGCGCGCCTATGCGACGCGTCGCGCGGACGCGAATGCGCTGTGCGCGCTGCGCACCGATCTCGTGCCGAGCGCGGGCGATCTCGTGCTCGCGCGCGTCGCGAAGCTGGGGCAGCACTTTCGCCTGCATCTGCCGAACGGGCGCAGCAAGGCGCTCTGGCCCGGTGACGAGATCGTCGTCGCGTATGCCGACCGCTACGCGCCGAGCCAGTACGAGGCCGTGGTCCCGCACGACCTCGGCCCGTGCAACCTCGCCGCGAGCGGGGGCATCGCGGCGCGCGTGATCGCGAGCCACGGAAAGCTGAGCAAGCGCCCCACCGAGCTCGAGCCGATCGGGTTGATCTGTGCCGACGCCGAGGCGCCCGCGTCGAACGTCGCGGACTTCGCCCTCGCCGAGTGTCCGCCGGCGCGGCGCCTAATGACGACGGTCGCGGTCGTCGGCTCGGCGATGGACTCGGGCAAGACGAGCGCGCTCGCGCATCTCGCGCGAGGCATCTCGCGCCTCGGCGTGCGCGTCGGCTACGCGAAGCTCACGGGAACCGCTGCGGGCGGAGACCCGTGGTCGCTCGTCGACGCCGGCGCGGATCCGGTGCTCGACTTCACCGATCTCGGCTTCGCGTCCACCTCCCGCGTCGCGACGCCAGCGCTCGAGCGCGTGTGCGAGCAGCTGACGCGCCAGCTCCAGCGCGCCGGTGCGGAGGTGGCGCTACTCGAGATCGCCGACGGGCTCTTTCAGCCCGAGACGGCCGCGCTGCTCGCGAGCTCGCGCGTGCGCGCGCTGATCGACGGCATGCTCTACGCCTCGGTCGATGCGCTCGGCGCCGCCCACGGCGCGCGGCTGCTCGGCGCGCAAGGCCACCGCTTGCTCGGCCTGACGGGAATGCTCGCCGCCGCACCGCTGCTCGTGCGCGAGGCGCAGGCGGCGACCGACCTCGCCGTCTACGACCGCAGCGATCTCGCCGATGCCTCGGTCGCCGCGAAGCTGCTCGCCGCGGCGCGCGAGCTCGCGTCGTGAGCGCGCTCGCGCTGCGGGGCCGCGTCTTGCGCGCGCGCACCCGCGACGATTTCGCGCTCGAGTACGCGACCTACTGCCCGGCCAGCGCGCGCGACGACGCGCCGCTGCTGGTCGCCGTGCACGGCTACTCGCGCAATGCGGCGGAGCAGGCGGAGCGCTTCGCGCCGCTTTGCGAGGCCGCGGGCGTGGTGCTCGCGGCGCCGCACTTCGACGCGTCCCGCTACGCCGACTACCAGCGCCTCGGCGGGCGCGTCGCGCGCGCGGATCACGCGCTCGACGCGATGCTCGGCGAGTTGCGCGAGTCGCTCGGCATGCTGCTCGGGCGCGTCGCGCTGTTCGGCTTCTCGGGCGGCGGCCAGTTCGCGCATCGCCTGGCGCTCGCGCACCCCAAGCGCTTCACGAGCGTCGCGGTCGCCGCGCCCGGCTGGTTCACGTTCCCGACGCGCGAGCACGCGTATCCGCTCGGCACGCGCGGCGCTCGCAAGAAGCTCGGCGTGCGCATGCGCCCGGAGGCCTTCCTGCGCGTTCCGATCCTGGTGGCGGTCGGCGAGCACGACGACGACGAGCGCGCCGAGAACTTGCGGCGCGGGCGCCTCCTCGACGCGCAGCAGGGCGCGAGCCGCCTCGAGCGCGCGACGCGCTGGGTGAGCGCGATGCGCGCCGCCGCTGCGGCGCACGGCTGCGCGCCGCAGGTGCGCCTCGCGCTGATCCCGAACGCCGCGCACTCGTTCGCGGACTGCATGGACAACGGCCTCGGCGAGCTCGTGCTCGCGCACTGCGGCGCCGCGGCGCCGAGCGAGCGCCCGGCGCGCAAACGCCTCGCTGCACGCCACTGAATCGCGCGCGCGAGCGGTCGTCTCGCGCGCCCTCCCCGAGCGAAAGGACACGTCATGCTGCGATCCCTCCTCGTCATCGCACTCAGCCTCGCGCTCCCGGGCGCGGCGCGGGCCGACGTCGACTTCTCCGCGGACGACGGCCTCGTCTTCCGCTTCCGCGAGATCGACACGCGCGTCCACCTCGGCGGGCGGCTCTATCTCGACTACGCGTTCTTCGACGACGATCTGACGCCGATCGACGACGACTTCGAGGTGCGGCGCGGCCGTCCGGAGCTCGAGGTCGAGGTCGGCGACGACTGGAAGGCGAAGCTCGAGTACGAGATTGCCGCCGCGCATAATCGTTTTCGCGCGGCCTGGATTCAGTGGGATGGGATCGACGGCCTGAACGTGCGCGCCGGCAATCAGATCCTGCCCTTCGGCCTCGAAGAGCCCGAGAGCCTGAACGACCTGCCGTTCACCGAGCGCTCGCTCGCTTCCGCGCTCGCGCCGGGATACGGCACCGGCCTCGTGGTCTCGGGCGACGGGCGCGTGTTTCGGCACGGACGCTTCACGCTCGGGAGCGGCGTGTACGTGGAGCCGTTCGGCGACGACGCCTACGACCGGCACGACAGCGATTTCGTCGGCTTCGTCGGCCGGGCGACGTTCGCGCCGATCGCGCGCCGGCGGAGCGTGCTGCAGCTCGGCGCGTCGATCGACTACCGGGACATCGGTGGTGCTGACGGCTGGAAGGTGTCGCGCCGGCCCGAATCGCATCTCGCGCCCACGCTGCTCGGCAGCGGCCTCGCGGACGTCGCGAGCACGACGACGTTCGGCGTCGAGGGCGCGGCGATGCTCGGGCCGGTGCTGTTCCAAGCCGAGTACCTGCGCTCCGGCGTCGCGCGCCAGAGCGGTAGTGCGCTCTCGGATGTCGACTTCGACGGCGCCTACGCCCAGCTCAGCTGGGTCGTCACGGGCGAGCGGCACCGTTACTCGCGCAGCCGCGCGACCTTCGGAGAGGTGCGGCCCCGCAGCGATTGGGGCGCCGTCGAGCTCAGCGTGCGCTGGAGCACGCTCGACCTCACCGATTCCGGCGTGCAGGGCGGCGAGGCCGACGACATCTCGGCGGCCGTCAGCTGGTGGATCCGCGAGAACCTGCGCTTCAGCTTCAACTACGTGAACGTGAACGCGAAACAATCGGGCACGCTGCTCTCGGACGATCCGCAGATCTTCGCGCTGCGCATCCTCTATCACCTCTGAGGAGAATCGCGTGCGAGCTCGAGCCCCGAAGGCCAGCGCGTGAGTCTGCCCCGAGTACTCGCGGGGCGGCGGCGCGCGCTCGTGGCGCAGCTCGTCGCGAACGGCCTCGCGCAGGCCGGCGCCGCGCTCGGCGGCGCGCGCGCGCTGCACGCGGCGCTCGCGGACGGAGCGCCGAGCCCGCGCTTGCTCGCGGCGCTGGCCGCGAGCGGCGTCGCGCTCGCGGCGCTGCGCATCCACGCCGCCGGCGCCGCCGAGCGCCTCGGTCAGGACTACGTGACCCGCGTCCGTCTGCGCATCTTCGAGGCCACCGCCAGCCGGCCGGCGCGCGCGGGAGCGAGCCGCGCCGGCGTCACCCTGGCGCGAGTCATTACGGACCTCGGCTCGATGCGGCGCTGGGTGAGCGAAGGAATCGCGCGCAGTCTGGTGGCGGGCGTGACGCTCGCCGCCGCGCTCGGCGCGCTCGCGCTTTTTCACCCACCGGCCGCGCTCGCGCTCGGAGCGGTGGCGCTCGGCTGCGCGGCGCTCGCGGCGGCGCTCGCGCCGCTGCTGCGCGGGGCCGTGCGGGAAGCGCGCCGCCGCCGCGGCCGGCTCGCCAACAATCTCGGCGAGAAGCTGCTCGCGGCGCAGACCGTCCAGAAGCTCGGGCGCACCGAGCGCGAGCTCGCGCGCGTGCGCACGCACAGCGGTTGGCTGCGCGACGCCCTGGTCCGCCGTGCGCGCGCAGCCGAGTCGATCGCGGCGCTGCCGGATCTCGCGACGCCGCTTGCGCTCGCGGCTTGGCTCGCGCTGCGCGGCGCGAGCCATCCCGGCGAGCTCGCGGCCGGCGTGCTCGTGCTCGGCGTGCTCGGCGCCGCGCTGCGCGATCTCGCGCGCGCTCTCGACGCGCGCATCGCGTTCGAGGAGGGGCGGCGCCGCATCGGCCTGCTGCTGAGCGGACCGCGGCTCGCGGAGAAGCGGCGGCCGCGAGCGCTCGCGGGCAACGGGCCGCTCGCCGTGGAGTTCGCGAGCGTGACGGTCGAGGGCGCGCTGCGCGACGTCGAGCTCGCGGTGAAGCCCGGCGAGCGCGTGCTCGTCACGGGTGCTGCGGGCGCGGGCAAGACGACGCTGCTCGCGCTCGCCGCCCGCGTCCTCGATCCGGGCGCCGGCCAGGTCCGGCTCGATGGCCAGCCGCTGCGCGCGCTATCGCTCGACGCGCTCCACGAGGCCGTGCAGCTCGTCTCCCCGGAGCTGCCGCTGCTGCGCGGGAGCGTCGCCGAGAACGTGAGCTACGGCGCCGAGGGCGACGACGCGGACTGGCTCGAGAGTGTCGCGCGCGCGTGCGGACTCGTGGACGACGTCGCGTTGCCCGAGGGCCTCGCGACCCAGGTCGAGGAGCGCGGCGTGAACCTGCCGGCGGGAGCGCGCGCTCGGCTCGCGCTCGCGCGCGCGCTCGCGATGAAGCCGCGGCTGTTGTTGGTCGACGACCCCGCGTTCGGATCCGATCCCGGCGCGCGCGCCGCGCTCGCACGCGCGCTCGAGCTGCTGCCCATGACGGTGCTGTGCGTCGGAGTCGCCGGCTCCTTCGCGAGCGAGAGCTGGCGGGAATGGGCGATCCCCGAGCAGCGATCCGGGGCGCCCGCGCCCTAACGATTCCTCGCCAGCCCCAACATCACGACGGCCATGCGCACGGGCTTCCCGCTCTTGTTGCGCCACGCGTGATGCGTGGCGCGCTGCACGACGCAGTCGCCCGGCCCGAGTGTCATTGAGCCGCGGTCGAGCTCGAGCGTGATCTCGCCGTCGAGCACGAGCACGTAGTCGAGCGTGTGCGTGCGGTGAAAGCTCGCGTCCGCGCCGTGGGCCGCGCCCTGGGCGCGCAGGTACTCGGCCACGACGGCGTCGTCGGGCAGCTCGAACACGCGGAACGAGCTGCCGCCGGCAGGCGGCTCGAGCGGTGCCCCGCCCGGGGCGAGCGCGCCGGCAGCCGCGGGCGACAGCGGATCGCGCGGGTCGCTCGTCCACAGCTCGCTGAACTGCGGCGCCGCGTCGGCCACGATCTCGAAGTACGACTTCCCGCTCGCATCCGTCGCCGTGATCACGCGCCTCATCGCGCGCCTGGCGTTTGCGGAAGCGAGCAACCGCTCACAGCGATGCGTAGGCCGCAGTGAGCAGCCGGCGCGGGCGCGGGTCCACGAGCCAGGCGCCGGTGTGCATCAGGTTCATCGCGTAGCCGAACGAGAGACGATGCTCGGGATCGGCGTGGCTGTAGGAGCCGCCCATACCGCCGTGGCCGAAGGCGCGCGGGTTGGGGCCGAGCGGCTCGCTCGCGCTCGGCAGGAAGAAGCCGAGCGCGATGCGCGTCGGCAGCGGGAGCACCTCGTCCTTGCCGTCCACTTGTTGGGTGCGCGCGCGCTCGATCGCCTCGTTCGAGAGCAGCTGCACGCCGAAGGCCTTGCCGCGATTCGCGAGCGGCGCGTAGATGCGTGCCAGCGAGTGAGCGTTCGAGTGCCCGTTCGCGCCGGGGATCTCGGCGCCGCGCCAAGCGCGCGAGTTCGCCGAGGCGATCGGCGGGTTCGCGAAGGCCTTCGCGATCAGGCTCTCCGGGTCCTCGGCGATGAGCTTGAAGAGATCGAAGCTCACGGGCCCCGTCGGCGGATGCACCGGGCCGGGCACGAGATCCGACACACGCGCGTCGAGCTCCGGACCGAAGCCGATCTCGAAGGTCGCGCCGAGCGGCCGCGCGATCTCCTCGCGCACCACGTCGCCGATTCGCTTGCCGCGAACGCGCCGCACGATCTCGCCGTTGAGCCAGCCGAAGCTGAGCGCGTGATAACCGTGCGCCTTGCCCGGCTCCCACCACGGCTCCTGCGCCGCGAGCGCGCTCGTCATCACGTTCCAGTCGAACAGCGCCTCGAGCGGCAGCGGCTTCTTGATCGCAGCGAGCCCCGCTTCGTGCGAGAGCAGGTAACGCACGGGCAGCGTCGCCTTGCCGGCCTGCGCGAACTCGGGCCAGTAGCGCGCCACCGGCGCGTCGAGGTCGACCTTGCCCTCGTCGATCAGGCGATGCAGCGCGATCGCCGTGATGCCTTTGGTCGTCGAGTAGACGTTGACCAGCGTGTCGCGCTCGAAAGGCTTCGTGCGCGCGGAATCTCGATGGCCTGCCCACAGGTCGACCACCGACTCGCCCTCGAGCGTGAGCGCGACGCCCGCGCCCAGCTCGTTGCCGTCCGCGAATTCCTTCGCGAACGCGTCCTTGACGCGCGCGAACTTCGGGTGGCACTCGCCGTGGATCTCGATCGCGCCCATGGCCTCTCCTCTCGAGCTCGCGCGAGGATGCGCGGGCCGCATGCTGCGTGTCAAACGCGCTTCCGTGAGGGCGGCGGCGCAGCCCCGTGCGCGCCAGGCGGTGACGAAGCGCGCGTGCGAAGTGACGCAAAGCGTCGGGGCGAGGCGAATTCGCTCGCGAGCCGCGCAGCGCCGCTTCCGCGTGCAGTTGCGGCGCTCGCGCGGAGAAGTTGCGCACGCGCGATGCGTGGGCCCGAGTGTTGCTTCTCCCACACCGTCCGAGAGGGAGAACCCCGTGTCGTCCCCGCGCCGACAAGGCTTCACATTGATCGAAGGGATCGTGCTGGTCGCGATCGTCGGCATCGTGGCCACGATCGCGGTGCCGAACTTCATCCGGCTGCAGACGCGCAACCGCACGGCGGAGGCGCTCACGAACCTCGGCGCGCTGCGCGACGCGCAGGCGGCCCGCTTCGCCGAGCTCGGCAACTTCGTGCGGGCCGGCAGCGCGCCCGAGGGCGTACCCGGGCCGCAGGCTCGTCCTTGGGTGGGCGCGGACACGCTCGAATTCAGCCAGTTGTTGGGGTTCCGGCCGGAAGGCGACGTCTACTTCCAATACGGGGTGAACGGCGAAGGCGAGGCGTACACGCTCACCGCGATGTCCGATCTCGACGGCCGCGGGCCGCGCGCGCAGTTCGGGCTCGTGCACGCGGCGCCCGGCGAGACGCTCGGCCTGCCCCACATGTTCGGCTCGTGCGCGCGAACCGGCGTGTGGAACCCGGCGACCCAGCGCGCCTCGCTGCGCGATCGCGTCGGCCCATGCGGCGCCGAGGACGGGACCTCTCGCCTCTAGCGATCGAGGCCGGCGGCCCAGGGCGCGCGCGTCCTGCTAAGACGGGGCCTCCTTTCGGGGGGCACCGGTGCGCAGCTCGTTCGTCTCGTGCGTTCTCTCGCTCGGTCTGGTCGCTTCGGCAGCTCACGCGGAGGATGCGACGGCCGAGCCGCCGTGGCGCGTCGACGCGCCGATCGGGCCCACGCACGACGTGGCGTTCGACACGGACGAGGGCACCTGGCTGCACGTCGACGTGCACCCGGACGGGCAGCGACTGGTATTCTCCTTGTTAGGGGATCTCTACCTGCTGCCGATCGCCGGCGGCGAGGCGCGGCGCATCACGAGTGGCCCGGCCTACGACGTGCAGCCGCGCTTCAGCCCGGACGGCCAGCAGATCGCGTTCGCGAGCGATCGCTCCGGCATCGAGAACGTCTGGCTGTGCGCGCTCGACGGCAGCGCGCCCCGCGCGCTCACGCACGAGAAGGAGGTCACGGTGAGCGCTCCGGCGTGGTCGCCGGACGGGCAGTACGTGGTCGGGCGCAAGCGCATCACCGACGCCTCTTCGCTCGCGAGCGTCGAGCTCTGGCTGTGGCACGTGAAGGGCGGGTCGGGCGTACAGCTCACGAAGCGCGAGAAGACGCCGGACGCGGCGGATCCGAGCTTCGTGCCGAACAGCGACGGACGCTTCGTCTACTACTCGGCGCGGAACGCGCGCTACGCGTACGACCGCAACGTCAACGAGGGCATTTGGCAAATCGAGCGGCTCGATCGACGCGACGGCAAGGCGGTCGCGATCACGGGCGAGTTCGGCGGCGCGGCGGCGCCCACGTTCTCGCGCGACGGCAAGACGCTCGCCTTCGTGCGCCGCGTGCGCGCGAAGACGCGCATCGAGCTGATGGATCTGGAGAGCGGACGCACGCGCGTGCTGGCGGAGGGCGTGGAGCGCGACAACCAAGAGGGCTTTGCGTTCCACGGCGTCTTCCCGGGCTACGCGTTCACCCCGGATGGCAAAGCGCTGATCGCGAGCGCGGACAACAAGCTCTGGAGCTTCGACGTCGCGACGGGCGGGCGGAGCGCGATTCCGTTTCGCGCGCACGTCGAGCAGCGGCTCACCGAGGCGCTGCGCACGCCGCGCAGCGCGGTCTCGGACGAGGTGCGCGCGCGCGTGCTGCGCTGGCCGTCGCTCTCGCCGGACGGCAAGACGCTCGCGTTCCAGGCGTTCGGCCAGATCTGGACGATGCCGGCGCACGGCGGTGCAGCGCGCCGGCTCGGCGAGGGCAGCGATCTCGAAGTGGCGCCCAGCTTCTCGCCCGACGGCCGCGAGCTCGTCTACGCCACCTGGAACGATCGCGAGGGCGGCCACGTCTGGCGGCGCTCGCTCGCAGGCGGCAAGCCGGTGCGCCTCAGCGACGCGCCCGGCCAGTACGCGAACCCCGCCTTCTCGCCCGACGGCAGCCGCGTCGTGTTCGTGCGCGGCAGCGGCGCGACGTTCCGCGATCACGATCTCGTCGACGAGCTGTGGCTCGAGGTGCGCTGGGTGAGCCGCGCGGGCGGCGCGAGCCACTACGTCGCCAGCGTCGCGAATCGCGGCAGCGATCGGCGCATGCCGCGGCCGGCGTTCTCGCCCGATGCCTCGCGCATCTACTTCATCGACGACGAGCCCGCCGAGCAGCCCGCGCAGCCGTCGCGCACCGTCCTCTACTCCGCGACGCTCGACGGCGGCGACAAGCGCGCGCACCTGCGCTTCACACGCGCCGAGGAAGTGGCGATCTCGCCGGACGGGCGTTGGGTCGCGTTCAACGAGCAGCACGATGCGTGGGTGACGGCGCTGCCCAGCGCGAGCGACGCGCCCGTGGAGATCGGCCTCGAGGAGGGCGCGCTGCCGGTGGCCCGCCTCTCGGACGAGGGCGGCGAGTGGGTCGCGTGGGCGCGCGGCGGCGAGGCGATCAGCTTCGTGCGCGGGCCCGAGCTGCGCGTGACGCGGCTCGCCGACGCGCTCCCCACGCCGAAGCCCGAGCCCGAGGAACCGGCGACGAGCGAGAAGAAGAAGGAAGCCGAGAAGCCGCCGCTGCCCGCGAGCGAATCGATCGCAGTCGACCTGCGCCTGCCGCGCGCGAGACCGACCGGCGTCGTGGCCTACCTCGGCGCGCGCATCGTCACGATGCGCGGCGACGAGGTGATCGAGAACGGCGCGCTGATCGTCGACGGCGACCGGATCCGCGCGATCGGCGCCGCGGGGGGCGTGGCGCTGCCTGCCGGCGCGCGGCGCGTCGACCTAACAGGCCGCACGCTGATCCCGGGCCTGTTCGACGAGCACGCGCACCTGCACTACTCGACGCTCGACGTCCACCCGCAGCAGCCGTGGAAGTACGCCGCGAATCTCGCGTACGGCGTCACTTCGACGCACGACGTCTCGGCGACGAGCCACGAGGTGTTCGCGCAATCCGAGCGCGTCGAGGCGGGCCTGATGACCGGCCCGCGCATCTTCTCGACGGGCGCCGTGCTCTACGGCGCCGATCTGCCGTTCCGCACGATCATCAAATCGCTCGACGACGCGCGCAAGAACCTGCGGCGTCTGAAGGCGTTCGGCGCGTTCAGCGTGAAGTCGTACATGCAGCCGGGCCGCGACCAGCGGCAGTGGATCCTGCAGGCGGCGCGCGAGGAGGGAATGCTGGTCGTGCCGGAGGGCGGCGGCGATCTCGAGATGGACATGACGATGATCCTCGACGGCCACACCACGCTGGAGCACGCGCTGCCGATCACACCGCTCGCGCGCGACGTGGTGCAGCTGTTCTCGCAGAGCGGGACCGCATACACGCCGACGCTGCTCGTCGCCTACGGCGGCCTCTCGGGCGACCGCTGGTTCCACCAGCACTACGAGCTGTGGAAGGACGAGCGGCTCGCGCGCTTCGTGCCCCAGAGCATCATCGACACGCTCGGCCGGATCCGCGGCGTGATGGCGACCGACCCGGCGGATTGGCATCACCTCGACGTCGCCGCGTCCGCGCGCGACTTGTTGCGGGCGGGCACGCTCGTGAACCTCGGCGGCCACGGCCAAATGCAAGGCCTCGGCCCGCACTGGGAGATGTGGGCGTTCGTACAGGCGGGCATGACGCCGCTCGAGGCGCTGCGCGTCGCGACGCTGAATCCCGCGAAGACGCTCGGCCTCGATCGCGACCTCGGCTCGCTCGAGCCCGGCAAGCTCGCCGACTTCGTGGTGCTCGAGAAGAACCCGCTGGAGCGCATCGAAGACAGCGAGACGGTCGAGCTGGTGGTGAAGAACGGCGTCGCGTACACGCCCGAGCAATTGACCCGGCCGCGCTAGTCGCCGCGTTCGCGAAGCAGTCGGCGCTGCGTGAATCTCCGCGCGCTTCGCCGCAGCGAGGGGCTACTTTGGTCGCCCCAATTTTCAGCGAGGAGATCCGTTCGATGCGGTTCGTGAAGGGCGCGCTCTGGGCGCTCGCAATCGGGCTCGCCGCCGGCGCCGCCGCGGCGGGAACCCTCGACTGGACCCCGGCGAGCGAAGAATCCGTGGTCGAGATCCTGACCGGCGACGCGGACGGATCCCTGCGCGAGACGCCGGTCTGGATCGTCGTGCTCGACGGCGCCGGCTACGTGCGCACCAACGACTCCAAGTGGCTCGCGAACATCCGGCGGGGCTCGGCGGTGCGGCTGCGCGTGCGCGACGTCGAGAGCGCGGTGGTGGCGTTCGAAGTGGACGACCCGGCGCTCGCGCTTCGCGTCGAGGAAGCCTTCAAGGCGAAGTACGGCGTCACCCAGCGCCTGATGAGCTTGTTCCGCATGAGCGAGCCGACCGTGCTGCGGCTCGAGCCGCGCGAGTAGCCCCACGCGCTCGGCTCACGCGCCGAGCGGGCGCCACTCCTTGTTGGGGCCGGGCGTCGCGTACAGCAGCGTGATCTCTCCGCGCGGGAGCACGCGATGCCAGAGCCCGCGCGGCACGATGCAGGCTGCACCCGCGGAGAGCTCGATGCGCTCTTCGCCTTCCGGGCGCTCGAGCAGCACGGTGGCGTGGCCCGCGATCAGGTAGAGCAGCTCGTCGCCATCGGGGTGCATCTCGCCCAGGTGCGGCGGCGGCCGATCCATGATCGCGACGCCCACGGAGATGCCGTCGAAGCGCGGCGGCGGGCGCGTGCTCGCGAGCCGCGAGATCGCACCGTCGCGGCCGATACCGATGCCTTGTTGCGCGAGATCGAGCCGAGGATCTGCCGCCATCGCGGGCCTCCGATCGTTCGCGCGCAGCATACGCTCGCGCGGGCGCCGCGAGGCGAAGCGCGCCGCAGCGTGCTAGCGACGGCCCGCGCCGCGGCGATCCGCCGCCGCGAGGAGATCTCGCAGTGCTGAAGAAGCTCGAGCACCCGCAGTGGGTGCGGCGCCTGAATCTGTTCGGGCCCTCGGTCGGCGATCCGCGACACGTCGTCTCGCTCGACGCGGACGAGCTCGTCGCGCTCGCGCGCGCGACGACCGGGCTCGACGATTTCGGCGATCCCGGCTGGGAGGCGGGCTACCGCGCGCTGCTGAGCTCGCTCGAACGCGAATCGCAGCTGCACCTGCTCGGCCGGGTGCTCACCCGCGCCGAGCTGCTGCGCGTGCTGCAGACCAAGCTGCGCCTGCAGCGCGCGTGGACGGAGCGGCCGGCGATCCTGCGCGAGCCGATCGCGGCGCCGATCTTCGTGCTCGGCCCGCCGCGCTCGGGCACCACGATCTTGCTCGAGCTGCTCGCGCTCGATCCGAGCCTGCGCGCGCCGATCGCGTGGGAGGCCGCGCACCCGCTGCCGTTGCTCGCCGATCCGGCGCGCGACGTGCCGCATCGCATGCAGCTCGCCGAGAGCGAGCAGGAGCTGTGGGCGGAGATCCAGCCCGAGTTCATCACCATGCACGAGCTTCGCCACGACCTGCCGTGCGAGTGCGTGCACTTCACGCAGGTGGATTTCGCGGGGCCCTACTGGTCGATGCAGTACGACGCGCCGAGCCATCTGCAGTGGAAGCTCACGACGCCGGGGCTCGACGCGCGCTTCTACGCCGGGCACCGGCGCTTCCTGCAGACGCTGCAGCACGGTGCGGCGCCGCCGCAGTGGCTGCTGAAATCTCCGGCGCACCTCTCGACGCTGCCCGCCCTGTTCGCCGAGTATCCGGACGCGCGCGTGATTCACACGCACCGCGATCCCACGAAGATCGTCGGCAGCGTCGCGAACCTGATGGCCACGCTGCGCTTCATGCGCAGCGACGCGGTCGACGTCGCGCAGCAAGGGCAGATCGCGCTCGGCACGTTCAAGTTCCTGCTCGAGCTCGGCATCCAGCTGCGCAAGGCGGGCGCGCTGCCGGAGAAGCAGATCGTGGATTCGCACTATCTCGACCTGATGGGCGACCCGGTGGCGAATCTGCAGCGGGTGTACGAGCAGATCGGGCTGGCCTGGCCGAATGGGCACGGCGAGCGGATTCGGACGTATCTGCGCGACAAGCCGAAAGCGAAGTTTGGGGCGCATGCGTATCGGTACGAGGAGCTCGGGCTGGACGTGAACGCGGTGCGGGAGCAGTTCGGGACGTATGTCACGTACTACGGGATTCGGGCGGAGAGCTAGGGGCTGCGGTCGAAGACTCCCCAGCCGGAGGTGCGAGGCGGCGCAGGGGCGGGGCCGGGGGCGGCGGAGGCGAATGGCTCGCTGCGGCTCCGGTGATCATTAGGGACGCATTGCTGGGGCGCACTTCGAGTTGACCGCGGTCCTCGGAGTTGGGGGCCTTCGCTGCGCTTGATTTCGCCTCCGCCGCCCCCGGCCCCGCCCCTGCGCCGGCGCGCAGCGTGGAATCTGGTCGCGCGTGCGGCGGGGGAGGGGGATGACGAAGCGAGTGCGCCATCGAGGCGCTCGCGCTTCGCTCTTCGGCGGGAGAGGGCGGCGGTGGTGCTACAGAAGAAGTTCGTTGCTCTTTCTTGGGGAGATGATCGATGGCCGAGATTGCGAGTGAATCACGGAACGCGTTGCGCGAGCTGATTGGGTTGTTGCAGGAAGTCGATCAGCGCTTCCTCTCCGCGGAGTGGAACCTGATGAGCTCCGGGGACGTCGGCGAGGCGACACGTGCGGTGGCGCACTTACTCCAAGGTGGGCTCGCGCTGCAGTTCGAGCGGACGCCGGAGCGGCCGGCGTTTCGGCGCATCGTGACGCCGACTCGGAAGTTCACGGGCGACAACGCGGACGCGATCTATTTCGACGCGCCGGTGTCGGGGAAGTACGCGTATCGCGTGCGCGGGAAGATGGCGGGCGCGGTCTACGTCTCCGTCACGGTCGAGGCGGGGCCCGACGATGGAGGCCTGAGCGGGCGGACGGCGGGCGTGATCAACGACACGCAGTTCGACGTCGCGGCCGACGGCTCGTTCGAGCTCGCGGTCGGCGGGCCGGAGCGCGCGCGCAATTGGTTGCCGCTACCCGACGACGCGTACGCGCTCACGACGCGCCACTACTTCGAGGAGAAGCATTGCGTCGCGGCGGACGATTCGCGGGTCGTGCCGCTCTCGATCGAAGTGGTCGGCGATTCGCCGCTGCCGGCCGCGCCCAGCGACGCCGCGACCGCGATCGGGATCCGCCGCGTCGCCGGCTTCGTGCGCGCGCGCACGATCGGCATGCCGCCGCTCGCCAACCGCGAGCAGCCCGCGTTCGTGTCGAAGGTGCCCAATCAGTTTCCCAAGCCCGCGAAGCCCGGCGCCATGGGACTCGCCGCGTTCGACGCCGCCTACTCGATGGCGCCCTACGTGATCGGCCCCGACCAGGCGCTCGTGATGACCGCGCGCTGGCCGAAGTGCCGCTGCGCGAACGTCGACCTCTGGACGCGCCACCAGATGACTTACGACTACGCGAACCGCCAGGTCACGCTGAATCGCGCGCAAGTGAAGCTCGACGCCGATGGCAGCTTCCGCGTCGTGATCGCGCACGAGGATCCGGGCGTGCCGAACTGGCTCGACAGCGAAGGGCGACCGTTCGGCCTCGTGTTCTGGCGCTTCATGCTGCCGGAGGGCGAGATCGAGACGCCCAGCGCGAGAGTGGTGCCGTTCTCGGACGTGGCGCGGTAGACCGCGTGCCGACCCATTTGCGACCCGAGACGGAGAAAGTCTTGATCCGCTCGATCAAGCGATTCTTCGAGGACAAGCTCGATACCGAGATCGGAGATCTCAAGGCGGCGATCGTCCTCGAGTTCTTCGCTCGGGAGATCGGGCCGAGCATCTACAACCAGGCGATCGCGGACGCGCAGGCGTATCTCCAAGAGAAGGTCACCGACCTCTCCGGCGCGCGGTATCAGGAGGAATTCGACTACTGGAAGAAGAAGTAGTCGGGCGTCGCCGGCAAGCGTGGAGGGCATCGGAGTGCAGTTCGCGAAGCGGCTCCGTGATGGCGTTCGCAGCGGCGAGATCACCTGCAGCGTTCGCATCTGGACGCAGCCCCACGTGAAGCTCGGGGGTCGGTATGCGCTGCCGCCCGGCGAGATCGAAGTCGACTCGCTGCTCGAGATCGAGCTCGCGGACATCACGCCGGAGCTCGCGCGACGCTCCGGCTTCAAGGGCGTCGTCGACCTGCTGAAGGTCGCGAAGCACGGCCGCGGCAGCAGAATCTTCTTGGTCGCCTTCCACTACGAAGAGCCACGCATCACGCTGGCCTCGGGCCGACGACGCGCCATTCGTTCGCGCCGCTCGCGCTGAAGCGCGCGCTACCGCACTCCGCGCACCACGAACTGCGGAAGCACCGCGAGCCATTCGCCGCTCGCGATCGCCGCTGCGACGCGCGCGCGCAGCTCGTCGCAGCGCGCCGCGCTCAGCGTCCCGAACTTGCGCGCGTAGCCGAGCATGTTCTCGACGACGGGTCGCAGGTGGCCCTTGTCGTCGGGCGAGGCGACGACGTCGACGCGCACGTCGGCGAAGCCGGCGCGGCGGAACGCGGCGCGCAGCTTGCGGCCGATGTGCGGCTCGCGGAACGCGGGCGCGGCTGCGCTGAAGAGCTCGCGCACTTCGTCGGGCGTGAGCGGCTCGATCAGTACGAACGCCCAGTCGGAATCCATCGCGGTGAGCGTGCCGCCCGGCTTCAGCACGCGGTGCAGCTCGCGCAGCGTGTCGTCCACGCTCGGCACGTACTCGAGCACGTTCTTCGCGAGCGCGCGGTCGCAGCTCGCGTCAGACAGCGGGAAGCGCTCGCCGCTCAGCTGCTGCACGCCGACGCGATCCGCGACGCCGGCAGCTGCCGCGACGGCTCGCGCGCGCGCGACGAACTCGGCGTTCACGTCGAGCGCGTGCACGCGGCCGCTCGGGCCGACGAGCCGCGCGAGCTGCGCAGCGACGTAGCCGGGCCCGCAGCCGAGATCGAGCGCCGTCTGGCCAGCGGCCAAGGCGAGCGGCGCGAGCAGCTTGTCCGCTCGCTTGTCGTCGAGCTTGAACATCTCGTCGTAGCGCGCGAAGCGCTCCGGCTCGATCGCGACCCAGTGGTCCTTGTAGTAGGTCTCGAGCGAGGGCATGGAGTTGCCTTTCGGTGCGGCGCGCCGCGCGGCCGGAGGCGCAAGGAAGCGACAGATCTCGGCGGATCGCCATGGCGCGCGAGATTGATCGCGCAATCGACGTCCGGGGAGCGGCCCCTTCGTTCGCGATAGGCTGGCGCGCCGTGCGCCTCGCGAAGCTCTGCATCGACGTCGGCATCCTCACCAATCGCGGCGAGGAGCAGCTCGCGTTCTGGCAGCGCGAGGTCGGGCTGCCGTTCGAGGATCGGCTACCCGTGCGGCGCGGCTTCGCGCAGATGCGCCACGGCATGAACGGCTCCGTGTTCAAGCTCAACGTGGTGGATGCGGAGATTCCGAAGAATCCGCTCGCGGGCTATCGCGAGCTGTGGATCGCGCGCGAGGGGCTGGCGGCGCCGCGCGAGCTCGTCGATCCCGACGGCAACCCCGTCGTGCTCGTGCCGCCCGGGCAGCGAGGTGTTACGGGCATCGCGGTCGCGCTCGCGGTGCGCGACGCCGCGGCGCACGCGCGCTTCTACACGCACGCGCTCGGGCTCGAGCAGGCGGCGCCCGGCGCGTTCCGCTGCGGCGGCTCGCTGTTCGTGGTGCGTGAGGACGCGAGTGCGCGCGGCGACGCGCCGCGCGATGGGCTCGGCTACCGCTACACGACGATCCAGGTTTGGGATTGCGACGCCGAGACCGCGGGCATCCTCGCGCGGGGCGGCGCGCTCGGCTCCGAGGCGGTCACGCTCGGGAAGACGGCGCGCTTCTCGTTCGTGCGCGATCCCGATGGCAACTGGATCGAGATCTCGCAGCGCGCGTCGCTCACCGGCCCGCTGCCCGCGTGAGCGAGGAGGCGTCGCGGCTCGCGGGCGCGCTCGCGACGCCGCCGGATTGGCTGTGGATCCCGATCTCGATCGCCGCCGCGCTGGCGCAGAACCTGCGCACGGCCGTGCAGCGCAAGCTGAAGGGCCGGCTCAGCACGAACGGCGCGAACTACACGCGCTTCGTGTTCGGCGTGCCGCTCGCGGCGGCCTGGCTCGGCGCGCTCTGGCTCCTCGGCGGCATCGCGCTCGCCGCGCCGAACGCGCGCTTCGCCGGCGCGGTCGCGCTCGGGGGCGTCGCGCAGATCCTCGGCACCTCGGCGCTGCTCGAAGCCACGGCGCGCCGCAACTTCGCGGCGGGCATCGCCTTCTCGAAGACCGAGGCGGTGCAGGCCGCGCTGTTCGAGACGCTCGTGCTCGGCGCCGCGCTCTCGGGCCTCGGCGCGCTCGCGATCGGCACCGCCACCGCGGGCGTGCTGCTGATCTCGCTCGCGCGACCGAACGCCGCCGGGCTGCGCGACGCCGCGGTGGGCTTCGGCGTCGCGTCCGGGGCGCTCTACGCGATCTCGGCCGTCGCGTTCCGCAGCGCGTCGCTCGCGCTCGCACACCCGTCCTACCTGATGAGCGCCGCGACCACGCTGCTCGGCGCGCAGCTGCTGCAGACGCTGCTGCTCGGGGGCTGGCTCGCGTGGCGCGAGCCCGGCCAGCTCGCGACCGTGCGCGCGAACTGGCGCGTCGCGAGCCTCGCGGGCGCGACCGGCACGCTCGCCTCCGCGGGCTGGTTCACCGCGATGACACTCACGGTCGCCGCCTACGTCCGCACGCTCGGCCTGATCGAGCTGCTCTTCACGTTCGCGATCGGCCGCCTCGTGTTCCGCGAGGCGCCCGTGCCGCGCGAGCTCGCCGGCGCCGCGCTGCTCGCGGCCGGCATCGCGCTGCTCCTGAACGCGAGCTGACCTCCCCGAAAGCAAAGGGGTCAGACCCCATTGCTCCCCCTTTGCTTTCGAGTGAGGCCCGCGCGAGCGATAGATTGCGCGGCATGTCGTCTGCGCGGCCGCTGGTGAGTGGCGTCGTCACCTGCTTCAACGAGGAGCGCCACATCCGGGCGTGCCTCGAGAGCCTCGCGTGGTGCGACGAGATCGTCGTGCTCGACTCGCACTCGACCGATCGCACGGCGGAGATCGCGCGTAGCTTCCCGAACGTGCGCTTCCTGGAGCGCACCTACTACGGCGCGGCAGCGGCGAAGAACTTCGCGCTCGATCAGACGCGCCACGAGTGGGCGTTCATCCTCGATTCCGACGAGCGCTGCACGCCGGAGCTGCGCGCCGAGATCGAGGCGATGCTGGCCGCGGGCGCGGCGCACGGCGCCTATGGCGTGCGCCGCCGCTGCTACTTCCTCGGCCGCGAGATCCGCCACTCGGGCTGGCAGAACGACCGCGTCGTGCGGCTGATCCGGCGCGGCGCCGCGCGCCACGCCAACACGCGCGTGCATCCGCGCGTCGTCGTGCAAGGCGAAGCGCCGAGCCTCGCGAACCCGCTCGATCACTTCATGGTCGAGGATTTTCACGACTACCTGAAGCGCATGGTGAAGTACGGCCACTGGGGCGCCGCGCAAGCGTGGCGCGACGGCAAGCGCGCGAGCTCCCTCGGCGACGTGCTGTTCCGGCCCGCGTGGCGCTTCCTGCGCACGTACGTGCTGCAGCTCGGCTGGCTCGACGGCGGCGTCGGCATCGCGTTCTGCCTGTGCCAAGCGTTCGCCACCTACGCGAAGTGGGCGCTGCTCTGGAGCTGGCAGCTCGACGCGGCGCGCGGCCGCTCGCCGCAGCTCCCCGAGTTCGACGAGCGCGAGGAAACCTGGCGCGGCGCCGCGCCCGCGGCGGAATAGCGAGCGCCGACCCAGGCGCGCTCCCCGATTCCTCAGGGCGTCTCGACGATCTTCAGCGCGCGATTGGGGCAGTGCCGCACGGCGGCTTCGACTCTCGCGCGCTGCTCTTCCGGCGGCGTCTCCTCGAGCAGCGACGTCTGCGCGTAGTCGCCGGCGCGCTCGATCACCAGGAACACCTCGGGCGCCTCGTCCATGCACACGCCGTGGCCCTGGCAGAGCTCGCGGTCGATCACCACGCGCATCGTCACGCGCGGGCTCGCCGCCGGAAGCGCAGCCGGCACGGCTCGCTCGTGCGCAGGATGAGCGACGGCATCTCGTCGCGATACGTCTCGGGCGCGTCCACCAGCGCGAACTCGTAGCGCGCGAGCAGCGCGGCGAAGATCGCTTTCACCTGCAGCAGCGCGAAGGCGTTGCCGACGCACTTACGGCGCCCGCCGCCGAACGGGATGTACGCGAAGACGTTCTCCGGAAACGCACGCTCCGGATCGAAGCGCTCGGCGTGCGCGAAGCTCTCCGGCAGCCGGTGCGCGACGTACGGCGACACGACGACGTTGAGGCCCGCCGGAATTACGACGTGCTCGAGCGCGAAGTCGCGCTTCACGAGCCGCATCAGCGTGACGAGCGGCGGATGCAGCCGCAGCACCTCGAACACGAAGCGCTCGAGCGCGGGCAGCTCGCGCAGCGCGGCGTGTGCGAGCTCGCTACCGGGCGCGTAGACCGAGTCGATCTCGCGCGCCACGCGCGCGCCGTGCTCGGGGTGACGCGCGAGCTCGACGATCGTCCAGGTCGCGGTGTTCGAGCTGGTGTGGAAGCCCGCGAACATGATCCAGATGACCATGCCGACGATCTCGTCGTCCGTCAGGCGCCGGCCGTCGAGATACGCGGCCTCCATGAACGACTGCAGCATGTCGGGCGACTGCGCGCCGCTGCGGCGGCGCTCGTGGATCACGGCGCTGATCAGCTCGACGAGGCGCGCGCGGGCGCGGTCGCGCCGCGCGAACGCGTCCTGCTGCCCGTAGGGGTCGACGATCGAAGCGGCGGAGACGGCGTGCTCGAGGTCTTGGTAGAGCGCGCCGAACTCGTCGGTCAGCTTCGCGCGGAACTCGCCGCCCATCAGGCAGTGCGTCGAGGTGCGCAGCACCAGCTCCTTGAGCTCGTCGTAGAAGTCCTTCTCGCCGGCGTCGTCCCAGCGCGCGACCCAATCCTCGACCTCGCGCGCGATCACGCGCGCGTAGCTCTTCATGCGGTCCACGCGCAGCGCGTTCGACTGCATCTTCACTTGCTGCCGCTCGATCTCGAGCGGCGCGCCGAACTGAATGCCCTCGCCGAACACCGGGACCATGAAGCGGTAGGGCTCGGAGGCGGAGAGCTGGTCGTCGGGCGCACGGAAGACGGCTTCGTACGCGGCGGGGCTGCTGAGCAGCACGTTGCGCATGCCGCCGAGGTCGAACTCTGCGATCTCGCCGCACTCGCGCCAAGCGCGCAGCATGAAGTTGGCGGGATGCGCGTTGAACTCTTCGTAGTGTCCGAGTCGCGGCTTCGCGCCGGAGACGACGGGCCACTGCGCCGTCATGCCGCGGGCCTCGGCCTCACTCTCGGGAACTCCGGGTGCCGGAAGGCGTCGCCGGGCGCGAGGCGTCCCGAGAGCAGCTGGAACACGCTCGTCGCCTTGGCCTCGGGAATCAGCTTGTCGGTGAGGAACGGCCGGCTCGCGTAGTGCGCGTCGGCGCCGAAGAAGCGCAGCGACAGCGTGCGCCGGCGCGCGCCGGTCTTCGTGGCCGCGCCGCCGTGGAGCAGCCCCGGATGGAACACGACCGCGTCGCCGGGCTCGACGCCGAACGACACGATCTCGAACGCGCCGCGATTCGCCTCGATGTTCGGCAGCCGCGGCAGCGAGCCGTCGCCGTAGATCGGCGCGGTGTCGTCCGCCGGATCGAAGCGCGAGCCGTCGTACATCGGCCCGTGGTGCGAGCCGCGCACGAACTCGAGCGAGCTCTCGCGCTCGACCGCGTCGAACGAGATCCACACCACCGCGATCTGCTCGCCGTCCACCGGGAGGTAGGACGAATCCTGGTGCCAGGGCGTGCGGCGCGTGTCGCCGCCTTCCTTGAGGAACACCTGCTCGTACATGAACCACACGTCGGGTGCGTTCCAGAGCGCGGCCACGGCGTCGGCCGCGGGCGTCGCGTGCACGAGCTCGCGGTAGACGGGCTGCGCCCTTCGGTTCGCGAGATCCTGATAGAAGCGCCCGGTGCCGCCGGTGTAGTCGTTCGCGCTCGGGCTCGGATTCGCGAGGCTCCACTCGTAGGCGCGCAGCGCGTCCGCGAGCTCGCGCTCCCCCAACAACCCGCGCAGGCACACGACGCCGTCGCGGTGGAAGGTCTCGCGCAGCGCATCGTCGATTCGAGTTTTCATGAAAGGACGTAGTCCGCGGGATTCACCGCGCGCGTCTGCTGCCAATACTCGAGCAGCGTGAACGGCCAGTTCTGCGCAACGCGTCCGCTCGCGCTCTTGTACCAGCTGCTCACCTTCGAGACGCCCCACGCCATCTCGAGGTTGCCCTGGTCGATCCGCGTGTTGTAGCGGTCATGAACGTCGCGCTTGCAATCCAGCGATCGTTTTCCCTGCTCGAGCAGCAGCCGGATCGCATTCACGATGTAGTGCATCTCGCACTCGGAGAAGTAAATGATGCTGCCGTTCACCACGATGTTGGTGTTCGGCCCGTACATGAAGAAGAAGTTCGGAAAGTTCGGCGCGACCAGGCCGAGGTAGGCGCGCGCGTTCCCGTCCCACTGCTTGTGCAAGTCCGCGCCGTCGCGCCCCAGCACCTGCATCGGCGTGAGGAACTTCGAGGCCTGGAAGCCGGTCGCGTAGATGATCACGTCCGCCGGTCGCTCGGTACCGTCCTTCGTCACGACTCCGCTCGCGGTGATCTCGCGGATGCCGTCCGTGATCAGGTTCACGTTGGGGCGCTTCAGCGCCTGACACCACACGCCGTTGTCGACGAGGATGCGCTTGCTCGCGGGCGGATAGTTCGGGACCACCTTCGGGATCAGGTCGGGGCGATCGGCGAGCTGCTCGCGCAGCGCCTGCGCCAGCAGCGTGCGCAGTTCCTCGTTGCCCGCGCTCACGCTGTCTTGGCGCCCGGTCCAGCTGCGATCGACGCGCGCGCGCGGCAGGAACATGCCGTCGCCGGTGCGCCAGAACAGCCAGATGCGATGCCAGTGGCCGGCGTGCGGGACGTGCGAGAACAGCCAGCGTTGGCCTGCCGGAATCTCGGCGTGATAGTCGAGCGCGGGTAGCAGCCAGTTCGGCGTGCGCTGGTAGACGTCGAGCCGCGCCACCTGCTCAGCGATCACGGGCACGAACTGCGCGGCGGTCGCACCCGTCCCGATCACGGCGACGCGCTTGCCCTTCAGGTCGACGGCGTGATTCCAGCGCGCCGAGTGCCACGACCGCCCCGCGAACTTCTGCCGGCCTTCGATCTCTGGCAGATTCGGCTGATTCAGCTGCCCGACGGCGCTGATCAGCGCGTTCGCTTCGATCACTTCTTCCTGACCGCCCCGCTTGCGCACGCGGATGCTCCAGAGCGCGCGGCTCTCCTGCCAGCTCGCCTGCAGCACCTCCGTGTCGAAGCGGATCGACTTGCGCAGGCCGAAGCGATCCGCGCACTCGCGGAAGTAAGAGAGCAGCGCAGGCTGCGTCGAATAATGATTCGGCCAGTCGGACTTCTGCGCGAACGAATAGGAAAAGAACGAGTTCGCGACGTCGACGCGGCAGCCGGGATACGTGTTCTCGTACCAGGTGCCCCCGACTTCGGCGTTCTTCTCGAGGACCACGCACGGCACTCCTGCCTGCTGCAGGCGATGCGCCGCCAGCAGGCCCGACATGCCGGCGCCGATGATCGCGACCCGGAAATCTCGGGACCGCGCCACCTGATCCTTGTGCCAGGTCGGCGCGCGCAGGTCGGCCTCGCCGACCGAGAGCTCTTCTTTGATCAGCGGCAGATAGGGCTCGACGTTCGCGTCGGGCTGGATCCACTTCAGGATCCCGCGCAGCAAATCGTCGCTCGGGGCCTTCGGCGCCGGGCAGCCCGCATCGCGATACTTCGCGAGCGCATTCAGCGCGAGCTCGCGGGCACGCGCCGCGGCGGGCTCGCCACCGAGGAAGCCGCTCGGATCCCCGACCAACGAAGTCGTGTCGAGTCGCAGGTCGTCGCGCAGCAGGCTGAGATCGCCAGTGAGGTGAACGAGCGCGGGCAGCAGGGAAGGCAGCTGCGCCTCCGCGAGCGCGCGTTGAATCTTCTCGTTCGACTCGGTGATGCGAAATGTCGGCCGCGACAGATCCATGCGAGCGCCCCCTCTGAGAGCCGCGATTGCACCGCATCGAGCCGCGGGTCGCTAGGGGCGGAGTGCGATCCCGCGCGCAGACACCGCTACGCGCCGAGCTTCCAATTCGCTTCCGCGACGAGCTTCTGCATGAACGGCTCGTCGTAGGCGTCTTCGGGCGCCTCGCGCACCAGCCGGTCGAGCACCTGCGCGTCTTGGCCGACGAGGATGCGCCAGCGCTTCTGGCGCACGCCGTCGAGGATGATCCGCGCCGCCTCGGCGGCAGTGGTGGGCGCGTCGTTCTGGAAGCTGTCGCCGGCGAAGATCAGCGCCTGCCGGATCTGCTCGGGCGAGAGCCCACCCACCGGCAGGCCCATGCGCGTCATGCGGTCGCGCGCCTCGACGAGCTTGTCCTCGGGCAGTTCCTTGGGATCGCGCCCCAGCACCTTCGCGGAGTTCTGCACGATCGCCGTGCCGATGTGCCCCGGCATCACGACCGACACCGAGACGTGGGGCGCATTCACGCGGAAATCGTTGATCAGCGCCTCGCTGAAGCCCTTCACCGCGAACTTCGCCGCGCTGTAGGCGCTGTGCGCGCTGCGCGGTCCGAGCGAGGCCCAGAAGCCGTTCACGCTGCTGGTGTTCACGAGATGGCCTTCGGGCGCGGCGACGAGCATCGGAACGAACGCGCGCGCAGTGAAGTAGACGCCGTTCCAGCACACCGCGAAGGTGCGATCCCATTCGTCGCGCGCGTCGCTGACGAAGCTGCCGCCGCCGCCGATGCCGGCGTTCGCGAACACGAGGTGCACGCACTTCATCGCGTGCTCCTTCGCGACGGCGTCGCGGAAGGCGAGGACGCGCGCTTCATCGGAGACGTCCGCCACGAACGTCGTCACCCGCACGTCGCGGTTCGCGCGCGCACACAGCGCCTTGGTCTGCTCCATGTTCTCGGCGGAGACGTCGCACATCGCGATGTGGCAGCCCTCCGCAGCCAGCTGCCGGGCCAGCTCGCGGCCCATGCCGGTGCCGCCGCCCGTGATCACCGCGATCTTGCCGTCGAAGCGCTCCATTGCCGTGTCCTTTCGAGTTTCCGAGCGCGCAAGCTTGCCGCGCTTCCCGGCTTTCCGCGATATTGCAACGCGTTCTAATCGTGACCGCCCACTCCCGGAGCCCGGCATGTCCACCCCTCGCAATCCTCGCTTCGTTGTTATTGGCGCTGGCATGGCGGGCGTGCTCAGCGCGATCCGCCTGCGCGAGGCGGGCTACGACGACTGGGTGATCTACGAGAAGGGCGATTCGGTCGGCGGCACCTGGCGCGAGAACACCTACCCCGGCCTCTCCTGCGACGTGCCGTCGCACATCTACAGCTACGCCTTCGAGCCGAACCCGGAGTGGAGCCACCGCTTCTCGCCCGGCGCCGAGATCCGTGCGTACTTCGAGGGCGTCGCGCGCAAGCACGGCGTGCTGCCGCGCATCCAGTTCAACGAAGAGGTCGAGAGACTCGACTTCATGGACGGGCGCTGGCGCATCTCGTTCAAGAGCGGCAAGCGCGACGAGGCCGACGTGGTGATCGCCGCGACCGGCGTGCTGCATCACCCGATGATTCCCGACATCGCGGGCCTCGATTCCTTCGCGGGCGCGCGCTTCCACAGCGCACGCTGGGATCACTCCGTTCCTCTCGACGGCAAGCGCATCGGCGTGATCGGCACCGGCTCGACCGCGATCCAGATCACCGGCGCGCTCGCGCCGCGCGCCGCGAAGTACTCGCTCTTCCAGCGCACGCCGCAGTGGGTCGCGCCGCAGGAGAACCCGGCGTACACGGACGAGGAGAAGGCGGCGCTGCGCCGCGATCCGGCCGCGCTGCGCACGATGGCCGCGGAGATGACGCGCGTCTTCCACGAGACCTTCTCGAACGGCGTGGTCGACGCGAGCTCGGAGCAGATGCGGAACCTCGAGGCGACCTGCCGCGAGCATCTCGAGAGCGCGGTGAAGGACCCCGTGCTGCGCGAGAAGCTGCGCCCGAATTACCGCGCCGCGTGCAAGCGCCTGATCATCTCCGGCGACTTCTATCCCGCGATCCAGCGGCCGAACGCGGAGCTCGTGACCGAGGGGATCGAGCGCGTCGAGCCGCGCGGCGTGCGCACCAAGGACGGACGTCTGCACGAGCTCGACGTGCTCGTGCTGGCGACCGGCTTCCGCGTCGACCGCTTCCTGCGCCCGATCGAGGTGACGGGCGCGGGCGGCGTGAAGCTGAACGAAGTCTGGGCGCAGCGGCCGAACGCGTATCTGTCGATCTCGATCCCGCGCTTCCCGAATTTGTTCATGCTGAACGGCCCGAACGGCCCGGTCGGCAACTTCTCCCTGATCACCATCGCCGACATGCAGCTGAACTACATCCTGCAGCTCGTCGCCGAGATTCGCGCCGGGCGCGCGCGCGCGGTGAGCGCGAGCGAGACCGCGATGGCGCGCTTCAGCGCCGAGTTCGACGCCGCCGCGAAGAACACGATCTGGGCGACCGGCTGCCGCAGCTGGTACCTCGATTCGCGCGGCGTCCCGGCGGTGTGGCCGTTCACGTATCAGCGCTTCATCGACGAGATGTCGAAGCCGCGGCTGGATGCGTACGAGCTGGGGGCCTGAGCGCGGGCTACCCGATCACGCCCGCCTCGGCGAGCTTTGCGAGTTCATCGTCGCTGAGGCCGAGGCGCGTCAGCTCCTCGAACGTGTGCTCGCCGGCGGCCGGAGCCGCGCCGCGCGGGCCGACGTCGGCGCCGTACAGCTTGAACGGCGTGCCGACCGTCTCGAACTTGCCGAGCGCGGGGCTGTCGATCGGCGTGAACCAGCCCATCTCGCGCACCTGCGGATCGTCGATCACGTCCGTCAGCGTCGCGACCGGCGCCCAGATCAGACCGTGCGCGTCGAAGCGCTGCGCCCAGTGGCTGCGCGGGTGCTGGAGGAAGATCGCGTCGAGCTGCCGCGTGAGGTCGACCGAGTGCTCGCGGCGCTTGGCGAGGCTGTCGTAGCGCGCATCGTCCGCCCACTCGGGCCGCTCGATCGCGGCGCAGAACTTCGGCCAGTACGGGTCGGGCATCGGCATCACGAGCAGCACCCAGAGCCCGTCCTTCGCCTGATAACTGTTCCAGATCGGGTTGGCGGGCTGCGTGCGCACGTGCCGCTTCGGGTTCTCGCGCGCGATCAGCGCGGCCTGCACGTCGCCCGCGAGCGTCCAGATGCCCGTGCCTTGCAGCGTCACCTCGACGTGCTGGCCTTCGCCGGTGCGATCGCGCAGGCGCAGCGCCGCGAGCACCGCGGCGAGGATGTTGAGCGCGGTGGTGTGATCGCCCTGGCCGCCGCGGCAGAGCGGGGGCGGCGAGGGCGGCTCGCCGAGCAGACTCATCAGGCCCGAGCGCGCCCAGAACGCGGCGTAGTCGAAGCCCGGGCGCCCGCGGTCCGGCCCGCGCACGCCGTAGCCGCTGAACGAGGCGTAGACGAGGCGCGCGTTCACCGCGCGCACGTCGTCGAAGCCGAGGCCGTACTTCTCGCGCCGCGTCTGCACGAGGTTGGTGAGGAACACGTCGCAGTCGCGCGCGAGCCGCTTCACCAGCTCCGGCCCGCCCGGCTTGTCGAGCGCCACGGTGATCGAGCGCTTGCCGCGGTTGTCGAGCTCGAACGCATAGTTTCCGGCGAACTCGTGCTGGTAGCCCATCGAGCTCAGCTGGAAGGCGCGGTACACGTCGCCCTCGGGCGGCTCGACCTTGATGACTTCGGCGCCGAGGTCGGCCATCAACGCAGCGGCGGCCGGCGCCGCGAGCCAGTTCGCCACCTCGATCACGCGGATTCCATCGAGCGGTGCGGCCATGCGCGGACTCCTTTGCGGGAGCGCATTCTATGCCGCGCGAGCCGAGCGATGCGCGTGATAGCGTGCGCGGCATGACGACCCCCATGACACTGCAGCGCACGCCGACTCCGGAACGCGACCTCACGAAGGACGACGCGCTCGAAGACTTCGACGTGCGCGAGCTCGAGTTCCTCGGCAAGCGGAAGCGCGTGTTCGTCGCGGGCAGCGGGCCCGCCGTGATCGTGATGGCCGAGATGCCGGGCATCTATCCGCACGTTTCGCGCTTCGCGCGCTGGGTGCGCGACGCCGGCTTCACGGTCTGGATGCCCGACTTGTTCGGGCGCGCGGGCGCGACCGTGACCATGCCGCGCGCGGTGCTCACGATGCTGCGCGGCTGCGTCAGCCGCGAGTTCAGAGCGTTCGCCGCGAACGAATCGAGCCCCGTGATCGACTGGCTGCGCGCGCTCGCGGCGCACGCGTTCCCGCTCTGCGGCGGCAAGGGCGTCGGCGCGATCGGCATGTGCTTCACGGGCAACTTCGCGCTCTCGCTGATGCTAGAGCCCGCGGTGCTCGCGCCGGTGCTCTCGCAGCCGTCGCTGCCGATGACCGACGCCGCCGGCATGCACATCTCGCCGAGCGAGCTCGCGCAGGTGAAAGCGCGCATGCAGCGCGAGGACCTGACGGTGCTCGCCTACCGCTTCGCGGGCGACTCGTTCTGCCGCGCCGAACGCTTCGCGGCTTATCAGGCCGCGCTCGGCGACCGCTTCGTCGCGCGCGTGCTGCCGGACTCCGCGGCGAACCCCGACGCGCTGATGAAGAACCCGCACAGCGTCGTGACGTCGCACCTGATCGATCGCGACGGCGAGCCGACGCGCGCCGCGCGCGACGAGATCCTCGCGTTCTTCGCGCAGCGGCTCCGGGCCTAGCCGCTACTTCGCGCGCGCCGCGCCGCCCTCGGCCTCTTGCTTCAGCCACGCGCCGAGCCCGCCGACGCACGGGCCGAGCCCCGTGAGCACGTACTTCAGCACGTCGTTGTGCAGGTGCGGCACGAAGGCCGCGACCACGAGCAAGCCACCCAAACCCATCAGCGCGATTCCCAGATGACGCATGGAACCTCTCCTCGAAACGATGGAGCGAGGTAGAGCACGAACCGTGCCGGACCCAGCGCGCGCGCCGGAGCCGTTTCGCGCGCGCGAGGCGCCGCGCAGCGTCACCCGGTGCGCCGAGGCGCGTCACTCGCGCGCACGCGTTGCCAGCGAGTTGCGCGTGCGTGGTTCGCGTTGCTCGCGGCGCCCGCCGCCGCGCGCGGGCTAGCGTCCCGCGCGTGTTCATCGAGCGCGACCAGATGCTGCGCGGCGCGCCGCTCCCCGGCTGGAGCGGCTCGTTCTTCCACTCCGCCCACATGACCTTCGCGATCTGGGAGATCGCCGACGGCGCCGCGCCGCTGCACGAGCACGACCACCCACAGGAAGAAGTCTGGAACGTGGTCTCCGGTGAGATCGCGCTCATGGTCGCCGGTGAAGAGCGCATCGTGCGGGCCGGCTGCGCCGTCGTCGTGCCGCCGAGCACGCGGCACTCGGCGCGGCCGCTGGGCGCGTGCCGCGCGCTGGTGACGGACTGGCCGCTCCGAGAGGAACTGCCCGGAATGCGGCGCTGAGCGCGACTGCGCGCCGCTGCTCCGCGTAACAGCTCGCCGAAATCACGGGCCGACCGGGGTATGGTGGCGGCGCCCTGCCTCTCTCGCGCGAGGAGACATGATGCCGAGCCGCCGCTTCCTCGCAGGAACGCTCGCCTCGCTGTGGTTGCTGGCCGCTCCCGCCTTCGCGCAGGCCGCGGCCCCGGCGGAGCCGAGCAAGCAGCAAACGGCGCCGGTCGTCGTGGACGGCGCCGTGCTGATGCGCGTCCGCGGCGTCAGCGTGTATCCCGCGGAAGTGCGCGCGGCGGCGATCGCGGCGCAGATCGTCGCGTTCGCGCGCGATGCCTCCGTGCCCGCCGACGCGGTGCGCCAGCGCTCCACCGGATCGAGCACCGTGGTCGAGGCGGGCAGCTACCGCCTGATGGAGGTGCTCGTCCCCGACGCCGAGATCGAAGGCGTCTCGCACCAAATCCTCGCGCG
>DATBRS010000126.1:0-9420 GCA_036560185.1 Myxococcota bacterium
CCGCTCGGCGTGGCCGCGCTCCTCGCGCGCGTTCTTGCGCAGCAGATCTGCCGCCGCGCCGTTCGCGATCCGCTCCGCGATCCGGTTGTAGAAGGTCTCGCCCGAGTTCTCGAGCCGAAACATCAGCCGCAGCTCCGGGACGCCGAGCTTGTCGATCGATCCCAATGACGCGGCGACGGTGACGAAATCTTCGGAGGAAGCGGGCATGGGGGCTCCTCGGGTGGCGCGATCCGCCACGGAGGAAAGCGAAGATCGAGAGGCCGCGCGATGGGGAAGCGACGGACCGCTCCCTAGCGCCCGATCGGCGGCGGCCCCACGGTGCCCGGCGGCGCGTTGCGCAGCGCGAGGCGCACTTCTTCCGCCTTCTTCTTGAAGCCCTCGTTCGTGGGCTCGAAGGTGAGCGCCATCTTCATGTTGCGCGCGGCGGAGGCGAGGTCGCCGCGGTCGAGGTCGGCGCGTGCGAGGCCGAAGAAGCGGCGGCCGTTGGGCGTCTTGCCGAGGTAGTCGTCGAGCGCCTGTTTGTCGGCGCGGGCATCGGCCTCGGCGAGGGGCATGCGCGTCGAGCCGCCCGAGACCTGCTCGTCGTACGCTTGCCGGCGGCGCTGGTCGCGCAACACCTGATAAGCCTCGCTGATGCGCTTGGCGATGCGGTCGAGGGCGTCGCGGTCTTCGCCCGCCAGGTGGCGATTCGCATCGGGGTGCAGTTTTCGCGAGGCGGCGTAGTACGCCTGCTTCACGGCGGAGGCCGGAGCGCCCGGCGCCAGCTCGAGCAGCTGGTAGTAGTTCAGCTCGTCGACGAGCTTCGCGAGGGTGCGCACTTCCGCCGCGGAGATCACGCGCGCCTCACTCGTCGTCGCGGTGGTAGCGCGACAGATCGGCGCCGTGATCGAACAAGCTCTCCGCGCCCGTCATCAGCTCGGTCGGCTGCGACGGATCGCCGTTCGCGTCGATCTCGATGCCCTCGAGATCGGACTCCTCGACGGCGGAAGCTTCGGCGAGCGCATCGAGGTCGCTGACCAGATCGAGCTCGTCCCCTTCCACGGGAAGTGCCTCGGCCGGCTCGGCCGAGACCGCGCTCGGCTGCGTCGTCTCGAGATCGAGGCCGAGATCCTCGAGATCCATCAGGTCGCTCGAGCCGTCCTCGACGACGTCGACGTCTTCGGGAGCGGTCGCGGCTGCAACCGGCGCCGGCGCGGCGACCGGCTTCGGCGCCGCAGGCGCGGCGGGCCTGGGCATCGGCGGTGCAGCGGGCTTCGCGGCGACCGCGGGCTTCGCTGCTGCGGCGGGCGCGGGGGCCGCCGCGGGCGCGGGCCTCGGCGTCGCCGCGGGCTTCGGCGCAGCCGTAGGCGCTCGCGCCGGTGCCGCGGCTTGCTTCGGAGCCGGCGGCGCCGCCTTCGCGGGGGGCGGGGTCGCTCTCGCGGCGAACGGCGCCGGCTTCGGTGCCGCCTTCGGAGCGGGCGGCAGTGCCGCCTCGATCTCGGCATCCGCAGCGACCTCGGTCTGCACGCGGCCGGTGCGGTTCGCCTCGAGGATCGAATCGAGCTCGCCGCCGGAGAGGCCCGACGAGAAGGTCAACGTCGTCGACGCGACCTTGCCCGTCTCCTGATCTTTTGCCTGCACGCTGAGGATGCCGTCGGCGTTGATCTCGAAGGTCACGTCGATGCGCACCTGACCGCGCGGCGCGCGCTTGAAGCCCGAGAAGTCGAACTGCCCGAGCAGCTCGTTCTCCTCGGCGCGGCGCGACTCGCCCTGATAAACGCGGATCTGCACGCGCTCCTGGTTGTCCTGCGTGGTGGTGAAGGAGCGCGACTGCTCGATCGGCACCGGCGTGTTGCGCTCGATCACCGATTCGGCGAGGCCGCCCGCGACGCCGATGCGCAGCGAGAGCGAGGTCACGTCGAGCAGGAACGCGCCGCCGCCGGCGGCCTCCTCGGTGACGACGTCGCCGACCAGCGCCGCAGCGTGAATCGCGGCGCCCATCGCGACCACCTCGTCGGGATCGACGTCGGTGCGCGGCTCCTGCTGGAAGTAGGCCTTCACGTGATTGCGGATCAGCGGCAAGCGCGTCGGTCCGCCCACGAGGATCACGCCGTCGAGATCGCGCGCGACGAGGCCCGCCTGCTGCAGCGCTTCGTCGCACACCTTGAACGTGCGCAGCACGAGGTCGCCGACGAGCTGCTCGAAGTCGGCACTGGTGAGGATGCGCTCGACGGTGAGCGGGTTGCCCTGTGCGTCCTTGGCGATGTCCGGGATGCAGATCTCGGCTTGACTCTCGACCGAGAGCGTCCGCTTCGCCGCCTCGGCCGCCGCCTTCAGCTTCTCGAGCGCGTATACGTCCGAGCGCAGGTTCGTGCCGTGTCGCGCGACGAACTCGTCCGCGAGCAGGTCGATCACGCGGTCGTCGAAGTCGTCGCCGCCGAGGTACGTGTCGCCGCAAGTCGCGAGCACCTCGAACACGTCCTTGCCGATTTCGAGGATGGAGATATCGAACGTGCCGCCGCCGAAGTCGTAGACCGCGACCTTCTGGGTGAGGCCCTTGCCGAAGCCGTAGGCGAGGGCCGCGGCGGTCGGCTCGTTCAGCAGCCGCAGCACCTCGAGCCCGGCGATCTTGCCGGCGTCCTTGGTGGCCTGGCGCTGGTTGTCGTTGAAGTAGGCCGGGACCGTAATCACCGCCTTCGTGACCGGCTGGCCGAGCCGCGCCTCCGCGATGCTCTTCATCTCCTTGAGCACCATCGCCGAGATCTCGGGCAGCGAGTACAGCTCGTCGCGGATCTGGATGCGGACGCTGTGGCCCGGGCCGTCCAGGATCTTGTAGGCGCAGATCGCGCGCGCCTTCTTCACTTCCTCGGAAAACGAGTAACGGCCGATCAGCCGCTTCGCGGACGCGATCGAGTTGTGCGGGTCGAGGATCAGGTTCGCGCGCGCGACGTTGCCGACCTGCACCGCGCCGTCTTCGTGGAAGGCGACCACGCTGGCCGTGATGCGCTCCCCCGCCGCGTTCGGGAGCACGTCGACCTTGCGGCCGCGGGCGATCGAGACGCAGGAGTTGCTCGTGCCGAGATCGATGCCGACCGCCAGTTCCGCCATGCGCCCTCCGCCCGCGCGAGTGGCGCGGGACTCCGGCCGTCGTATCGGTGCGCGGGCGGGGTCGCCTTGAGGCGGAGCCGGCGGGGGCGCGCGGGCCCGCGCCCGGCGTTTCGCGGCGCGGGCCCGTGCGCTAGAGGGTGCCCCTCTGCGAGGAGCGACGCGCATGTCCGGCCACTCGAAGTGGGCAACGATCCGGCGCAAGAAGGGCGCAATCGACGCCAAGCGCGGCAAGGTCTTCACCAAGATCATTCGCGAGATCTCGACGGCGGCGCGACTCGGCGGCGGACAGATCGACGGCAACCCGCGGCTGCGCCTCGTCGTGGACAAGGCGCGCGCCGCCAACATGCCCAAGGACACGATCCAGCGCGCCATCCAGAAGGGCGCCGGCGGCGGCGAGGGCTCGAACTTCGAAGAGGTCGTCTACGAGGGCTACGGCCCGGGCGGCGTCGCAGTGCTGATCGAGGGCCTCACCGACAACCGTGCGCGCACCGTCAGCGAGGTGCGCCACTGCTTCTCGAAGCACGGCGGCAACCTCGGCGCGCAGGGCTGCGTGTCCCACCTCTTCGAGAAGAAGGGCAACATCGTTCTCGAGGGAGTCGACGGCGACAAGCTGATGGAAGCCGCGCTCGAGGGCGGGGCGGACGATGTGATCGAGGACGAGGGGCTGTTCACGGTGGTGACGCGCCCGCACGAGCTCGAGAGCGTCAAGGGGGCGCTCGAGGAGGCCGGCTTCGCGCCGAAGAGCGCCGAGATCACGATGCATCCGTCGACGCAGGTGCCGCTCACCGGCGAAGCCGCCGAGTCGATGGTGAAGCTCGCCGACGCGCTCGAGGATCTCGACGACGTGCAGAACGTGCACGCAAACTTCGACATCAGCGTGGAGGAGCTCGCGCGCTTGGCCTAGGCAAGCGAAGCGCGCAGCGAGGCGGAGTCTTCGCAGCCGAGCGGAGTCGAACAGCGGCATCGGAGGCCGCCGCGAGTTCCGGCGACGCAGGCGGCGATCTCCCCGCTCGCGACGAGTCGTCGATCCTCGTTACAGTGCGCGGCGCGCTCATCCCCCCGCGCGCGTCTTCTCTCCTCGCGGCAGGTCGCCATTGCGAATTCTCGGGATCGACCCCGGCACGAACGCGACGGGTTACGGCGTCGTCGAGCGCGACGGCGCGCGCATGCATCACGTCGCGCACGGTGTGCTGCGGCCTGCGCGCGCGCAGTCGATGGCGGCGCGGCTCGCGCAGATCTACGTGGGGCTCGTGGAGCTGATCGCCGAGCACGAGCCGAGCTGCGTCGCGATCGAGCAGATCTTCGTGGCCGCGAGCTCGCGCTCGGCGCTGGTGCTCGGGCAAGCCCGCGGCGTCGCGCTGGCGGCGATCGGCGCGTCGGGGCTGCCGTTCGAGGAGATCTCGCCGCAGCAGATCAAGCTCGCGGTCACCGGCAGCGGCGCAGCCGAGAAGCTGCAGGTGCAGGCGATGGTGCGGCGCCTGCTCGCGCTGGATGCGCTGCCCGCGCGCGACGCTGCGGACGCGCTCGCCGCCGCGATCTGCCGCGCGCAGCTGCACGGCGCGCTGGCTCGCCGCGCGCAGCTCGGCGAAGAGGCAGCGACGGCGACGGCCAGCGCCGCGCGCAAGCTGTGGGAAGAGAGCGCGTCGCGACCGCGCCGCCGCGCGCGTGCCGCGCAGTTCGTGCTGCGGAGCGCGCGATGATCGCGCGACTCGAAGGCGTGCTGCTCGAGCGCTCGCCGACGCGCGTCGTGATCGACGTGCACGGCGTCGGCTACGAGGCCTGGATCCCGCTCTCGACCTTCGGGCAGCTGCCCGACGAAGGGAAGATCGTCGCGCTGCGCATCTTCACGCACGTGCGCGAAGACGCGCTCGTGCTCTTCGGCTTTGCGAGCGAGGCCGAGCGCGTCGCGTTCGAGCTGCTGCTGCACGCGAGCGGCGTCGGGCCGAAGCTCGCGCAGCGCATTCTCTCCGGCATCGAGGCGGGAGCGCTGGTGCGCGCGATTCGCGCGACCGATCTCGCCACGCTGCGCACCGTGCCGGGCGTTGGCACCAAGCTCGCCGAGAAGATCTGCGTCGAGCTGCGCGATCGCGTCGACGAGCTGACGGGTCTGCTCGAGGCCGGAGCGTCTCCCGCACGCGCGCCCGCGAGCGAAGACGAGGCGGCGCGCGCGCAGCTGATCTCCGCGCTGCTCAACCTGCAGACGCCGCGGCCCAAGGCCGAGCGCGTCGCCGACGAGGTGATCGAGGAGCTCGGCGCGAGCACCGGCCTCGGCGAGCTCGTGCGCGCCGCGCTGCGCAGGCTCGCGCGATGACGGCAAGCGAAGCGCGCAGCGAGGCGCAGCCGAGCGGAGTCGAACAGTGGCCTCCGCGTGCGAAACGCGTCACCGCAGGGCGTTCGGAGGAATGCCGATGAGCGCGCCCGCGGAGCGCAGCGAGCTCGCGCCGGCCCCGCTGCCCGGCGAGGCGGCCATCGAAGACAAGCTGCGGCCGCAGTCGCTCGCCGAGATGGTCGGCCAGGATCGCCTGCGCGAGAACCTCGCGGTCTTCATCGCGGCGGCGAAGCAACGCGGCGAGTGCCTCGACCACCTGCTGTTCTACGGGCCGCCGGGCCTCGGCAAGACCTCCCTCGCGCGCATCGTCGCGCGCGAGATGAACGCCCAGTTCCGCGCCACCAGCGGGCCGGTGCTCGAGCGCGCGAGCGATCTCGCCGCATTGCTCTCGAACCTCGAGCCGAACGACGTGCTGTTCATCGACGAGATCCACCGCCTCCCCGCCGCAGTCGAGGAAGTGCTGTACCCGGCGATGGAGGACTTTCAGCTCGACCTCCTGATTGGGCAGGGGCCGAGCGCGCGCTCGCTGCGCATCGACCTGCCGCGCTTCACGCTGGTCGGCGCGACCACGCGCGCGGGCTTGCTGACGTCGCCGCTGCGCGATCGCTTCGGCTGGTCGGCGCGGCTCGACTACTACCCGACGGCCGACCTCGTCGGCGTGCTCGTGCGCTCGGCGCGGGTCCTCGCGATCGGGCTCGAGCCCGACGCAGCGGGCGAGATCGCCCAGCGCGCGCGGGGGACGCCGCGCATCGCGAACCGGCTGCTGCGCCGGGTGCGCGACTTCTCCTCCGTCGACCACGGCGCCGAGGCGCCGATCAGCGCCTCGGTGGCGCGCTATGCGCTCGAGCGGCTGGATGTCGACGCGGCAGGCTTCGACAAGCTCGACCGCGCGCTCCTGCTCACCCTGATCGAGAAGTTCGGCGGGGGCCCAGTCGGCATCGAGACGCTCGCGGCGGCGCTCTCCGAGGATCGCGGCACGCTCGAGGACATCGTCGAGCCGTTCTTGATCCAAGGCGGCTTCCTCGACCGCACGCCGCGCGGCCGCGTGGCGACGCGCCGCTCCTTCGACCATCTCGGCATCGCGGTCCCGGCGGGCGGCAGGCAGGGGCACCTCTTCTAGCCCGCGGCGGCGACGGCGCCGTCCGGGAATTCGCAAGCCAGGACTCAGCCCCAGGCCGCTCCCTGCCGATAGGAGCGCGGATGATCCGCGCCGTCGCGACATTGCTGGCCCTCGTCCTGCTCACGCTCGCGGCGTGGAGCCTCGGCCTGAGCTTCGCGCCTGAGAACGCCGTGGTCGTTGCGCTCGATGGACCCCTACGAGGCGTGCTCGAAGCGATCGGGTTCGCGGAGACCGCCGCGCTCCTGATCGGCACAGTTCCTGGCGGCGCGCTGGCTGCAGCGGCCATTGCCTGCTTGGCCGCGGCAAACAAATTTGCGGATGACGGCGCCCCGAAGAAGAAATCGGCTTCGGCCGACGCGACGCCCGCGCAGCCCCAGAAGCTCCCCGCGAAGGCGCTGAAGCGCGCCGAGAAGGCCGCCGCGACGCTCGCCAAGCAGGGCGATCTCGTCGCTGCGGGTGAGCTGTGCGCCGACAGCGGGTTGCACGACGCGGCGGTCAAGTACTTCGTCGAGGCGCGCGAGATCGAGAAGGCGGCCGAGGTTCGCAAGGACCAGGACAAATTCGAGGAGGCCGCAGAGCTGTTCGCGCAAGCCGGCCGCTTCGAGAGCGCCGCGGGGCTGTATGCGGCGCGCAATCACTGGGAGAAAGCGGCGGACTGCTACCGCAAGGCGGGACGCATGAGCGTCGCCGGCGAGATGTACGAGAAAGCGAACAACCCGAAGCTCGCGGGCGAGTGTTACATGCGCTGCGAGTTCTACCGGCACGCGGCGCAGCAATTCCTGAAGATTCAAGACTGGAAGCGCGCGGCGGAGGCGGTCGGCAAAGCCCTCGAGGACGAGCTCAACAACCCGGCGGCGGCGCAAGATCGCGAGCGGGCAAAGGAGCTGAGGAAGCTCGTGCTGCAGTCGGCAAAGCTCCACGAGCAGGCCGGCGACGTGGAGGCAGCGCTACGCGCCCTCACGAATGGCCAGGCTTGGGCGGCCGCGGCCGAGCTCGCCGAGCGGTCGGAGCTTCACGAGCGCGCGGCCGACCTCCATCAACGCGCGGGCAACATCCCGAAGGCCGCCGAGTGTCTCCGCAAGCTGGGTGAGAACACGGCCGCGGCGCAGATGCTCGGCGAGTACCTGCGCGAGAAGGGGCGCGAGGAAGAGGCGGCGGCGCTGCTGCTCGAGGCCGGCGATTTCGGCGCGGCCGCAGATCTGTACCGCGCGAAAGAGGACTGGAAGCAGGCCGGGGAGGCGTACGAGCGCGGCGGCGATTCCGTGCGCGCAGCGGAGATGTTCCGGCTCTCGCAGGAGTGGGAACGCGCGGCTGCGGCCTACGAGAAGGCGAGGCAGTTCAAGGAGGCTGCGGAGTGCGCAGCGCAGCTCGGCAACGGCGCCCGCGAGGCGCGCTACCTGACGCAAGCTGGCGCCCACGTAGCCGCAGCCGGCGTACTCGTGCGCTCGGGCCAAGAGGAAGAGGCGATCAAGGGCCTTCAGCAAGTCGGCGCCGATTCGCCGGATTTTGCCGAGGCCGCCGCGCTGCTGGGCGGGATCTTCCGCAAGAAGGGCAAGCACGGCCTCGCGCAGAAGAAGCTCGAGCAGGCGCTCGGCGGCGCGCCCATCTCGGCGGCGAATGCAGAGCTCTACTACGAGCTCGCGATGACGCTCGAGGCGCAGGGCCAGGCGCTCGCGGCGGTCGACGTGTACGAGAAGATCCTCGCGATCGATTTCCACTTCCGCGACGTCGACGCGCGCCTCGAGTCGCTGCGCTCGCTCGCCGCGGCGCAGGGCGGGGCCTCCGGCGGCTCGGGTCTGAGCGATACGAAGTCGGGCACCGAGGCGCGCTCGGCCCGCTATCGGATCGACGGCGAGCTGGGCCGCGGCGGCATGGGCATCGTCTACAAGGCGACCGATCTGGTGCTCGATCGCTTGGTCGCGCTGAAGGTCCTGCCCGACCAGCTGCGCGACAACCCGCAGGCGTTGCGGAACTTCGTGCGCGAGGCCAAGGCCGCGGCGAAGCTGAACCACCCGAACATCGTCACGGTGTACGACGCCGGCGATCAGGACGGGCGCACGTACATCGCCATGGAGTACGTCGACGGCACGACGCTGAAGGCGATCGTGAAGCAGCGCGGCCCGCTGGCGCCGCGCGCGATCATCCACGTGCTGTCGCAGGTGAGCGAGGGCCTCTCCTACGCGCACAGCCAGAAGATCGTCCACCGCGACATCAAGACCGCGAACTTGATGTGGACGCGCGAGAAGAAGGCCAAGATCATGGACTTCGGGTTGGCGCGCGTGGTCGAGGAGGTGCTCAACCCGACGACGCTCGTGTCCGGCACGCCCTACTACATGAGCCCGGAGCAGACGGAAGGCGCCGGCGTCGATCACCGCTCCGACCTGTACAGCCTCGGCGTCACCGCCTTCGAGCTCGCGACCGGCGTCGTGCCGTTCCGCGAGGGCAACGTGCCGTACCACCACGTACACACGCCCGCGCCCGACCCGCGATCGGTGCGCCCCGACGTGCCCGCACCGCTGGCCGAGCTGATCCTGCGCTGCCTCGCCAAGGCGCCGGCAGAGCGCCCTCAAGGCGCTCAGGAAGTGCTCGCATCTCTTCGCGCGATCGCGATTCGCTGACGCAGGGCAGGCCATTTTCGTAACCGAATCATCACACGGGTGACAATGCGGTTACGCCCGGCGCCTCGGTACCCCGAGCGGCGAGCTGTGACGCGCGTCACGCTAAGCGCGCTGCAGCGCTCAGGAAATTCCGACGAACGCCCGCTTCATTCCAGTTCGCGCAGCCTGGGCACGGGGGTTGCTACCGCTGGAGCCGGGGCGCAAGCAGAGCTGACCGGGATAGAACGGCTCTCTGCTCGCTGGGGGGGAACGCAGTGACACAGAAG
>DATBRS010000127.1:0-17900 GCA_036560185.1 Myxococcota bacterium
TTTGCCACGTGATCTTCTGGATCTCGTTCTCGGGCACGCCCTGGAAGAGATGCTCGATCTTGGCCGCGGCGTTCGGCCAGTTGCAGCAGGGATGCGGGAAGTCCGTCGACCAGAGCACGTTCTCGAGACCGAGCTCGTGGCGCGCGGCGACCGCCTCGGGCTCGTGGACGAAGGTCGCGGCCATCTGGCGCCGGAAGTATTCGGACGGCAGCAGCTTCACACCGGGGAAGTCGTAGTGCTGGTGCATGCGGCTGTCGAGGAAGCGGATGAAGCCCGGCAGCCAGAAGAGGCCCGGCTCGACGAAGACGATCCGCAGCTTCGGGTGGCGCTCGAGCACGCCCGTCAGGATGTACCAGGAGAGCGTCTCTGCGATGGCGAAGGCGGGCATCGCCGTGAAGATGCCCTTCTGGGGGGTCGGGTCCCGGCGGAAGACGTCCCAGAGCGAGGTCTTGAGCGTCAGGTGATTCGCCACAACGACACCCGTCTCCTCGAAGGCGTGCCAGAGCCTTTCGTAGCGGAGATCGTGGTAGTCGGGCATGCCGAGCTCGCTCGGGAAGTTCGGGATCTGGATCGAGCGCGCGCCGAGCGCGGCGAGGCGATGGATCTCGCTCACCGCGTATTCGATCTCGATCAGCGGGAGCTGGTAGGTGATCAGGATGCGCTTCGGGTCCACCGACGCGAACTGGTAGAGCGTGTCGTTGTAGGCGGTCGCGCACTCCTTCCAGTGCGCGCCGACCTGATAGACCTTGCTGGTGAAATCGAACTCCGAGTACATCACCTCGCACTCGACGCCGTCCGCGTCCATCGCCGAGAGCCGCGCCTTGGAGTCGAAGTAGCCGGGATGCCGCGCGGCCTCGAGGTCGACGAAATCCTCGAGCTCGAGCCGCTGGCCGTTCTGCAGCTGGTCGCGGCGCGCCTCGAACTTCGCCATGCCGGCGTCCCAGTCCGCGTGGAACTTGGCGGCGAGGTTCTTCTTGACCTGATCGGAGAGAATCACGCAGTGCGAATCGGCGGAGAACAGGCGTCGCGACATGGTTGCCTCCCGAGCGCAGGACGATGCTAAAGTGGCTTTGGTATCGAGGTCAAGCGGAATGAAGCGAAGGGTCTCGGGCGGGGGAGCGGCGCCGCGACGCGAGACGCGGCCCGACGACGCCGACCGGCTGGCGCGCCACCTGCTCGCGCTCTCCACCGCGATCCGCGACCGCATCAGCGCCGGCCTCGTCGCGCGAGGCTATGCGCTGAGCGCCGCGACCACGCAGGTACTGCCGAACCTGCCGCTCGAGGGCCTCGGCATGACCGAGCTCGCGAGCCGGCTGCGCCTCACGCTGCAGCGCACGGGCCAGCTCGTGCAGCAGCTCGAGGGCGACGGCTACGTCGCCCGCGAGAGCGACGCGCGCGACGGCCGCGCCAAGCGCGTCGTCTACACGCGGCGCGGCCGCGCGCTCGTGCGCGACGTCGGCGCCGTGCTCGCGCGCGTGCGCGGCGAGCTCGCGGCTGTGATCGGCGACGCGCGCTTCGCGCGTTTCAGCGCGGAGATCGCGTCCCTCGACACCGCGCTGAACGGCGAGGACGCCGCCCTCTTGCTGCCGCCGCGGAACTGACGCTCGGGCGCTCACGCGCGCGCAACTCGCCCGCAGCGTGCGCGGCGCGCCCGGAGTGCGGCAAACTCGGCCTCTCAACGCACGGGGTGAGCATGACGGAATCGGCCGCATCGCAGGGCAGCAGCGCGCAGGGCTTCGACCCGGGCGCACTGCGCGAGAAGTACCGCGCCGAGCGCGACAAGCGCCTGCGCGCCGACGGCAACGCGCAATACCGCGAGGTGACCGGCGCGTTCGCGCACTTCCTCGACGATCCATACGTCCCGCGCAGCGCGCGCCAGCCGCTCTTCGACACGGTCGAGGTGCTCGTGATCGGCGGCGGCTTCGGCGGCCTGCTCGCCGGCGCACGGCTGCGCGAGGCGGGGGTCTCGAGCCTGCGCCTGATCGAGAAGGGCGGCGACTTCGGCGGCACCTGGTACTGGAATCGCTACCCGGGCGCGGCCTGCGACGTCGAGTCGTACATCTACCTCCCGCTGCTGGAAGAGCTCGGCTACGTGCCCAAGGAGAAGTACAGCCGCGCGCCGGAAATCCTGGCGCACAGCCAAGCGATCGGGCGCAAGTTCGATCTCTATCGCGACGCGCTCTTCCAGACCGAGGTCACGGAGCTGCGCTGGGACGACGCGTCCAGCCACTGGCTCGTCTCCACCGATCGCGGCGACCGCTTCCGCGCGCGCTTCGTCGCGATGGCGAACGGCCCGCTGAACCGCCCGAAGCTGCCCGGCGTGCCCGGCATCGAGTCGTTCCGCGGCCACTCGTTCCACACCAGCCGCTGGGATTACGGCTACACGGGCGGCGATTCGAACGGCGGCCTCACGGGATTGCGCGGGAAGCGCGTCGGCGTGATCGGCACCGGCGCGACCGCCGTGCAGTGCATCCCGCATCTCGCCGAGGGAGCCGAGCACCTCTACGTCTTCCAGCGCACGCCGTCGTCCGTCGACGTGCGCGCGAATCGCCCGACCGATCCGAAGTGGTCGGCGTCGCTGCAACCCGGCTGGCACAAGCAGCGCATGGACAACTTCAACGTGCTCGTCTCCGGCGGCTGGCAGGCCGAGGATCTCGTCGCCGACGGCTGGACGGACATCATCCGCAAGCTGCTGGTGCGCGTTCAGGCCGACCCGAGCGCGGTGGCGACGCCCGACGCGGCAGCGGGCACGCTCGAGCTCGCGGACTTCGAGAAGATGAATCAGATCCGCGCGCGCGTGGACGACGTCGTGAAGGACTCGAAGACCGCCGATGCGCTGAAGCCGTGGTATCGGCAGTTCTGCAAGCGCCCGTGCTTTCATGACGAGTTCCTGCCGGCCTTCAATCGCTCGAACGTCACGCTCGTCGACACCAACGGTCACGGCGTGACGGCCATTACGGAGAAGGGCGTCGTCGCGAACGGCTCCGAGTACGAAGTCGACTGCATCGTCTTCGCGACCGGCTTCGAGGTCGGCACGAGCTATGCGCGGCGCGCCGGCTACGAGATCGTCGGGCGCGACGGCGTCACGCTCTCGCAGAAGTGGGCCAACGGCGTGCGCACGCTGCACGGCATCCACAGCCGTGGCTTCCCCAACTGCTTCATCATGGGCGCGCAGCAGTCGGCATTCACGGTGAACTTCCCGCACGCGATCGACGAGCAGAGCCGGCACATCGCTTACATCGTCGACCAGGCTCAGAAGAGGGGCACCAAGACGCTCGAGCCTTCGCAGGCGGCGGAGGACGCGTGGGTCGAGACGATCATTCAGCTCTCGCGCTTCGGCACCGAGTTCCTCGAGGCATGCACGCCCGGCTATTACAACAACGAGGGAAACGTGAGCGTGCTCTCCGCGCAGAACGGCTTCTACGGCGCGGGCTCGGAGGCGTTCTTCAAGCTGATGAAGGACTGGCGAGAGGCGGGACAGCTCGACGGGCTCGAGCTGGCGCGCTGATCCGCTGGCAGCGGGCGCGGCCGCGGGCCCTCAGGTTCCGTGCGCCCAGATGCGCAGTGGGCCCGCGCGCTCGAAGCCGAGCGCCCGGAGCGCGGCGAGCTCCAGCCCGCTCGCGTAGCCGACCACGGCCAAGCCCGGGAACACGTCCATCGCGGCGCGGATGCCCTCGCCGCGCAGCGTTTCGCCGCTCGCTCCGTGCGCGAAGAAGTTCGTGACGCCGACCGTGCGCTCGTGCCGATTCGCGATCACGCCCGAGAGCAGCTCGTCGCCATCGAAGGCGGCGAGGATCGCGATCTCCGGAGCCTCCAGCAGCGCGGGCAGGAACACGCGGGCGCCGCCGGCGCTCTCGCCCCAGCGCGCCTCCCACGCCGCGAGCGCAGGTTCCGTCCGAATGGAGCGCCAGCGTGCGCCGGAAGACGGCGCTTGCGGAGGCGCGAGGGACGCAGGCCGCAGCAACCATTCGGCGTCGAACAGGCGGCGGAACCCGAGCGGCTCGAGCGCGAGCCTGCGATAGCTGTCCTTCACCGCCCAGCTCGAGGCAGGGAGCGATGCGCGGAGCGCGCGCACGGCTCCCAGGGTGGGCGCCGCCGCGGGCGTGAGCGTCACGAGGTTCGGATAGAGCGGCGGCATCGGCGTGCGGCTCAGCCAATGCGATTCGGCGCGCTCGCTGCGGCCGCCGTGTGCCGCGCAGACGGCAGCGCACCAGGCGGCGTTGTTCGCGGCGAGATCGGCGACGCGGAGCTCGGACACGCGCAGAGATTAGGCCGGGGCTCGGCGCGATCCTCGCGCGCCGCGCCGGCAACGCTGCTTGCGGGCGCGCTCCGGGCGGCACTTCTCGGACGCCGTCGCCTCGTTACGGTCCGCGCGAGAACGGAGAGATCGCGTGCGAGTGCTCGTCGTCAGCAACGCAGGCCACGGGCACTTGTTTCCGCTGATCCCGATCGTGCGCCGCCTGATCGCGGCGGGACACGAGGCCGTGATCGCGGTGCCCTCCGAGTTTGTCGCGACCGTGCAGGGCCTCGGCTTGCCGGCGCGCGGCATCGCGGCGCAATCCCGCAGCGAGGCCGAGCGGGAGCAGCAGCGCCGCTACCTGGAGCAGCTTCCCCAGCCGCAGCGTTCTGCCGAGGGGATCGGCGCCTTCGTCGCGAGCGGGGAGGCGGGTCTCGCCGAGCTCGACGCGCTGTGCGCCGAGCTCGCGCCGAACGTGATCCTGCGCGAGCAGATGGCTCATGGAGGCTGGTTGTTAGGGGAGCGGCGCCAGCTTCCGGTCGTGGTGTTCGACTCGCTGCCCCTGCCCGGAGAGGCGTGGGCCACGCTCGCCGGCGGGCGTTTCGAGGAGGCGCGCGCGAAGGCGGGCCTCGCACTCGAATCGAGCGCGCGTTCGCTGGCGGGCGCGCTGACGCTGCTGAGCGGACCGCGCGCGTGGTTCGACTACGTCGCCCCCAACGCGATGCTGTTTCGACCGAGCGACGCGATCGCGCCGCCGGAGGCCGCCCCCGCGTGGTTGAGTGCGCTGCCGGAGCCGCTCGTGTACGCGACGCTGGGCGCGGCGCTCGGTCGCGAGCCGGCGCGCTGGCGGGCGCTGCTGGCCGGCCTCGCACGCGTCGACGCCAGCGTGGTCGCGACGATCGGCCCCGAGCTCGAGCTCACCTCGCTCGGTGCGATTCCGCCCAACGTGCGCGCCCTGCGCTTCGTTCCCCAACAATTCGTGCTGGAGCGCTGCGACGCCGCGCTCAGCCACGGCGGCTACGGCTCGCTGATGGGCGCGCTGGCGCGCGGCGTGCCGCAGGTCGCGCTGCCGAGCGGCGCCGCGGACGAAGCGCAGAACGCGGCGCGGCTCGTGCGGCTCGGCGCCGGCATTGCGCTGGCGCCGGACGAGCGCGCGCCCGAGCACATCGCCGCGGCGCTGCGGCGGGTACTCCGCGAGCCCGGGCCGCGCTGGGCGGCGCAGCGCGTCGCGCGGGAGATCGAGGCGCTTCCTCCGATCGACGAGGTGGTCGGCTGGATCGAGGCGATGGCGGCGCCCTGATCTAGCCTGCACGGTCGAGGTGCAGCGAGATGCCGGCGTACGTGATCGCGGACGTGGAAGTGTTCGATCCCGCGGGCTTCGAGGAATACCGCCAGCGCGTCCCCGGCACGATCGCGCGCTACGACGGACGCTACCTGGTGCGCGGCGGCGAGTGCGACACGAGAGAAGGCGACTGGTGCCCGCGGCGGCTGATCGTGCTCGAGTTCCCGAGCCTCGCGCGGGCGCGCGAGTGGTTCGCGTCGCCCGAGTACGCGCCGCTCATCGTCCTGCGCCAGCGCACGGCGCGCACCAAGCTCGTGTTCGCGGACGGGATCTGAGCGCGCAGGAGTCGCCCGCGCGCCGAGACTCGCTCTTCGCGCCGCGGTAGCGTGCGGCGGGCGAACTAGCGAGAGGAGAGCGGATGAGCGACGCGACGACGGCGAAGAGCCTGAACCTCGGCGAGTCGATGCCGGAGCTGCTCGGCCGCTACCTGAAGTTCTTCCGCCCCGCCCACGAGGACGGCGTGGTGCCCGCGCGCATCAAGGAGATCGCGCGCCTCAAGGTGGCCGCGCTCAACGACTGCGACACTTGAAGCTTCGCACGCTACGCGTCGGCGACGCGTCAAGGCCTCGACGAAGAGACGATCTCGCAGATCCACTTGCCCGAGGCCGAGCGCTCGCTCGCGCCGCGCGACGCGCTCGCGGTGCGCTACGCGGAGCGGATGGCGACCGACTTCCGCGCGATCGACGTGGGGTTCCTCGCCGAGCTGCGCCAGCACTTCAGCGACGCCGAGATCGCGGAGCTCGGCTTCATGATCGGGCAGTACATCTCGTTCGGCCGCATGCTCGTGATCGCCGGCTCCGACAAGGGCGCGTGCGAGCTCTACGTCCCTAATTACTGAGCGATCCGCGGCGGGGTCGCCCCCGGCTCGAGCACGCGGGCCGCGTGGACGCTCGGATCAACGTTGCTTGCGGCCGCCGCGGCCCTCCGGGAGCGTCGCCCGGCGCTCGAGAGGGAACGCAGCATGCCCCGCGACGTCTACACCCACGGCCACCACGAATCCGTCTTGCGCAGCCACACCTCGCGCACGGCGGAGAACTCCGCTGCTTACTTCTTGGCGCGGCTGCGGCCCGGACTCTCGCTGCTCGACGTCGGCTGCGGGCCGGGAACGCTGACCGTCGACCTCGCGCGCCGCGTCGCGCCGGGTCGCGTCGTCGGCATCGACGCGGCTGAGCCCGTGCTCGCGCAGGCGAGCGCGCACGCGGAGAGCGCCGGCGTGCCCGTCACGTGGCGCGCGGGCGACGTGTACCGACTCGACTTCGCGGACGCGAGCTTCGACGTCGTGCACGCGCACCAAGTGCTGCAGCACCTGTCGGATCCCATCGCGGCGCTGCGCGAGATGCGGCGAGTCGCTGCGCCTGGCGGCATCGTCGTCGCGCGCGACAGCGATTACTCGTGCTTCTCCTGGGCGCCGCTCGATCCCCTGCTGACGCGCTGGCTGGAGCTCTATCGCGCGGTCGCGCGCCGCAATCGCGCCGAGCCCGACGCGGGCCGCTTCCTCAAGGGCTGGGCGCTCGCCGCCGGCTTCGCGCGGATCGAGGTCAGCAGCTCGACCTGGACCTACGCCGACGCCGCGAGCTGCGCTTGGTGGGGCTCGCTGTGGTCCGAGCGCGCCGTGAAGTCGGCCTTCGCGCAGCAAGCCGTCGAGTACGGGCTCTCGACGGCGTCCGAGCTCGCCGCGATCGCGAGCGCCTGGCTGCGCTGGGCCGCGCAGCCGGACGCGTTCTTCGCGCTGCTCCACGGCGAGCTGATCGCCACCGTTTGAGGTGGCGCGCTCAGCGATCCAGCACGTCCGCCGCCACGAGCTCCTCGAGATACGGGACGTCCCACCACGAGAGCTGCAGCTCCTTGGCGCGGCGGAAGAAGAGCTGCGTGTCGTACTCGATCGTGAACGCGACGCCGCCCCAGATCTGCGCGCAGGTGCGCGTCACGTCCTGATAAGCGTTGCACGCGAACAGCTTCGCCATCGGCGCGAAGCGCGCGACGCTGCGCCCCTGTGCGCGGTTCCACGCCGCTTCGTGGACGAGCACGCGGCCCCCGTCGATGCGCGTCGAGGCGTCGGCCATGTAGTGCGAGAGCGCTTGGAACGCGCCGAGCGGCTTGTCGAACTGCTTGCGGACTTTCGCGTACTCGACCGTGTCTTCGAGGCACGCCGCAGCGCCTCCGATCGCGAGCGCCGCGAGCGGAATCAGGCCGTCGTCCGTGAGCACGCGGCTGAAGGTCTGCCAGCCCGTGCCGGCGGCGCCGAGGCGCGCGCTCTGCGGCACGCGCGCGCCGGCGAAGTCGATGCGGTAGTGCGGTTCGCCCGACGCCGACTGGTAGTGCGTGAGCTTCACCCCCGGGCTGCTCGGATCGACGAGCAGCAGGTCGACGCCCGCGTCCGTGCGCGCGAGCACGATCACGCGATCCGCGGCGCCCGCGTAGTTCACATGTCGCTTCGTGCCGCTGAGCGCGTAGCCGGTGCCGTCGGCCGAGGCCGCGAGCTGCACGCCGAGAGGGCCGTAGCCGCGATCGGGCTCCAGCCATGCGACCGTCAGGATCGCGTCGCCGCGCGCGATGCGCGGCAGCCACTCGCTCTTCTGCGCGTCGCTGCCCGCCGCGAGCAGGATGCCCGCCGACAGCACGCTGCTGACGAAGTGCGGAGTCGGCGCGAGCGCGCGGCCGAGCTCTTCGTACACGAGCGCGGCTTCGAGCATCGTCTGCGCGCCGCCGCCGTAGCTCTCGGGGATCAAGAGGCCCGTCAGGCCCGCCTCCGCCATCTGCTTCCAGAGCCCGGGCGGGAAGCCGCGCGGGTCGTTCTCGACTTGGCGGACGGCGGTGCGCGGGCAGTGCTCCTTCAGCAAGCCCCGCGTCATGTCTTGAATGAGCCGCTGTTCGTCGCTCAGCTGCAGGTCCACGCGTTCCCCTAGAAATTCTTTGGCAAGCCGAGATGGCGCCGCGCGATGATGTTCTTCTGGATCTCGCTGCCGCCACCGCCGACCGTCTCGTTCATCGTCGCGCGGTAGGCGCCCTCGAAGCGGCCGCGCAGCGGCGCCTCGTCCTGGCCCTCGCGGATCGTGCCGGCGACGCTCATCAGGTCGAGCGCCTCGTCGCACACGCGCTGCGAGAGCGTCGTCGTGAACAGCTTGTACTGCGACGACTCGATCGTCGGCGGCTTGCCGCTGCCTTCCTTCGCCGCGCACACGAAGCGCGTGCTGAGCGCCTTCGCGACGGCGGTGTCGGTGACGATGTTCGCGATCACGCGCCGCACGTCGCGGTCTTCGCGCACGGGCAGGTCGTCGCGCTTGGCGGCGCGCGCCCAGTTCACGAGCACGCGCGTGCGATCCGCGATCGGCGAGAGCGTGAACATCGTGAAGCGCTCGAGGTCGAGCGCCTCGGAGATCATTTGGAAGCCCTGACCGCGCTTGCCCACCAGGTAGTCGTCGGGCACGAACACGTCCTTGAAGAAGACCTGGTTCGTGGTGTCCTTGCCGACCGTGGGCAGGCTCTGCACCTCGAGGCCCGGGTGCTTCATCGGGATCAGGAACAGGCTGATGCCGTCGTGCTTCGGCTTCTCAGGGTCCGTGCGCGCGCCCACCCAGTACCAGTCCGCGAAGTGCGCCGACGTGGTCCACATCTTCTGGCCGTTCAGCTTCCAGCCACCGGCGACCTTTTCCGCCTTGAGCTGCATGTTCGCCGCGTCGCTGCCCGCGTTCGGCTCGCTGTAGCCCACCGCGAACTCGATCTCGGCGGCGAGCACTCTCGGCAGGAACTCGCGCTTCAGCTTCTCGCTGCCGTGCCGGATCAGCGTCTTGCCGATGATGCCGACGCCCTTTCCGATCTGCGGCGCCGCATGCCGCGCGAGCGCCTCGTTCAGGATGTACTCGTAGACGCCGGGGATCTCCTGGCCGCCGTACTCCTTGGGCCACGACATTCCGAGCCAGCCCTTTGCGGCGAGCTTCTTCATGAAGGCGCGGCGCTCGGGCGTATCCGCGAGCTGGCTGAAGTTCTCGCGGGTCGGATCCATTACGACCGGGTCGTGGTTCTCGACCAGCCAGCGCTCGACGTCGTCCGCGAACTTCTGCTCTTCGGGGGTGAAATCGAAGTCCATGCGGGGGCCTCCTAGGGATGGGAGCCGGTCGGGTTGCGCCGCCCGGTGATATACGAGACGGACCGTCTTGTAAATCCCGGCCCCGTGGGGCAGGCGGCGGGTCGTGCCGCGAAGCGCAGCAAGTTTCTCCAAGTGTTCCGGGCGCTTCCGGGCACTCCCCGGGCGCGATCGCGCGCGCCCCGCCCGCCGGCGCGCGGATCGGCTAAGGCTCGCGGCATGAGCCACGCAACGGGCTTTGCGATCTTCGGCACTGCGCTCGGCGCGATGGGCGTCGCGTGGAGCGAGCACGGCATCGCGGGCGTGTTCTTGCCCGAGGCGAGCGAGGCGGCCACGCGCCGGAGGATCGCGCGACGCTTGCCCGGCGTGCACGAGCTCGCACCGGGGCCCGAGGTGGCGCGCGCGATCGACGGGATCCGCGCGCTGTTACGCGGCGAGCGGCCGGATCTCGCCGGCATCGCGCTCGACCTGAGCGCCGTGCCGGAGCTGCATCGCCGCATCTATCAGGTCGCGCGCACGATCCCGCCGGGCAAGACGCTCTCGTACGGCGAAGTCGCGCTGCGGGTCGGCGACAAGGGGCTGGCGCGCGACGTCGGGCAGGCGATGGCGCGCAATCCATTCTCGGTCGTCGTGCCCTGCCACCGTGTGCTCGGCGCGGATGGGAAGCTGGGCGGCTTCAGCGCGCGCGGCGGAACGGAGACCAAATTGCGCCTGCTCTCGATCGAGGGCGTGCAAATGGCGGGCACCGTGCCGCTGTTTCTCGTTGGCGGTGCGGATGAGGGGAAGAGCGAAGCGTGAGACCGAGCGCTGGCGGCGGCGGCGGTGGCATTCGGGAGTACGCTCGCTCTCGAGAGGGGGCACACATGCTTCGTCGATCGCTGCTGATCCTGGCCGCGGCAGGTCTCGTGTCGTCAGGGTGCTTCGGGCCTTCGGATCGCTTGCCGGGCACGCAGCTCACGGGCGCCGTCGCTCCGTTTCCGGCGGATTGGACGTTCACGTTGGCCGTTCAGGAGATCGCGCTGGAAGTGAGCGGCTTCCTCGGCCTGCCGCACTCCATCACGATTTGGTGCGCGACCCTCGACGACGCGCTCTACATCGGCGCGCGGGATCCCGAGTCGAAGCGTTGGCCGGCATGGGCGGACGCCAAGCCCGACGTGCGGCTGAAGATCAACGACGCGATCTATGAGGTGCACCTCGCGCCGCTCGAGGACGCCGCGACGATCGCGAGGCTACAGGCGAACTACGCCGCGAAGTACCACCTCACGCCGCCGGAGCCGGGCGTCACGCCGCCGCCGACTCGCTATTGGCGCGTCGAGCCGCGGAGCTGAGCGCCGCGGCTCAGCGCAGGATCGGCTTGCAGTCGGCGCTGCAGCCCTCGGACATCGCAGTGGGAGACGCTGCGGGCCGGTGCAGCACGCCGCGCGTCGGCCGCACCACGACGCGGGCGTCCTCGCCCGCGCCTTCGACCGCACCGTCGCCATCCACGATCAGGCTGTAGCCTCCGGGCTCGACCGGCGCCCACAGCAAGCTGAGCTTCGGCCGCGCGGCCACGTTCGCGGCCGTGCGCTTGCCCGCTCTCGCGACGAGCGCGCCACCGTCCCAGCTCGCGGAGATGGCGACGCTGTGCGGGCGGCCGTCCTCGCTCACGCTCAGCAGGTACGGAGTCGCGCCGAAGCGCTCGGCCTCGGCGCGCAGCTTCTCGAGGGCAACGGGGATGCTCATCGTCTCACGCCTCCACCATGCTCTTGAAGCCGCCGTAGACCATGCGCCGGCCGTCGAAGGCGCGCTGCGTCTCGGGGCTCATCATCTTCTGCATGCGCGGGTCCTTCAGTACGGCCGCGTTCACCCGATCGCGCTGCGCGCGCGACTTGAAGCTGATCCAGGAGAACCACACGACCTCGCCCCTCTTCAGCTTCACCGCGCGCGGGAACGAGGTCCATTTGCCCGGCTTCACGTCGTCCGCGATGCACTCGACGTACGCGAGCGCGCCGTGCTCGCGCCAGATCTTGCCCGCTTGCCGCGCGATTCGGCGATAGAGCGCGGCGTGCTTGCGCGGAATCGGGAGCACGAAGCCATCGACATAGATCGCCATCTCGTTCCTCCGGGCGCGCGCGTCGCGAAGCTACCGCGCCTCGGACGCGGCCGCGCTCCTCAAGCGCGGATCAAGAGCACGCCGGCGAATACGATCGCGACCGCCAGCCAGCGCCACGCGCCGACGCGCTCGCGCAGCACGAACGCGCCGATCGCGACGGCGAACAGCATGCTCGTCTCGCGCAGCGATACCACGAGCGCCACGGGCGCTCGCGACACCGACCACACGAGCAGCTGGTACGACGCCGTCGAGATCAGCGAGCCGAGCGCGGCGATTCGCCAGTTCTCCGCGACGACGCGGGCGAGGTCGACGCGGCGCACCTGATAAGCGGCCATCGCCGCCGCGTTGCCGATCGCGATCAGCGGCCCGTAGCTCAGCGGGTCGTTCGCGGCGCGCGCGCCGAGCGAATCCGTGAGCGCGCCGGAGGCCGTCGCCAGCGCGGAGAGCCCGGCGAAGGAGAGGCCGCGCAGCGTCACCGTCTTCGAGCGCTTCACCGCCTCCCAGCCGAGCAGCGCGATCCCGGCGGAGACGCAGCCGACGCCGAGCGCCTTCGGCAGCGCGAGCTGCTCGCCGTACACGAAGACCGCGGCGGTCGCGATCACGACGGGGTTGAGGCCGCGCACGACGGGGTACGCGACCGCGAAGTCGCCTTCGCGATAGGCGCTGCCGAGCAACGCCTGCGCCGGGACGCTGAGCGCGATCGTGAGCGCGATCCAGCCCCACGCCGCGTGCTCGGGCACTCCGTTCCAGGCGAGCAGCAATAGGTTCGGCCAGGCCGCGCCGATTCCGAGCGCGACGAGCGCGCCGTAGGGATCGGGGCGTGATTTCACCCAGGCGTTCCAGGTCGCGTGCAGCAGCGCACTCGCGAGCATCGCAGCGAAGATCGCCGTGCTCACTGCGTCCGCCCTAACTCGTCGCTCGCACGGGCACCAGCGCGGCCAACTCGTCCTGCCGGCGCTCGAAATCGGCGACGCGCGCGAAATGCGTACGGGCGCGGTCGAGGTTGTGGGCTTCGCGGGCGACGCGGAAGTACGTGTCGCCGCGCAAGTGATCGGCGAGGAAACGAATCCCGTCGACGTAGATGCGGAGCAGCGCGCCGAACGGCAGCGCGGCGTGCTCGGCGGCGCAGAGGCTCGGGCCGGCGCCGCGCACGAAGCCGTCCGCGAGCGCGGCGAAGAGATCGGTCTCGACGCGAACGCGCGAGAGGTCGCGCTCGTCCTCCGCGGCGCGGGTGGCGGCGCTGCGCGCGAGATCGCCGAAATCCGTGATCGCGCAGCCGGGCATCACGGTGTCGAGGTCGATCACGCACAGGCCCTCGCCGCTCGCGTCGTCGAGCAGCACGTTGTTCAGCTTGGTGTCGTTGTGCGCGACGCGCTCGGGCAGCGCGCCGTCGCGCTTCAGCGCCTCGAGGCGCGCGACGATCGGCTCGCGCCCGAGCGCGAGCTCGACCTCCGCGCGGCAGCCCGCGAGCCGCCCGGCCGCGTCGCGCCGCACCGCCTCCGTCAGCTGCTCGAAACGCAGGCGCGCGTCGTGGAAGCGCGGAATCGTCTCGTGCAGCCGCGGCGGCGGCAGATCCGCGAGCTGCGCGAGGAAGCGGCCGAACGCGAGCGCCGCGGCGCGGGCGTCGGCGGAGCCGCGCGCGACGTCTTCGCTGTGCGCGCCGGCGATCAGCGGTGTGGTGCGCCAGGTGTCGCCCCGCGAATCGATGTACCCGCCGGCGCCGGAGCGCGCGGGAACGAGCGTGAGCACGCGGCGCTCGAGCTCGCGCGCGCCCTCGCGCTCGAGCGCGCGCCGCTGGTGCGCGATCACGCGCGCGAAGTTCTCCATCACGCGCGCGGGCTCGCGAAAGACGGCGCCGTTGATGCGCTGCTGCACGAAGCGCGCGACGCCGTGCGCGGTCTCGAACTCCGCGAGCACCGTGGTGTTGATGTGCCCGCTGCCGAACGGGGTCGAGCGCAGCCAGCGCCCCGGCAGCTCGAAGGCGCTCGCGACCTCGCGCAGCAGCCCCGCGTCTGCGGCGCTACTCATGCGCGCGGCCAGCTACGCGAGGTCTCGTGTCGCAGCTCTCCGTGCTCGTCGTCCCGCGCATCTCCGCAAGAGTCCCGATCGACGGCGACCTCGCCAAGGCCCCGTGGACGGGACTCGCGCCGGTTCCGCTCGCGCCGTCGCACGGGCGAGATCCCGGCAACGCCTCGCGCAGCGTTCAGCCGACCGCGCTGCGCGTGTGCCACGACGGCGCGCGCCTCTACGTCGCGTTCGACTGCGCGGACCGCGATGTCTGGGGCAGCTACCGCGGCCGCAACGAGCGCATTTACGACGAGGAGGTGGTCGAGGCATTCCTCGCGCCGAGCGGCGATCCGCGCCGCTATTTCGAGCTCGAGTCGAGCCCGCGCGGCGCGTACTGGGAAGGCATCATCGACAACCCGGACGGACGACGGAGCTCGATGCGCACGAATCTCGATTGGGAGTGCGCGGGCTGGCAGCGCGGGATCCGGGTGCGCGGGACGCTCGACGTGCGCGACGACGTCGACGACGGCTGGTCGGTGGAGTGGGCGATCCCGTTCGCGGCCCTCGGCGCCGCGCCGCCCCGTGCCGGCGAACGCTGGCGCGCGAACTTCTACCGCATCGATCAAGCGAACGGCGGCGAGTACAGCGCGTGGGCACCCACGCTCGCCGTACCGCCCGAGTTCCACGCGCCGGATCGCTTCGGCGTGCTCGAGTTCGCGTGAGTCTCGGCGTCGCCGAGCTTCTTCGACTTCGCTCGGCTTCGCCTCGCTGCGCGCGCCGCTGCGCGGCGCTTGCGTTAAATCCGCTGCAGGCTCGGCATCACCTCGTTCGCGAACAGCCGTAAGTTCCGCTCCGACTCGGCGTACGGCATGCCGGCGTAGCTGAATACGCAAGTGAAGTGCTCGCTGCCCATGCGATCGGCGGTCTTCACGATCCGGTCGCGGCACATCGCGGGCGTGCCCCACACCTGGAGGTCGAGATACGCCTCGGTCGCCTGAGAAGCGGACAGCCGCTGCGCCTCCGACATCGCGGCGTAGAACTCGTAGCCCTTCGTCTTCGCGAAGTGCTCGCCGCCGAACTCGTAGTGGCGCTGCGCAGTTTCCCAATAACCGCCGATCCAGCGGATGGCGAGCTCGCGCGCGCGCTTCTCGTCGGGCTCGCAGAAGACCCAGCCGGCGATGATCGGCTTCGGCGCGTCGGCGCCGTTCACGTCGCGGTAGATGCGGCGGTACATCGCGAGCTCGGCGTCGATCGTGTCCCACGGCTTCTGCGGGATCACGAGGATGCCGATGCCGAGCTTGGCCATGATCTCGGCGGATTCGGGCGAGACCGCGGCGGCGTAGGTGCGGCCCTTGAACGTCGTCGCCGGCCGCGGCCGGATCGCCTTGCGCGGCTGCTTGTAGTGCTTGCCGTCGGATTCGCAGACGCCGCTCTCGAGGCCGGTGAGCACCATCTGCGCCGCCTCGACGAAGCGCTCGCGCGATTCGCCCATGTCGATGCGGAAGCCCTCGAACTCGACGCGCCCGGCGCCGCGGCCGATGCCGAGGATGAAGCGGCCGCCCGACAAGTGATCGATCAGGGAGATCTGCTCAGCGGCGCGAATCGGATCGTGCCACGGCAGCACCACGACCATCGAGCCGAGCTGGATGCGCTGCGTGCGCCCTGCGAAGTAGGAGAGCAGCTGCAGCACGTCGGGCACCATCGTGTAGTCGGTGAAGTGGTGCTCGACGCTCCAGAGCGAGTCGAAGCCGAGCGGCTCGGCCAGCGACGCGAGGCGCAGCTCGTTCGCGTAGACGTCGCCATCGCTGCGCTCGTCGCGGGGGTTCTGGCAGATCGCGGCCATTCCGATGCGCATGGGGCCTCCGGTGGATTTGCGGGCACGCTACGCCAGCGCGCGAAGGCGCCGCAAAACGTGCGTGCGCGCACGTTCGGCCGGCGCGCACACCGGACTAGCTCGCGCCGGACTCCGCTCCGCCTCCGCGCGCGAGCAGGGCGCGCGCATGCGCGAGCACTGCGAGCGGGTCCGCGAGCGCGAGGGCAGCAAGCACGCGCTGCTCGGCCTCGCCGACGTAGATCGTGGTGAGGCGCCGCACGCGCGGATCGGGCTGCTGCTGCCGCAGCCGCGTGCCGGTGATGTAGAGGTCCTCGAAGCGCGTGAACGCCGCGCTCACGCCCGCGAGCGCGGCGGCCGGCGCGAGGAAGCGGCGCTCGCGTTCGAACTTCGCGTACTCGAGCGGGTCGTGTCTCATGCGTCGGGAGCGTCGCCCGGCTCGCCCGTCGCGCGCTCCAGGATTCGGGGAGTCGGCTCGGTCAGTACACCCACTGCCCCGCCTGATAGCGGAACATCTCCTTGACCACGACGCTCGAAGACGGCCGGCAGCTGGTCTCCGCATTCGTCTCGCACTTGAGCGCGACCTCGCAGTAGCTGAGCACGCCGACCCAGGGCGCCTGCGCGCTCCCGGTCGCGCGCAGGTCCATCTCGTAGGTGTTACGGAGCCGCTTGCGCTCCGTCGCGAAGCGCGCGTTGGCGACGGCCTTCATCTTTCCGATCCAGTCGCGCGAGAATTGCTCGAAGGACGCGACGACGGCGGCGTCTCCGCCCGAAGTCGGCCGTGCGTCGCGCTGGCAGATCGTGACCTCGGCCGGCGGCGTCGGCATCACGAGCTCGGTCGCGGGCGGCGGAGCGACGACGCGCGGCGGGGCCGGCGGAGGCGTCCCGCCGCAGGTGGCGCCGAGTGCGGCGGAGGAGCACGCGAGCACGACGAGGGCGCGAATCCGGGGGGTCATGGCGCGCCAGCCTATCACGCCGAGGCGCGCGGGATGCGTGATGCGCCTCGCAGCGCGGGGGGGACGAGAGGCCGCTGCGGCGCCTGGGCGCTCCTAACTCTTCTCCCGCTCTCGATAATCCCCGAACTTCTGGTCGCGTTCCGAGAGTGCCTGGGTCAGCCCGCCGCGCGCCTTGCCCACGAAGTCCTGCAGCGTCTTCGTGTGCGTCCCGAGCGCGCACAGCTCGGTGCCCACGCGCATCGCGGTGCGGAAGCCCATCATCTCCATCTGGCGGTGCACGACGCGCTTGTTGAGCTGAAGCACGTCGGTGGGGATCTGCGAGATGCGCTGCGCGACTTCGAGCACGCGCGCCTCGAGCTGATCCGCGGGGAACGCGCGCGTCGCCCAGCCGAGCTGTGCAGCCTCGACGCCGCTGATCGAATCGCCCGTGACCATCATCTCCATCGCCATGCGCATGCCGACCATCCAGGCGTGAAAGTGCATGTCGGGCACGCCGAAGCGCACGGCCGGGTAACCGATCTTCGCGTCCTCGGCGCAGTAGACGAGGTCGCAGCCGGTCGCGAGCTCGCTGCCGCCCGCGAGGCAGTAGCCGTGTACCTGCGCGATCACCGGCTTGCCGAGATCCCAGATCCCCATCCAGCCGGTTGTTACGTGCCGCGGCCACTGGCCGTCGCTGTCGGACGTATAGAACGGGAGCTGCTGGCCCTCGTTGCCGCCGCCGAGGTCGTAGCCCGCGGAGAAGCTCGGCCCGGCGCCGCGCACGATCTGCACCTTCACGTCGGGATCGGCGTCGCCCTGGTAGAGCGCGTCGAGCAGCTGCCCGCGCAGTGCGTGGTTCAGCGCGTTGCGCTTCTCGGGGCGATTCATCGTGATGCGCCGAACCTGCGGCGCGGGGCTGTCGACGAGAACGACGGTGTAGTCCACGGGGCGGCTCCTTCGAGTGGGGCGGCGCACGATAGGAGAGTTCGCCGTCGCGGGAGGCGGCTTGGGGACGTTCCGCAACTAACGCAACCAACGCGGTGAGCACGCCGGCGCCGCGGGCGCAGGAGACTCGTCCGCGTCGACCGGACGCGCTCGAAAGCGCTCGCCACCATGCCCTCGAAGCGCTGAGTTGGTTTACTTAGTTGCGGAACGTCCCCGCTCCTCCGCCGCTAGCCTGCGCGCATGTCCTCGCCCCGCGCGCGCTGGTGGTTCGCGCTGCGCTCGCGCGCGGCGTCGCTGCGCGAGCGGCACGCGCGCGCGTTCTGGATCGCGCACTCGCTCTGGGCGCTGGCCCAGGGCGCGGTGGTCGCGGTGCTCGCCGAGGAGCGCCCCGACTTCGCGGCGTGGGTGCTCGGGCTGCTGGCGTTCG
>DATBRS010000128.1:0-8636 GCA_036560185.1 Myxococcota bacterium
GATCGCGAGCAGCGCCCTCGGCACCGCGCCGAGCCGCGACGCGCGCAGCCGCACCTGCTCGAGGCTCTCCTCGCCGCTCACGTACAGCACGCTGCCGTGAGCGGCGGCCACGTTCGCCGCGAGCTGGAGACAGAGCGTGCTCTTTCCGATGCCCGGCTCGCCGCCCAACAACACGACGCTGCCCGGCACCAGCCCGCCGCCGAGCACGCGATCGAGCTCGGCGATGCCCGTCGTGAGGCGCGGCTGCGCGTCGGCGTCGATCTCGGCGAGCGGGCGCGCGCGCCCCGTCGGCGGCTCCGCCGGCGCGACCAGGCTCACGGGCGCTGACGCTGCATCTGCCGGCGCGCTCGACTCTTCGACGAAGGAATCCCACGCGCCGCAGCCGGGACAACGCCCGAGCCAGCGCGGCTGCTGCGTCCCGCACTCGTTGCAAAGGAAGATCGAGCGTGCTTTTGCCATGTCGTGTGTCTGCCGGGGACCGGGTTGCGGGACGCTAACTCGCGGGGCGCGGCGACGGCGCGGCAAGCGTGCACGGGAGGTTCGCGGCATCGTCGCGAGCGCGGGGAGGTCTCGGTGGGCGCGCTCTACGAGTACTACGAGAAGCGCATCTTCCCGCGCGCGCTCGACGCGATGATGCGAGGGCTCGGCGAGCTGCGCGATGCGGCCCTCGCCGGCGCACACGGCGACGTGCTCGAGATCGGCTTCGGGACGGGGCTGAACCTCGCGCACTATCCGCCGGGGGTCGCGCGCGTGGTCGCGGTCGACCCGATGGATTCGCTGCGCGAGCGCGTGCGGGCTCGCATCGCGGCGGCCGCGTTCCCGGTGGAGGTGCACCACCTGCGCGCGGACGGGCGATTGCCGTTCGACGCAGCGCGCTTCGACAGCGCGGCGATCACCTGGACGCTCTGCACGATCCCCGACCCGGTGGCCGCGCTGCGCGAGGTGCATCGCGTGCTGAAGCCGGGCGCGACGCTGCACTTCATCGAGCACGGCCGGAGCGACGACCCTGCCACCGCGCGCTGGCAGGATCGCTGGAACGGAGTCCAGCGCGTGATCGCCTGTGGCTGCAACGTGAACCGCCAGATCGACGCGATCGTGCGTGAGGGCGGCTTCGCGCTCGACACCGTCGACCGCTTCCTGGCAGAGGGCGCGCCGCGCATGTTCGGCGAGATGTATCGCGGCGTCGGGGTGCGCAGCTGACTCAGCGCGCCGCGGCGCCGCCATCGCGCCGCCACGCGCAGCGGCCCGCGAGCCACGTCTCGGCGACCTGCCCGTCGGCGCTGAGCAGCGCGAAGTCGGCGCGCGCTCCCGGACGCAGCGTGCCGCGCTCGCGCTCCAGGCCGAGCACGCGCGCGGGTGCGAGCGTCAGCGCGCGCACGGCATCGAGTCGGCCGAGCGCGCCGAAGGCCTGCGCGTTCGCGAGCGCGCGGTCGAGCGTGAGCCGCGAGCCCGCGAGCGTGCCGTCCGCCAGCCGCAGCGCCACGCCATCATCGCGCAGCGTGCCGGCCCCGAAGCTCGGCAACGCGTTCGCATGCTGAGAAGCGCTCGGTACGGCAACGTTGTCCGTGATCAACGCGAGGCGCTCGCCCTTGGCGCGCGCGGCCATGCGGACGGCTGCGGGATGCACGTGCACGCCGTCGCAGATGAGGTCGCAGCTGAGACGGTCGTCGCCGAGCGCGACGCCGATCAGGCCCGGCTGCCGGTGGTGGAACTCGCCCATCGCGTTGAAGAGATGGGTGACGTGCCGGGCGCCAGCGGCGACGGCGCGCTCGCAGGCGACCGCGTCCGCGAGGCTGTGGCCGAGCGAGGCGACGATGCCGCGCCGGCCGAGCTCGGCGAGCAGCGCGCCCGCGCCTTCGGCCTCGGGCGCGAGGGTCACCAGGCGCGCGAGTCCCTCGGCGCGGTCGAGCAGCTCCGTATCCGTGGGGCGATAAGGCCGGATGCCGGCCTTGGGCTGCGCCCCCGCCGCCTCCGGGCGGATCCACGGCCCCTCGAGGTGCAGGCCGAGCGCGGCCGCGCAGTCGCTCGGCTCCCCCAAGGCGGCGGCCGCGGCGGCCCACGCGGACACCTGCGCGTCGAGCTCGCTGGCAGGCCAGGTCACGGTGGTCGGCAAGTAGGCCGTCACGCCCGTCGCGAGCAGACCCTCGCCCGCTGCGCGCAGGGCGCGGGCCGCGCCGGGCGGCGCCGTGAAGATCAGCGCGCCGTGGAAATGCAGGTCGACGAAGCCCGGCGCGAGCGCGAGGCCGGCGAGCGGCACGCGGCGCGCGTCTTGCGGCGGGCGCTCGCCCGGCGCGACCCGGGCCACGATGCGCCCGGCCTCGATGACGAGGGCGTCTGCGCCCTCCGCACGCGCCTCGGGATCGAGCAGCAGCGCGGGTTCGAGCACGAGTCGTTCCATCGCATGGAAGTCTATACGCAACGCGCGCGCAACCGCGCAGCCGTCAAGCGCGCGCGCGCCGAGGCCGATCAATCAGCGATGGCCGAGCTCGGCGCCGACACCACAACCGACCTGCAGATGCTCGACGTGAAGCTGAAGCAGCTTCGCATGGAGTACGAGCAGTACTTCCTCGGCGCCCGCAAGCGCGTTCCTCAGCTACTGCGCGGCGAGGTCAACAAGGTCGTCGCCTACTACGCGAACGCGCCGATCCGAAACACGGCGCTGCGCTTCCTCTTCAACAACCTGCGTGCGCGCTACTTCACGCACAAACGGCTCTGGGACGAGACCTGCCGCAAGATCGAAGACGGAACGTATCAGCGGCACCTGTTCCAAGCGGAGCTGCACGAGCGGGAGCGCAGCGAGAAGCGCAAGAAGCGCGGCGCGGCGCCCGAGGCCGCGGCGCCGGCGGACGCGAGCGGCGAGGACGCGCTGTTCGAGCAGTACGTCGGCGCACGCTCGAGCACGGGCCAAGGCGCCGCGGGGATCACGCGCGACAAGTTCGCCGCATTGCTGCGCCAGCAGGAAGACGCCATCCGGACGAAGTTCGGCGCCGCCAAGGTGAACTTCCGCGTCGTCGTCGAGGCGGGCCGCGCGAAGCTGAAGGCGACGCCCGTCAAGGGCTGAGCGCGCTCGCCGCTCGCGCTGCTCTCAGGCGGCTCGCCAGCGCGCGAGCGCGTCCGCCGGACGCCAGCTCGCGAGCAGCGCGCGAAACTCGGCCACGGGCATCGGGTTCGCGAGCAGAAAGCCTTGGGCCTCGTCGCAGTCGGCCTCGCGCAAGACGCGCAGCGCTCCCAGGTTGTCGACGCCCTCGGCGACCACGCGCCGTCCGAGCTCGTGCGCCATGCGAATCACCGCGCGCACGACGCTCGCGGCGTCCGGATTCGAGTCGATGTCGCGAACCAGAGCGCGGTCGAGCTTCAGGGTTTGCACGGGAAAGCGCACGAGCGAGGCCAGCGTCGAGTAGCCGCTGCCGAAGTCATCGAGCGCCAGCGTGAGGCCGATTGCGGCGAGATCGCGCAAGGGCGCGAGCGCGTTCTCGCCCTCGATCATCAGGCTCTCGGTGATCTCCAGCTCGAGCTGGCGCGGGTCGAGCGAGCTGCGGAGCAGGGCGTCGTACACGACGCGCTCGAGGTCGCCGGCCACGAGCTGCACGCGCGAGACGTTCACCGCCAGCCGCGGCGGATCGATCACTTCCTGCATCCAGCTCGCGGCTTCCTGGCACGCCGCCTCGAGCACCCAGCGGCCGATCGGGAGGATTAGCCCGGTCTGCTCCGCGACGGGGACGAACTCGGCGGGCGAGACGTTGCCGAGCAATGGATTCGTCCAGCGAATCAGCGCCTCGGCGCCCGCGATGTGCCCGCTCGCGAGATCGAACTTCGGTTGCCACGCGATCGAGAGCTCGCCGCGCGCGCCGGCACCGGCGAGTTGGTCCGCGATCAGCCGCGTGCGCGTCGCGGAGGCGTGCAGGTCGGCGCGGTAGAAGCAGTAGATCGTCGAGCGATCGGCCTTCGCCGCGTACATCGCGGCGTCGGCGGCGCTGAGCAGCGCGGAGGCGGTCTCGCCGTCGCCCGGGGAGAGCGCGATGCCGACGCTCACGCCGACGCGCGCTTCCGAGCCGCCCAGCTCGATCGGCTCGCTGAGTTTGGTGTGGATGCGCAGCGCGCACTCGGCGGCGTCGGCGGGCTCGGTGAGGCCGGTGAGCAGCACGGCGAACTCGTCGCCGCCGAAGCGGGAGGCGCTGCCCTGGAGCCGCCCGAGATGGCCGACCTCATCGACGCCGCGCACCGAGTCGAGGATGCGCTGGCCGACGATCCGTAACAAGTCGTCGCCCGCAGCGTGCCCCAGGCGGTCGTTCACCTGCTTGAAGCCGTCGAGATCGAGGAACAGCAGCCCCACCAGCTGAGAGGAATCGCGGGAGCGGCGCAGCGCGCTGGCGAGGCGGCGCTCGAACAGGCGCCGGTTCGGCAGCCCCGTCAGCGAGTCGTAGAAGGCGATGCGGCGCGCGCTCTCTTCGGCGCGGCGCTCCTGCGTCACGTCGAGCACGGTGACGGTGACGAGCGGCGGCGCGCCCGCGGCCGCGCGGCTCACCGCGAGGAAGTGCTTGAAGAAGCGGCCGTCTTCCGGATCGCTGTGGCGCGAGAGCAAGCCTTCGGGAACGCGTTGGCCCGAGACGGCGTCTTCGAGGCCGTCTTCGAAGCGGTGTCGATCCTCCGGATGCACGCACGCGTCGATCAGATCGGAGAGCTGCGTCGGCAGCGGATCGCGCAGCCGCATCACGGCCGCCGTTCCGGGACCGAGGCGCACTTCGTTCGTCTCCGCGTCCCATTCCCAATAACCGATGCCCGCCAACGCCTGCGCGGTCTCGAGCCGCTGCAGCCGCCCCGCATCGGGGTGCGCGGCCGGGGCCTCGAGATGAAACGCGATGCGGCTCGCGAGCACGTCGCGATCGATCGGCTTGGTGACGAAATCGGTGATCCCGGCAGCGCGCGCTCCGGGCCGCAGGCCGGCGCTCGCGGTGAGCGCGAGAATCGGGATCGCCGCGGTCGCCGGCTCCGCGCGCAGCTGGCGGCAGAGCGCGAGCCCATCGGCGGCCGAATCGAGATCGATCAGGGCGAGGCGAGGCTTCTCGCGCAGCGCGGCAGCCAGCGTGTCGGAGGGCGAGGTCACGAGAGTCTCGAGCCCGAGATGTTCGAGCACGCGGCCGAGCGAACGGGCGAGCCCGGGCTCGGGCACAACCACGAGCGCCACGCCCCCCGCGCGACTGCCTTCGTCTGCCTGCACTGCTCCCCCAACGCGAAGAATCGCAGAGGAGCGTTTCGGGCTTCCCGGCAGCCTGCCTTAGCTCGGTTAGCTCAGCGGCGGGTTTTCCGGCCTAGGCCTTGAACTTGTCCGAGACCGCGATGCGGGCGACGGCGCGCGAGTAGGCGTCCTGGAGGGCCTCATAGGCCGCCTCGCCCTCGGCCGTGCCGCGCATCTCCGTGAGCTGCGTGAGGGCGCGGTCGCGGGCGATTTCGGCCCGCGACCGGTCGATCTCGTGGGCGAACTCGCAGCTGCCGACCAGAACGCTCACGGCGTCGCCGTGGATCTCGGCGAAGCCGCGTCCGACCGCGGCAAACAGCCTCTCGTCGGCCGCCGCGATCTGGAGCGGGCCCGCGGCGAGCGCCGTCAGGAACGGCTCGTGCCCCGTCAGCACCCCGAACTCGCCCTCGCTTCCGGGCAGCACCACGCCCTCGACCTGGCGATTGAAAGCCTCGCCCTCGGGCGTCACGACCGTGAGATGGAACGGCATCGCAATCCTTTCTGGGCTCCGCTCGCCTTCGGCTCGCTGCGCGCCGGCGTCGCCGCCTCGCGGCGCTGGCCGGCTTGCGGCTTCTCGAGCCGCGATCGGGCGATGCGTCGTTTCTCCCGCTGGGGCGGCTACGCGAGCGTCTTCGCCTTCTCGCGCGCCGATTCGATCGTGCCGACCATGAAGAAGGCCTGCTCCGGCAAGTCGTCGCACTTGCCGTCGAGGATCTCCTTGAACGATCGGATCGTGTCCTCGAGGCGGACGTAGACGCCCGGCGTGCCGGTGAATCCCTCCGCGACGTTGAAGGGCTGCGAGAGGAAGCGCTCGACCTTGCGCGCGCGCGACACGGTCAGGCGGTCGTCCTCACTGAGCTCGTCCATGCCGAGGATCGCGATGATGTCCTGCAGGTCCTTGTACTTCTGCAGCGTCTGCTGCACGCCGCGCGCGACGCGGTAGTGCTCCTCGCCGACCACGAGCGGATCGAGGATGCGGCTGGTCGAATCGAGCGGATCGACCGCGGGGTAGATGCCCTTCTCGGAGATCGCGCGCGAGAGCACGGTGGTCGCGTCGAGGTGCGTGAACGCCGTGGCGGGCGCCGGATCCGTGAGGTCGTCGGCGGGCACGTAGATCGCCTGCACCGAGGTGATCGAGCCCTTGGTGGTGGAGGTGATGCGCTCCTGCAGCGCGCCCATGTCGGTCGAGAGCGTCGGCTGATAGCCGACCGCGCTCGGGATGCGCCCGAGCAGCGCCGACACCTCGGAGCCCGCCTGCGTGAAGCGGAAGATGTTGTCGATGAAGAGCAGCACGTCCTTGCCCTCTTCGTCGCGGAAGTACTCGGCGCAGGTCAGCGCCGAGAGGCCGACGCGCGCGCGCGCGCCCGGCGGCTCGTTCATCTGCCCGTAGACGAGCGCCGCCTTGTCGAGCACCGTCGTCCCGTCGGACAGCTTCGAGTCCATCATCTCGTGCCAGAGGTCGTTGCCCTCGCGCGTGCGCTCGCCCACGCCGCCGAACACCGAGTAGCCGCCGTGCTGCTTCGCGATGTTGTTGATGAGCTCGAGCAACACGACGGTCTTGCCGACGCCGGCGCCGCCGAACAGGCCGACCTTGCCGCCCTTCGGGTAGGGCGCGATCAGGTCGATCACCTTGATGCCCGTCTCGAGCGGCTCGACCGTCACCGACTGGTCGACGAACTGGGGCGCGGGGCGGTGGATCGGCCAGAACTTGTCGGTCTTGATCGGGCCGCGTTCGTCCACCGGCTCGCCGATCACGTTGATGATGCGGCCGAGCGTGCCCGGGCCGACCGGCACCTTGATCACGTCGCCGGTGTTCACGACCGGCTGGTCGCGGCGCAGACCGTCGGTCGCGTCCATCGCGATCGTGCGCACGCTGTTCTCGCCGAGGTGCTGCGCGACCTCGAGCACGAGGTTGTTCGCGCGCGCGTCGATGTTCGCGTTCGTGGTGCGCAGCGCGGTGTAGATCTCGGGCAGCTGGCCGGGCGGGAACTCCACGTCCACCACCGGGCCCATCACCTGCGTCACCTTGCCGTTCGCGCCTGCGGTCGTCGCCATCGTCGTTCCTCTTTCGCGGTTCTTTGACTTCGCGGTGCTGCGCTGCGCGCCCGAGCGGGCGCGAGCTGTTATTTGAGCGCCTCGGCGCCCGACACGATCTCCATCAGTTCCTTCGTGATCGCGGCTTGGCGCGCGCGGTTGTACTGGAGCGTCAAGCTGCCGATCAGCTCTTCCGTGTTGCGCGTCGCGTTCTCCATCGCGGCCATGCGCGCGGCGTGCTCGCCGGCCTGATTCTCGAGCAGGGCGCGGTAGAGCGTGAACTCGAGCGCCTGCGGCACGAGTGCTCTCAGCACCTCGTTCGCATTGGGCTCGATCTCGAACGGGATCGCCGCGTGGCCGGCGCTCTCGATCTCCTTCGCCGGCGCGAGGGGCAGCAGCGGATCCGCGTGCGGGGTCTGCGTCAGCGCGGAGACGAACTCGGAGTACACCAGCGTGGCGCCGTCGATCTCGCCGCTCTCGTAACGCTTCGCGAGATGCTCCGCGAGCTGGCTGGCGTGCTGGATGCCGATCGTGCCGAGCCCGCTGAAGACGCGCTGCGTCTCGCCGAGCTGGCGGCGCCGGAAGAACTCGTCCGCCTTCTTGCCGACCGGCGTGATCACGACGCGCAGCCCGCTCGCCGCGAGCGCGCGCGCCGTCGCTTGCCCGCGCTTCAGCACGTTCGCGTTGAACGCGCCGCACAGGCCGCGATCCGAGGTGATGACGACCAGCTCGTGCACGCGCTGCTGCGCGTGCGGCTTCAGCAGCGGATGTTCGGCGTCCTTGTGCCGCCGCCCGATCTCGCCGAGCACGGCGTACATCTTCTTCGCGTAAGGCCGCGCTGCCAGGATCGCGTCCTGGGCGCGCCGCAGCTTCGCGGCCGAGACCATGCGCATGGCGCTCGTGATCTGCTTCGTCTTTTGGACGGTGCGGATGCGGCGGCGGATCTCTTTTGTGCTCGGCATGCTTCGCTCGGTCTCGTGGCGACGGAACCGTTATTCGTTCTTGGCCGACGGGCGGAAGATCTGCGCGAACTGATCGAGCGCCGCAGCCAGCGCCTTCTCGTCGTCGGCGCCGATCTGCCCGCTCTCCTTGATCTTCGCGAGCAGACCCCCGTGATTCGCGCGCATGTGCGCGAGCATCTCGGCCTCGTAGCGGCGCACGTCGCCGACCGCGAGGTCGCGCACCCAGCTCTTGCGTCCGAGCTGCGGCGAGGCCGCGTAGATCGAGACCACCTGCTCGACCGCGGACAGCGGCTGATGCTGCGGCTGCTTCAGGATCTCGGTCTGCCGTTCGCCGTTCGCGAGCTGCTCCTGCGTCGCCTTGTCGAGGTCGCTGCCGAACTGCGCGAACGCCGCCATCTCGCGGT
>DATBRS010000129.1:0-2094 GCA_036560185.1 Myxococcota bacterium
ATCCGCGGGGGATCGTTCAGGATCAGTTCCTTCACGCCCGCGTTCGCACTGCGCAGGCGGATGTGGGCTTCGGTCTGGCGCACGCCCTGCTGCACCGCGACGTGACTGACTTCCGGGCTCCCCGAGCGGATGCTGCGCGGCGTCGAGGAGGCCGCGAGCGTCACGATCAGCTCCTGCGCGCCGCCATCCGCCTGCTTCACGATGCGGTAGCCGCTCGGCGCATCGAGCTCGAAAACGACGCGCGTGAACGTGGGATGGTTGCCGACGCGCACCTGCACCACGTTCGCGGCGAGCGCGGGCCCCGCCAGCAGCAGGCAAGCCAGGGCGCTGATCACCAGACTGTGTCGGAGCGACGCTCGCCTCATCCCGGCAAGTGCATCGGGCAAACCGCCGTGCCGCTTGAATTGGGAGCGCGTCGGAATCGTCAGGGCCGTGGGGAAATCGCCGCGTCGGTGGGGCTGCGGCTGCTTCAAGGCCCGACCTCTCAACCCGCGAGCAGCGGCCGGAGGGTTTCGATCGCCCGCTGGATCCGCGGACCGTACCACGACACCAGGGTACCGTCGATCAAGTGGATGCGGCCGTTGGCGGCCGCCGGCACCGCGAAAGCCGCCAACTCGGACGCGTCGCGCGCACCGAAGGCGTACGGCTCATCGGGTAGCAGGATCACCTCGGGCGCCGCGGCGACGATGTCCTCGGCCTTCACGATCGGATAGCGGCGATCCCCGCGCTGCGCGAAGACGTTCTCGCCGCCGCACAGCACGAGCAGATCGTGAGCGTAGGTGTCGCCGCCCACGCTCATCCACGGCGTCTTCCAGATCGGGCAGAAGACGCGCGCGCGCCGCGCCGGACGCGCGGCCTCCGCGGCCGCGACCGCCGCCTCGATCGGAGCCACGCGCGCGGGCTGCGCTCCCGAGCTCGCGCCGAGCTCGGCCAGCTCGCGCAGCAGCGCCACGCCGTCGCGCACGCTGCGCGGATAGGTCACCCAGACCGGCACGCCCGCGGCTTCGAGTCTTTCGACGTCGCGCCGGCGGTTCTCCTCCTGGTTCGCGATTACCAGGTCGGGCGCGAGCGCGAGGATCTTCGCGAGCGACGGCGTCTTCGTCCCGCCCACCTTCGGCAGCTTCGCGACCGCGTCGGCGGGGTGCACGCACCAGTCGCTCACCCCGACCAGGTGGTGGCCGAGCCCGAGCCAGATCAGCGCCTCCGTGAGGCTCGGCACCAGCGACACCACGCGCCGCGGCAGCGCCGCCGGCTTCACGCGCCGAACTCGATCGCGAGCACGCCGTGCGCGAGGCGCACGGAGGCCACGGCGCGGCCGGCCACCGAGGCTGGCAACGCGATCCGGCGCTGGGCGTCGCGCACGCGCACCAGCAGCTCGTCGCCGATCACGGTCACGTCGACCTCGTCGCGCGTGGCGCTCGGCAGATCGATCTCGAGAAACGTGCGCGCGTCGCGCTTCTCGAGCCGGATCGGGCGGCCCTGCGCGAAGTGGGCTGCGGGATCGCGCTCCCCGAACAGCTCGCGCGCGAGCGCGCGCAGCGCCTCCGCGCCGATCGGCTCGGTCGGACGCAGCGGCGCGTGAAAGATCGGCACCGGAAAGGAGCTCTCGATCTCCGCCAGCTCGCGCCGCTCGCGCTCCGCCCAGCGCGCGAAGTAGCCGCCGGTGGCCGCCTGCGGCAGCACGCGGTTCACGAGCACCGCGTCGGTCGCGACTCCATACAGCGATAGATACGCGAACGAGCGGCGCGTCTCGTCCACCACCACGCGCGCCGGATTCACGACCAGCCGCGCGCTGGTGCGCGTCTCGTCGAGCAGGATCTGGCGCACGTCTTCGATCTCGTGGTAGAGGCGTTCGACCGCCTCGAAGACGGAGTCCGGCGCCACCAGCGAGCCTGCGCCGAGGCGCGTGGCCACCGGGCGCACGAAGCGCGCGGCGCGGCGCTTCACGTCGAAGAAATTCTCCATGAACAGCCGCAGCACGTCGGGGAAGCGCAGCAGCCGCAGCGTCGAGCCGGTCGGCGCACAGTCGACCACGCAGACGTCGTACTCGCCGAGCGCCTCCACCATGCGCACCGCGCGCAGCGCCACCAGCTC
>DATBRS010000130.1:0-12368 GCA_036560185.1 Myxococcota bacterium
CATGATCCGCGCCCGCATCAGCGCCGCCGGCATGTGTGTGCCGGAGCGGCGCGTCACGAACAAAGACCTCGAAGCCCTCATGGACACCACCGACGAATGGATCCGGCAGCGCTCCGGAATCGTCGAGCGGCGTTGGATCGAGCCGGGCCAGCTGCCCGCCGATCTCGCCGAAGGCGCGAGCCGGCAGGCGCTCGAGCGCGCGGGCCTGGAGCCGAGCGACCTCGATTGCATCGTGCTGGCGACGCTGTCGTCCCAGGCCGACTTCCCGGGCACCTCGTTCTTCCTGCAGGAGCGCCTCGGCGGCACGCTGCCGTGCTTCGATCTGCGCGCGCAGTGCAGCGGCTTCCTGTTCGGCCTCGGCGTCGCGCGCAGCTTCGTCGCGTCGGGGCAATTCCGTCGCGTACTGCTGGTCGGGTGCGAAGTGCATTCGACGGGCATCGACATCTCCACCGAGGGGCGCGACGTCGCCGTGCTGTTCGGCGACGGCGCGGGCGCGGTGATCGTCGAGGCGAACAGCGATCCCGACGACCCGGCGGGTGTGCTCGCGGTGCGCATGCACGCCGAGGGCAAGTACGCGAAGAAGCTCTGGATCGAAGCGCCCGGCTCGGGTCACACGCCCACGCGCCTCACGCCCGAGGTGCTCGCGAGCAAGGCGCACTTCCCGAGGATGGACGGCAAGTTCGTGTTCAAGCACGCAGTGACGCGCATGCCCGAAGTGCTCGGCGAGACGCTGGCGCACGCGGGCGTGAAGTCGGACGACATCGATCTGTTCCTCTTCCACCAGGCCAACCTGCGGATCAACGAGTTCGTCGCCAACGCCCTGCAGCTGCCGGCCGCGAAGCTCCGTAACAACATCCAGCGCTACGGGAACTGCTCGGCGGCCTCGATCCCGATGCTGCTCGCCGAGGCGCAGCAGGAAGGCGCCCTCGCGCGCGGCCAGCTGATCTCTATGACGGGATTCGGCTCGGGCTTCAGCTGGGCGAGCGCCGTCGTGCGCTGGTGAGCGCGCGGCTCGGGCTCTGGCGCAGCGCGTCGCGCGGCCCGAGCCATGGCGCAATGCGTTGTTCGTAACTTATTGATTTTGCTGGTTAAAACTTTTTTCTTGACGCATTGACGCACCGTGTTATCCATCTCCTCAGCGTGAGCCGGGAAGAGTCGCCGGCCGCAAACCCGAGAGGAGACCGACATGGCGAAGGCCCAGGCCAAGACGAACGTGATCGAAGAGGCGCGCACCCGTTTCGAGGACGTCCTCGGCAACGTGGAGCGCGATTGGAAGCGCCTGCAGAAGGACGCTGACAAGCGCCGCAAGGACATCGAGACGCGCGTCGAGCGCGAGGTGAAGAAGCTGCGCACGCAGATCGAGAAGAGCCCGCTGGCGAAGCGCGCGCAGGAGCTGCGCGAGAAGGCGGAAGAGCGCGCCGAGCGCATGCGCGACGAGCTGCGCGAGAGCCCGGTCGGCAAGCGCGCCGAGGAGCTGCGCGAGCAGGCGCAAGCCCGCTTCGGCGAGATGCTCGGCCGCGCCGGCATCGCGACCGCTTCGGACGTCGAGAAGCTCGAGAAGCGGATCGCGGCGATCGCGCGCGAGCTGAAGGCCAAGAAGCAGCACCCGAAGGCGCCCGTCGCGGCCTGAGCGCGCAGCGCGTTTCTCTCCGGAGGGCTCGGCAGCTGCGGCTGCCGGGCCCTTCGCTTTTCTGGCTACGTTGCGCCGCCCCGCGCGCCGCGCGGACCGAGGAGACCTCCCATGGCGAGCTTCAGCGGCGTCGATTTCCTGCTGCTCGACGAGTTGCTCTCGGACGAGGAGCGCCTCGCGCGCGACTCCGTGCGCGCGTGGGTCTCGGGCGAGTTCCTGCCGCGCGTGCAGGAGCACGTGCGCCGCGACGGCTCGTTCCCGATGGAGCTCGTGCCGCAGATCGCCGAGCTCGGCCTGTTCGGCGCGAACCTGCAGGGCTACGGCTGCGCCGGCATGAACAACGTCGCGTACGGGCTCGTGATGCAGGAGCTCGAGCGCGGCGACTCGGGCCTGCGCTCCTTCGCCTCGGTGCAGGGCTCGCTCTGCATGTATCCGATCTACGCCTTCGGCTCCGACGCGCAGAAGGAGCGCTGGCTCCCGCCGATGGCGGCAGGCAAGGCGATCGGCTGCTTCGGCCTCACCGAGCCGGACTTCGGCAGCTTCGCCCAAGGCATGCGCACCAAGGCCGAGCGGCGCGGCGGCAGCTGGGTGCTGAACGGCGCGAAGCGCTGGATCACGAACGGCACGCTCGCCGACATCGCGGTGATCTGGGCGCGCAGCGAGGAAGGCGTGCGCGGCTTCCTGGTCGAGCGCGGCACGCCGGGCTTCGAGGCCCGCGACATCAAGGGCAAGTTCTCACTGCGCGCGTCGGTGACTTCGGAGCTCTTCCTGAAGGACGTGGTCGTCTCCGACGAGGCGCGGCTGCCGGACGCCGAGGGCATGAAGGGGCCGCTCTCGTGCCTCACCCAAGCGCGCTACGGCATCGCCTGGGGCGCGCTCGGCGCGGCGATGGCTTGTTACGACGAAGTCGTGCAGTACACGAAGGAGCGCTTGGTGCAGGGCGGCCCGCTCGCCGGCAAGCAGCTCACGCAACAGAAGCTCGCGGAGATGCTCACCGAGATCACGAAGGGGCAGCTGCTCGCGCTGCGGCTCGGCCGCATCAAGGACGATCACAAGCTCGAGCCGGTGATGGTCTCGATGGCGAAGCGCAACAACGTCGACATCGCGCTGCAGATCGCGCGCGCTGCGCGCGACCTGCTCGGCGCGAACGGCATCGTCGACGACTATCAGTCGATGCGGCACATGGTGAATCTCGAGACGGTGCGCACGTACGAGGGCACCCACGACATCCACACGCTGATCCTCGGCGAGCACATCACCGGGCTGCGCGCGCTGTGAGCGAGCCGGCGCGCGGCTGCCCCTAAGCGCCCGGCTCGCGCTTGCGCAGCACCGCGAGCGCCCCGCTGACGCTGCCGTGCGCCGCCGCGAGCGCAGTGCGCGCGCACGCCTCGGACGCGCCCGTCAGCTCGCAGACGATGCGCAGCGCGCGGCGCTCGAGCTTGCGGGACGACGGCACGAGGTTCGTCATCTCGTTTCCCTCGACGCGCCCGAGCCGCACCATCACCGCCGTCGAGAGCGTGTGCAGCACCATCTTCTGGGCGAGCCCGCCTTTCATGCGCGTCGAGCCCGTGATCACTTCAGGCCCGACCAGCGGCGCGATCGAGACCTCCGCCGCCCGCGCGATCGGCGATTCGGGATCGCAGGTCAGCGCGAGCCGGCGCGCGCCGACGGCGCGAGCCTCTTCGAGCGCCGCCAGCGCGAAGGGCGTGCGGCCGCTGGCGGAGATCGCGAGCACCGCGTCACCGGGCATCAGCTCGCGCTCGCGCAGCGCTTGCTGCGCCGCCGCCGCGTCGTCCTCGGCGCCTTCGGCGGCGCGCACCAGCGCGGCATTGCCTCCGGCCATGATTCCTTCCACGCGGTCCGGCGGGAAACCGAAGGTGGGCAGCAGCTCGGCCGCGTCGATCGTGCCGAGCCGGCCGCTCGTGCCCGCGCCCACGTTGAACCAGCGCCCGCCGCCCTGGAGCGCAAGCACCAGCACGTCGACCGCGCGCTCGATCTCGGGCAGCACGCGCGCGACGGCGTCGGGCACCGAGCGATCGGCCGCGTGAATCGCCGCGACGATTTCGCGCGTCGAGCGACGCGAGAGATCGCGCGTGTCCTCGCACACGGCTTCGGTGAGCAGCTCGTCGCGCATGGCGAGCCTCATCGGCCCGCGCGGGCCGGAATGTGACAGGCCCGGGACGTGCCCTATGAACCGCCCGCCATGCCGTTTCGCGTCTCCGAACAGACCCTCGCGCGGCTCGAATGGCCGGAGCTGGTGCTGCGGCTGCGCGCGCAGCTGCGCACGCCGCGCGCGAAGCAGGCGCTCGATCCGCTCGGACTCGCGCTGTTCGCGCCGGCGCTCAGCGCGGCGCGCGAGCGCATCGCCGAGACGCGCGAGGCCCGCGCGATTCTCGCCGCCGGCGACGTGACGCCCGCCGCTGGCGCGCTGGACATCGACGCGCTGCTACCGCGGCTCGCGCGTGGTGGCGCGCTCGCGGGCGCGGAGCTGCGCGAGCTCGCGGCGACGCTGCGCGCGTGCTCGGAGGCCGCGCGCTTCCTCGCGCGCCAAGCCGACGAGGTACCGCGGCTCGCGGGCATCGCCTCCGCGATCGTCGATCACGCCGGGTTGGCCGCGCAGATCGAGCGCGCGATCGACCCGAGCGGGGAGGTCTCGGACGCGGCCTCGCCCGCGCTCGCGGGCGCACGGCGCTCCGCGCGCGAGCTCAGCGTCGCCGCGAAGGAGCGCATCGAGCGCTACCTCGTCGATCCCGCGATCGCCGGCGCGCTGCAGGATTCCTTCGTCACGCAGCGCGGCGATCGCTACGTGCTGCCGGTGCGCGCCGGCGCCCGCGATCGGGTGCCGGGCATCGTGCACGACGCCTCCGCCAGCGGCACCACCTTCTTCGTCGAGCCCGAGGCCGTCGTCGAGCTCAACAACCGCAAGAAGCAGGCGGACCTGACCGTCGAGCGCGAGACGCGCCGCGTGCTCGCGGAGCTCTCGGAGGCGGCGTCGCGGCACGCGCCGGAGATCGACGCGAACCTCGGCGCGCTCGCGCAGCTCGATCTCGCCTTCGCGCGTGCGGCGCTCGCGCTCGAGACCGACGCGAGCGAGCCGGCGTTCGACGACGGCGGCGCGTTCCGCCTCGACCAGCTGCGCCATCCGCTGCTTCCGGCGCGCGAGGTCGTGCCCAACGACCTGCGTCTCGGCGAGAGCTTTCACGTGCTCGTGATCTCCGGCCCGAACGCCGGCGGCAAGACGGTCGCGATGAAAGCGCTCGCGCTGGCGACGCTCTCGGCGCGCGCGGGCCTGTTCGTGCTCGCCGCCGAGGGCGCGCGGATCGCCGCGGTGGAGCACGTGGTCGCCTCGATCGGCGACGCCCAGGATCTGCACGAGAACCTGTCGACTTTCTCCGCGCACATCGCGCAGCTCGCGCAGATCGTGGCCGAGGCCGACGCGAGCACGCTCGCGGTGCTCGACGAGGTCGGCGTCGGCACCGATCCGAGCGAGGGCGCGGCGCTCGCGCAGGCGTGCCTCGAAGCGCTCGCGGACGGGGGCACGCGCGTCGTCGCGACCACGCACTACAACCTCCTGAAGGAGCTCGCGGACGTAGATCCGCGCTTCGAGAACGCGAGCGTGGAGTTCGATCCGCAGACGCTCGCGCCCACTTACCGGCTGCGCATGGGCATGGCCGGCGCTTCGTCGGCGACCGCCGTCGCTGCGCGCATGGGTATGCCCGCGCGCGTGATCGAGCGCGCGCGCGCCCTGATCGATCGCGAGGATCGGCGCCTCGATCAGCTGCTCACGGAGCTGCAGGCCAGCCGCGCCACGCTCGAGCGCGAACGGCGCGAGGCCACGCAGCTGCGCGAAGAGAGCGAGGCCGCGCGCGACAGCTACCGCGAGAAGCTCGAGAAGCTGCAGCAGCGCCGCGACAAGCTGATCGGGGAGATGCGCAGCGAGCTCGACGTGGCGTTCAAGAACGCGCACGGCGAGATCGCCGGCGTGATCCGCGAGCTGCAGCGCAAGGGCAGCGCGCAGGAGGCAGCGCGCGCGAGAGAGAAGCTCGTGGCGCTCGAGAGCAGTGCTTCGCACAGCGTGAGCGCAGAGAGCGCGCGCGTTCCGCGCGAGCCCGGGCACGCCGTCGATTGGCGCAGCGTGAAGCCCGGCGATGCGGTGCGCGTGGAAGGCGGCGCCACGGGCACACTCGTCGCGCTGCCGGATCGCGCGGGCCGCGCGCTCGTGCAGCTCGGCAGCGCGCGCGTCGCGATCGACGCGGACCGCGTACGGCCCATCGGCGCGGCCGAGTCCCCACCCGCGCGCGGCTTCGTGCGCGTCGATCTGCTGCCCGAGGGTGTGAGCGCGCGGCGCGTCGATCTGCGCGGCATGCGCGTCGACGAGGCGCTGACGGCGCTCGAGCGCGCGCTCGACGACGCCGCGCGCGCGAGCTCGGAATCGCTCGAGATCATCCACGGCGTCGGCACGGGCGCGCTGCAGAGCGCGGTCCGGGAGCATCTGCGGCGGCTGCCTCACGTCGCGCGCTTCACGCCCGGCGCGAGCCGCGGCGGCGAGGGCGTGACGATCGCGTATCTGGCCTAGCGCGCCGTCGCTCGCCGCTCAGTCGGCGCGCTCGCCGAATGCGGGCCCGCCGTTCTTCTGCTCGAGCGAATCCTCGATCTCGACCCAGGGTGCCTTCGAACCGAGCATGAAGTGAAGCTCGGCTCTCCGGCCCGGGTCGGAATCGAGCGTGCCCAATCGAAAACCCAGGATCGCCGGCGCAGCATCGGTTCGCTTGAAGATGGGCGACCCGCAGCAGCTCGCGAAGAACCGGTGGACGCCGGGGCTCGATTCCCAGCTGGACAAGCGTCCGTCACCTGCGACGACGTGGAAGTCGGCGGCTCGCAGGCCGGCCGTGGTCCCAAAGCTCGATCCCGAGTGCTTCCGGCAGCGCCAGCAGTGGCAGTACGTGATCGGGCCCAACAAGTCACCGCGAATCTCGTAGCGAACGGTTCCGCAAGCGCAGGACCCGGTGAGCATTCTCCCCCCCTTCGACGAATCAGGCGCTCGCTGCGGCGCGCACGCCGAAATCGGCGAGTGCCGCGCGCGCCGCGCTCAGCCCGGACGACGCGGCACCCTCGAGCGTGGGCGCGTTCAGGTAGTCGCCCGCGAAGTAGAGCCGCCGGCCGCGCGCGCGGCGGTCGGCCTGCACGCGCGCGAAGTTGGCGATCGCGCGGTAGCGCCCGACGTCGAAGCGCGGCCGCGCCCACTCGAAGCGCGCGATCTCGAGCGGCTGCGCGCTGCGCGAGGCGCCCGGCCGCACCCGCTCGAGCGCCGCTGCGAGCGAGCGCGCGATCGCGTCCTCGGTGGCCTCGAGATGCGTGCGCGCGAAGCCCGGCGTCGCGACGAGCTGCACGAGCGTCTTGCCCGGCGGCGCGAAGCCGCCGTCTGCGCCCGGCTCGATCGACACGGCCGCGAGCGGCAGCCCGGCCTCGCGCGGGATGCGCGCCCAAGTCGAATGGGGAGCGAGCGCGCCGTCGCAGGCGAAGCTCGCGACCACGGCCGCTTCGGCGCGGCTTCCTCCCAACAAGTCGAGCTCGGGCGCCGTCAGCGAGTCGCCGCCGGCGCGAATCGCCTCGCGCGGCGGAACTGCGAGCACGACGCCGTCTGCCTCGACGCGCCCGCCGTTCGCGAGCGCGAGTTCGAAGCCGCTGCTCGCGGCGCGCATGCCGCGCACGTCGCCCGTCGCGAGCTGCGCGCCGCGCGCGAGCTCCTCGCCGAGCGCGGCGACGCTCGTGCGCAGCCTGCCGAGCCCGAGCTCCGCGCGCCCGACGTGATGGCGCAAGAACGCGACGCGGCTCGTATCCGCGCAGTCGAGGCCGAGATCGGCGGTGAGCGCGGGCTGCGCCCAGCGCGCGAGCGCGGCGGGGCCGAAATAGAGACGCGCGAAGTCCGCGACGCTGCGGTCGTCGAGGCGCGTCGCGTGCTCGGGGTGGTCGGCGTCGAGGATCGACGCGAAGCGACGCAGCAGGCGCTCCATGCGCAGCAGACGAAAGCCGTCGCGCAGCGGCATGCCCGGCAGCCGGCGCAGGCCAGCCCAGTCGCTCGCGTCGACCTCATGCAGCGCGCCCGCGTGCAGCTGGGCCGTCGCGACGGGGCGCAGGAACGGCAACACGTGCGCGCTCGCGAGCCGGCTCGCGAGCGTGTGCAGCGAGCGGTCGCGCGCGCCGAGCAGCAGCGGCGCGCACTCGATGCGAAAGCCGTCGCGCACGCTCTGCTGCGCGCGGCCCCCGGCTGCCCCGCGCTCGACGAGCACGACGCCGGCGCCGCCCTCGAGCAACGCGTGCGCTGCAGCGAGGCCCGCCATGCCGGCGCCGACGACTGCGATGCGGGGGGAAGACACGCGGGCCTTTCGGGCGGAGCTGCCGAGCGAGGGGGCGCTTTTTAGCGGAACGGCGAACGGGCCGCGCGCGGGCCGCGTAGCCGCCTCGAAATGACGACCGCAACGCTCCCGCTCGCGTCGTTCCCCTCCAGAGCCCGGCCCGCGCCGGCGCAGGCGGCCCGCCGCGCTGCGATAGCGTCGCGCACCGTGGCCTCCGATGAAGAGCTGATGGCTCAGCTTCAGGCAGGAGAGGAACGCGCCCTCGAACAGCTGATGCAGCGTTATCAGGGACCGCTCTACGGATTCCTGTCGCGGCGCGTCGGCAGCGCTGCCGACGACGTCTTCCAGGAGACGTGGATTCGCATCGTGCGCGCGCGCGAGCGTTTCGACACCGAGCGCCGCTTCGCCGCGTGGCTGTATCAGATCGCGAACAACCTGTGTCGCGACCGCTACCGCCGGGTCGACGCGATGCGCCGCGCGGTCGACTCGTTCCGCGTCGAGGACGAGACGCTGCGCGAGACGCCCGAGGGCCCCGGCTCGCCCGGCCGCGACGGCATGCGCGAGCGCGTGCTCGCGCTCCCCGACCGCCTGCGCGAGGTGCTCGTGCTGCGGTACTACGAGGATCTCGGCGAAGAGGAGATGGCGCGCGTGCTCGGCGTGCCGCGCGGCACGATCAAGAGCCGGCTGCACGCAGCCGTGAAGGCATTGCGCACGAGCATTTCGAACGCGAACGAGGGCGACGTATGAGCGAGCGACGCCACGACGATCTCGACCTCGAGCTAACCGATCTCTCGCGCGCGCTCGACGAGTTCCGCGTCGGCGCGCCGCCGCGCGCGCTGCTCGACACGACCCTCGCGCGCGCCAAGCGCGAGCTGCGCGAGCAGGTCGCCCTGCGCCGCCTGCCGGTCGGATTCCGCCGCGAGCTGCTGAAGATCGCGATCGCCGCAGCGCCGCCGCTCGCGTTGGTGATCGCCTGGAACGCATTCCTGCTGCCGCGTCTCGCGGGCGTTCTCGATCAGCTGATGCCGACGCCGATCGCGAACGGCCTCGCGTTCGGCTACGCGGGCTGCGCGCTCGTGTGGCTGACGCTCGCCGCGGGCTGTCTTCCGATCGCTGCCAACCAGCGCGCACGCGCGCGCGCGCGCGAGGCCTGAGCCATGTCGAACACGCAGACTTGTCCGTATTGCGCCGAGGAGGTGCGCGTCGAAGCCGTGAAGTGCAGGCACTGCGGCTCGTACATCGGCGGCCGCAAGCGCGCGCCGGTCGGCGACTGGGTGCGGACCGACCACGACCGCATGATCGCGGGCGTGTGCGGCGGCCTCGCGATCCTGTTCGGCCTCCCGACCGCCGTGGTGCGGCTCGCGTTCGTGATCGGAACGATCATCTCGAGCGGCTTCGGCATCGTGATCTACGTCGTGCTGTGGGTCGTGATGCCGCTCGATCGCAAGCGCCTGCCGGCGCGCAGCGGCGCTTCGACTCCGCCGCTGCGCCGCGATCCGAGCGTCGACCGCGAGCTCGGGCCCGACGACCCGCGCTAGCCGAGGTAGCGCTGAAGGCCGGCGACGACGTCGTTCAGCGTCTCGAACGACTCGAACTCGACGCCCTGCTTCGCGAGCTCTTCCGCGAGCGAGTCCTTCGCGAAGACGATGTCGGCCGCGCGCGCGCCGCACAGGTCCGACACGCGGCCGTTGCCGATGTGCACGACGCGGGCTCTCGGATGCGCCGCGCGGAAATCGCGAATGCGCGCCGCCTTGCAGACGCCGGTGCTGCAGCCGCAGCTGGGATCCGGAAAGCGCGCGGCGATGCGCCAGCGGTCGCGCTCGTACCAGAGGCGATTCGAATCGTGTGCGAAACGCACGCCATGAATCCGTTGCAAGCGCTCGAGGTTGTAGTCGAAGCCGTCGCTGAGAATGCGAAATGGAATTCCATGCGCTTCGCAAAAGGCGACGAGCGCGCGGCCGCCGGGATCGATCTCGATCGAGCGCAAGAACTCGTTCAGCTCGCGCTCGGGATACGCGAGCCCGTCGAGCAGCTCGAGGTTGTAGGCCCACGCGTCGAGCTCGCCGCGCTCGAGCCGTAGCCAGAGCGAAGCCCTGCGCTCGGCCGCGTGAGTGCGCGCGATGGTCGAGCCCACGTCCTGTTTCGCGAAGGTGCCGTCGTAGTCGCAGAACACCGCGAGCCGCACGTCCTTGGGCACGCGCACGAACAGCGTCTCGTGGGCTGCGAGCCGCGCGCGCAGCTGCCCGTCGTCACGCGGCTCGGGCTCGCGGCTCCCGAGCAGCGCCTGCGGCGGCAGCGGGCCGCGCGCCGCCAGCTCTCTCGCGCTGTCGCGCGCGAACGCAGCCGGCGCGTCCGCGACGTTCTGCGCGGCGATCAGCACCGAGCTCTGGGTGTGGCTCGCGAGCCCGCGCGCGCCGCCCGGCGCGAACGCGTCGAGCGCGCGCGCGGTTCCCTGCGCAGCGCCCGCGTCCACCTCGCGCGCGAGCGCGAGCGTCTCCCGCAGCAGCTCGAGCTCGTGCGCCTCGAGCTTCGGCACGTCGTCCGAGAAGATCACCATGCCGCCGCTCGCCGCGACGCCCGCCGCCAGCGAGCGCACCTCCTCGGCGGTCAAGTCGGTTCCGCGGCTGCGCGCCATCACGCAGTCGGGATCGTTGAGCCATAGCCGCCGGTGCATGAACGCCCGCCCGTACACCGAGCACAGCGCCTGCTGGGTGGACGGCGTGGTGTGCTCGATGCCGGGAATGGGCGGCGCCGGGCGCGGCTCCCAGTGCGGAGCCACGTCGGGACCGATGCGCATCCCGTCGACGAACCCGACCGCCGCGCCGAGCGGGGCGCCGCAACCGAGCAGGAAGGCGTCGGCGCCCGCCCCCTCCCGAATCGCCGCGAGGCCCCGCTGCAGCCGCGCGGCGCGGGGCAGCGCCCGATCGGCGGCGTCGGCCTGCATCGCGGCGACGTACAGGAAGTCGAGCTTCTGGTACGTGAAGCCGAGCTCGGCGAGGGCGGCGTACAGGTCGCGAAGGTGGCGCCGCACTTCGGGTCGCGAGGCGTCGAGCGCATATACGCGCGAATCGCGCGCCCACTGCGCGTGCAGCAGCGCGAGGAACGGCTCGCCGCCGCGCCGTAACAACCAGTCGGGCTGCGCGCGGAAGAGCTCGCTCTCCGCGACCACGCAGAACGGCGCCGTCCAGATGCCCGCCGTGAAGCCCGCGCCGCGGATCTCGGCGGCGAGCGCGGCCAGGCCGCGGGGAAAGCGCTCGTTCGTCTCGAGCCAATCGCCGATCGCGCGCTGATAGCCGTCGTCGATCTGCACCACGTCGATCGGCAGCGCGGGGCGCAGCTTCGACAGCGCCTCCAGATTGCGCAGCACGTCGTCTTCGCTGACCGCGGCGAAGAACTGGTACCAGCTGCACCAACCGGCCTGGAAGGGAGCTTGCGTGCGCGCGCCGGCGCGCGCACCGAGCTCCGCGGCGAAGCGCTCGAGCAGCGCGTCGCCCGACGCGCCGAGCGCGAAGGCGAAGCGCTCCGCCGGCACGCGAGCGCCGGCGGCGAGAGCGATCTCGAGCTGTGCCTCGACTTCCAGACGCACGGCGTCCGGCTCACGCCGGAGGAACACGAGCCCGGTCGCGCGGCCCGCTTCGAGCAGTCCCGCGAGGCACGCGGCGCCCGAGGCGCAGACGGCCACGGTCATCAGGTCCGATTCGTGCCAGCCCGCGCGATCCGGGGGCGGAGCGCCGATGCCGTGAAACATTCCGCGCAGCCACGCGCCGGACGGGAACGGGGGCGCGCCGTCGGCGTCCAGCGCCTGTGACGCACATCCCGACCACGACTGCCAGCCGTTCCGCAGAAAGCGCAGATCGCGCTCGTCCGCGGGCGGTCGCCAGCGCACTCCCATCACGAGCGACTCGACGTGCAGCGGCTGGTCGGAGAGCGAGCGCAGCGAGACGTCGAACGCGGCCTCCTCGCCGCGCAGGTCCAACGCGACGGAGACCTCGAACGGCCCGATGCGATGCGTGCCGACGCTGAGTGGCGCCTCCGCGAACGCGATCGCGCCGATCACCCCGTCGCCGCTGCGCTGCGCTGGAACATCGGCGGAGTAGCGAACTCCGAGCCGCACCGGCTCGAGGCGACCGGCGCGCTCGTGCCGTGCGAGGGACGGAAGTGACATGGCGCCGCAATATATCGGCGACGACTCCCAAGTCAGCGCCGACGCGCGCGTTCGAGGCGGCGAGCGAGGGCGCGAGGGCTGCGCGCTACGCATGCTTTGTGCGCGCTACGCGTCCGAGCGCGCTCGGGCTGCGCGCGGTTCCGCGCTCTCGCGCGCCGATGCGCTCGCTCCGACGGGTGGCGGTCGCCGCCTCCCTAACACGCGTGCGCGGGCGGTC
>DATBRS010000131.1:0-20903 GCA_036560185.1 Myxococcota bacterium
CAGCGCGCCGCGCACCCCGCGACGCTGCGCCTCTTGTTCGCGTCGCTGCTGTTCCGGCACCGCGAGCGGCGCCGCGAGCGCCGGCGCGCGTTCGGTGCGGCCGTCGGGCTTTGGCGCGGCTTCCGGCGCACGCACGGCACGCTGCTCGAGCTCTCCCCCTCCGGCGGCAGCCTGCTGCTCGCGCGCGAGATCCCGCCGAGTACGCGCTTCACGTTGCGCATTCCGAGCAAGCACACCGGCGGCCGCGTGCTGGCGTTGCAGGCGGCCACCGTGCGCAACGCGGTCACTTCGAACGGTGCGGTCGTCGGACTTCGCTTCGAGAAGATGTCCGAGCGCAAGCGCGCGCGGCTCGAGGCGCTGATCCGCGATCTCGACAGCTCCGGCCCCGTCCCGTTCGAGGCCGTGCCGGGGCAACCCGTCGCCGCGGGCGCCGAGCTCCGCGCGAGCGAGCGCCGGCAAGGCCAGCGCGTGCGAGCGGCGCATCAAGCGCTCTCACTCGATCCCGAGAGCGGAGTCGCGCGGGACGTGCTGTTCGGCACCGATCTCTCGCTCGGCGGGATGCGCATCGAGCCGCATCCGCGCCTCACGCGCGGCGCGGATCTCCACGTCGTGCTGCAGCCGCCCGGCGGCGCGCCGCCGGTGACCGTGCGCGCGGAAGTCGCGCGCGACGACGGCGAGCGCGGCCTCGTGCTGCGCTTCGTCTCGCCGCCGCCCGCGGTGCAGCGCGCGCTCGAGCGCATGCTCGATGCGGCCGCCGAGATCGAGCGCACCCAGCGCACGCGCAGCGCCCGCGACGAGCGCGTGGTGCTCGGAACCTTGGTCGAGGCCGAGGCCGCGCGGGCCTGAAGCGCGCGCGAGGCGTGGCCGAGCGAAGTCGAAATGCGGCAGGCTGGGCCTCCCATGAGCCACCGCGACGACTGGAAGCCCATTCTCGAGGAGCTGGAGCGGCGGCGCGGCATCTCGCGCGAAATGGGCGGTCGCGAGCGCGTCGAGCGCCTGATGACGGCGCGCGGAAAGCTCGACGCGCGAGCTCGCCTGGGCGCGCTCTTCGACCCCGGCAGCTTCGTCGAGTTCGGCGGGCTGGTCGGCGGCACGGCGACGCCGGGGGACGCGCTCGTCGCAGGCTTCGGAAAGGTCGATGGCCGGAGCGTGGTCGCGGCGGCGGAAGACTTCACCGTGCTCGGCGGCTCGATCGGTCAAGGCTCCGCGGCCAAGCGCTACCGCGCGGTGGAGCTCGCGCACCAAGAACGCGTGCCGCTCGTCTTCATGCTCGACGGCGCCGGCCACCGCCTCACCGAGACCGGCGGCTACGGCCGTTCTCCGAACGATCTGCTCGCGCTCGCCGACTTATCAGGGCGCGTGCCGATGGTGTGCCTCGTGCTCGGCGCTTCCGCCGGCCACGGTGCGCTGACCTCGCCGCTCAGCGACTTCACGATCATGAGCGAGGCCGGCGCGATGTTCACGGGCGGGCCGCCGCTCGTGAAGGGCGCGCTCGGCGAGGACGTGACCAAGGAAGAGCTGGGCGGCCCCAAGGTGTGCGCCGAGATCGCCGGCACCGCGCACAACGTGGCGAAGGACGACGCGGACGCGATCGCGCTCGCGCGGCAATACCTCTCGTACCTGCCGTCGAATCGCGACGGCGCGGCACCGCATCGCGAGGGGCCCGACGCGGGGCCGCGGCTGCTCGACGATCTGCTCGATCTGATCCCGCCGAGCGATCGCAAGCCCTACAAGATGCACGGCGTGCTCGAGCGCGTCGTCGACCGCGGCAGCTTGTTCGAGGTGCAGCCGCGCTACGGCGCCGCGTTGATCACCGCTCTCGCTTTCGTCGGCGGACAGTCGTGCGCGATCGTCGCGAACAACCCGTGGGTGCGTTCGGGCTCGGTGGACAGCGCCGCCGCAATCAAGGCGATGGATTTCCTCGAGACGGCGGGGCGCTTCAACCTTCCGGTGATCTTCCTCGCAGACAACCCCGGTGTGATGGCGGGAACGCGCGCCGAGCGCGAGGGCATCCTCAAATGGGCGGGCAAGATGTTCCGGGCCGAGAGACGCTTACGGGTGCCGAAGATCCACGTCACGTTCCGCAAGGCGTTCGGCTTCGGATCGACGACGATGGGGCACAACCCGTTCGACCATCAGACGCTGCAGCTGTCGTTCCCGAACCTCACGATGAGCTCGATGCCCGCAGGCGCCGGCGGCCAGAGCGCGAAGCTCGACGCCGAGACGCAGGCGCGCGTCGAGGCCGAGCAGAAGGCCGGGGCGTGGCGCATGGCGTCGAGCCTCGGCACCGACGACGTGATCGACCCGCGCGAGCTCCGCAACAAGCTTCTTCAAGCGCTGGATCTGGCGCGCGAGCGAATCCGCAACCCGCGCCACGAGCGCGACTAGGAGTCTCGTCATGAAGTACCGACTGATGGGCAACAGCGGCCTGCGCGTCTCCGAGCTCGCGCTCGGCGCGATGACCTTCGGCACGCAGGGCTGGGGCGCCGACAAAGACGAGAGCCGGCGCGTCTACGACCGCTTCCGCGAGGCGGGCGGCAATTTCATCGACACCGCGAACATCTACAGCGGCGGCACCAGCGAGACCTTCCTCGGCGAGTTCCTGGGCGCCGATCGCGAGCGCATCGTGCTCGCGACCAAGTACACCGGCGCGACGCGCGCGCGCGATGTCAACGCGGCGGGCAACAACCGCAAGAACATGATGGACTCCCTGCACGCGAGCCTCGCGCGCCTGCGCACGGACTACATCGATCTCTACTGGGTGCACGCGCGGGACTTCATGACGCCGATCGAGGAGGTGATGCGCGCGCTCGACGACGTCGTGCGGCAAGGCAAGGTGCTCTACGTCGGCGTCAGCGACACGCCGGCCTGGGAGGTGTCGCGCGCGAACACGCTCGCCGAGCTGCGCGGCTGGAGCGCGTTCGTCGGCCTCCAGATCCGCTACTCGCTGCTCGATCGCGCCGTCGAGCGCGAGCTGTTGCCGATGGCGAAGACGCTCGACCTCACGGTCACGCCCTGGGACGTGCTCGGCTCCGGCATCCTCGCGGGCAAGTACAACGCCAACCCGGACGAAGCGGGACGCGCGAAGCTGCGTGGCTTCGTGAGCGAGCGCTCGCTCGGCATCGCGGGCGAAGTCATCAAGGTCGCGCAGGAGCTGGGACGCACGCCGGCCCAGGTCGCGCTCGCCTGGGTGCGGCAAGGGCAGGGGGTGATCGTGCCGCTGGTGGGTGCGCGCACGCTCGCGCAGCTCAACGACAACCTCGGCTGCCTCGAGTTCTCCCTAACACCCGAGCACAAGCAGCGGCTCGACGACGCGAGCAAGATCGAGCTGGGCTTCCCGCACGAGTTCCTGCAGCAGTTCAAGACGAGCAGCGTGCTCGACCACCGGGCTTAGGCGCCCCCGCACAGCACGTCGTTCGCGTGCATCGTGTCCATGTACTCGCGCCACTCGAGGATCTTCCCGCCGCGCGCGCGCAGCACGAAGTGGTACTTGTTGTTGTAGGTCTTCCCGGAGACGTGTCTGCCGAAGGACTCCGCCTCGATCGCGACGCGATCGCCCTCGGCTGTCATGGCGTGGATCGCGAAGCGCAGGCCGTCGGGGAACACGCTCAGCACGCCGCGCGAGTTGGCGGCGATCTGGTCGACGCTCGAGGTGCCCGAGATCGGCATCGAGCCGGCGGTCCAGCAAGTGCCGTCCGGCGCGTAGGCGGCGACGATCGCGTCGACGTCGGCGCGGGAGACCGCGTCGAGGAACGAACGGGCGAGGGCTTTGTTCCGCGCCCCGGCCGAGGCCCGCTTGCCTCTGCCGCGCGGCTTCGCTTTGGGCTTCGCCTTCGCGCGCACCACGCGCGTCCGCCGAACCGCCTTCTGGGCGCGCTTCTTCCTCGCCGCCATCGCTGCTTCTCCCTAAGCGCCGAGCCTGCGCACGGCGGCTTGCGCCGAGGCGGCGAGGCCATCGATTTGTGCCTTGAACGCGCCGACGTCGGCTTGCTTGCCCATCACGTTCTGGAGGTATCGCGCCATCACGCCCTCGACGATGGCGGCGAGCCGCCAGTACTGGAATGCGCGGAAGTAGTCGACGTTTGCGGTGCTCGCGCCGGTCAGCTCCTCGTAGCGCGCGAGCAGCTGGGCGCGCGTCGGGAAGCCGCCGGTGACGGTGGGCGATTGCGCGGCGCCGCGTGCGGTGGGCGTGTTTTCCTCGCCCGGCTCCGCCCAGTTGTTCATCAGGAAGCCGATGTCTGCGAGCGGATCGCCGAGCGCGCACAGCTCCCAGTCGAGCACCGCTTGGATGCGCGCGTGCTTCGAGAGCATGTTCCCGATGCGGTAGTCGCCGTGCACGATGCCGGTGCGCGACTGCGCGGGCTTCGCCTTCTCGAGCGCGTCGCCGACCTCTTCCATCGCCGGCAGCTCGCGCGTCTTCGACTTCTCCCACTGCGTGCGCCAGCGATGGATCTGCCGGTCGAGGTATTGCTCGCGCTTGCCGAGGTCGCCGAGGCCGACGGCGTCGATGTCGACCGCGTGCAGCTTCGCCAGCACTTCGATCACGTGCCAGCCGAGCGGCATGCGTTCGGGCTCGGGCGCGTGGGCGCGCACCGCGTCGGCGCTGTCGAGCACGAAGCCGTCCACGAACTGCATCACGTAGAACGGCGCGCCGTTCACCGCGGTGTCGGTGCACAAGCCCAAGACCGGCGCCACCGGCACGTCCGTCTTCGCGAGCGCGTACAGAATCTTGTGCTCGCGGCCCATGTCGTGAGCGGTCGCGAGCACCGCGCCGAGCGGAGGCCGGCGCAGCACGGTGCGATCGCCCGCCGCATCAGTCACGCGGTAGGTGAGGTTCGAGTGCCCGCTCGCGATGATCGAGAACGTGAGCGGGAGCTTCGCGCCGCGCACGTTCGCCGCGTACCAGTCGCTGACGCGCGCGGCGTCGATGCCCTTCGGAATCTCGCCGGCGGCGGCGGACGGGTCGCTCATGTTCCACCTCTCGTTCGGTTCGCGAGGACGCGCGCGGCGAGCAGGCCGATCGCAACGCCGCCCAGGCCTGCGAGCATATGCCCGACCGGGAACGAGAGCAGCCGCCGCCGCCACGAAGTCCGCGCCTGCGCGCGCCGGGTCATCGGCGCCTCCGCGAGCAGCTGCGCGCGTACTCGCTCGTACACGCCGTCCGCAGCGACGCTCGCGCTCTCACTTCGGGGCGAACCGCTGGCCGGCGTCGAGGCGAATCGTCGAGCCGTTCAGCATCGGGTTCTCGAAGATCTGAATCGCCATGCGGCCGAATTCCTCGGGCCGGCCCATGCGCTTCGGGAACGCGGCGTCGCGCACGAGATTGTCGGCCATCGCGTCCGGGATGCCCTTGGTGAGCCCGGTCGAGAACAAGCTCGGCGCGATCGTCATCACGCGGATGCCGAGGCTGCCGAGGTCGCGCGCCATGGTGAAGGTCATGCCGGCGATGCCGGCCTTCGCGGCGGTGTAGGCGACCTGCCCGATCTGGCCCTCGAACGCGGCGATCGACGCGGTCATCAGGATCACGCCGCGCTCGCCGTTGTCGTCGGGCGCGTTCGCGCTCATGCAGTGCGCCGCGATGCGCGCGACGTTGAAGCTCGCGATCAGGTTCAGGTCGATGATGCGGCGGAAGGCGTCGAGCGCGTGCGGGCCGTCCTTCGCGAGCGTGCGCATGGCGACGCCGCCGCCCGCGGTGTTCACGCAGAAGTGCACGCCGCCGAGCGCGCCGTTGGCCTCGCGCAGCGCCGCCTCGGTGGCCGCGAAGTCCGTCACGTCACACGGAAAGAACGGGCCACCGAGTTGCTTCGCGACCTCGGCGCCGGTGGATTGCGGGCGATCGAGGATCGCCACGCGGCCGCCCTTGGCGGCGAACATCTCGGCCGTGGCGCGCGCCATGCCCGACGCACCGCCCACTACGATCGCTCTCCGGCCCTGAATCTCCATCGACGTCAGCTCCTCTCGAGTCGCGCGGGACGCGCGGGAAATCGCGGCGCTCAGTCTCGCCGAATCAGCAGGCAACCGCCGATGGGGCCGCCGCCCGCCGCCGCCACCGCCACGCGCGCTCCCTGCACTTGGCGCGTGCCGCCCTCGCCGCGGAGCTGGACGCAGGCCTCGTGCAGGTAGCCGTAGCCGTGCAGGCGTCCGCCCGAGAGCTGGCCGCCGTTGGTGTTGAGCGGCAGCTCGCCGCCGAGCGCGATGCGTGCGCCGCCTTCCACGAACGCCCCGCTCTCGCCGCGGCCGCAGAAGCCGAGCGCCTCGAGCCAGGCCAGCGTGATGAAGCTGAAGCCGTCATAGAGCTCGGCGACGTGCACGTCCCGCGGCGTGAAGTCGGTGCGCGTCCACAGCTGCTTGCCGGCATCGCGCAGCGCCATCGTGGTGAGGTCGTCGAATTGATCCCAGGACGGCCGCCCGTGCAGCGCCGCGCCGACGGCCTCGACGTGCAGCGCGGGCCGCCGCAGATCGCGAGCGCGGTCCGCGCGGGAGATCACGAACGCGGTCGAGCCGTCGACGGGCACGTCGCAGTCGTACAGGCAGAACGGCGTCGAGATCAGGCGCGCCGAGAGGTAGTCGCTCATGCTGAGCGGCTCGCGATAGACGGCTCTCGGATTGTGCGCCGCGTTCTTGCGGGCGTTGAGCGCGATCTGCGCGAGCTGCTCGCGCGTGGTGCCGAACTCGTGCATGTGGCGCTGGGCGAAGAGCGCGATCCAGTTCGCCGCGCTGGCGGCGCCGAACGGCAGTACCCACTGCATGAAGCCGCCCGCGCGGAAGCTCTCGCCGCGCCCGCCGATGCCTTGGCGCCGGCCGCCGCCCTGCGCGGTGCTCTCCCAGACCGTGCGGAAGCACAGCACGTGGCTCGCGTAGCCCGCGGCGATCGCGGCGCAGGCCGTGATCACGCTGCCGAGCTGGCCCGAGGTCTCGCTGCCGCCGTGATACCAGTCGAGCTCGAGGCGGAGCGCTTCCTGCACCTCGGACACGCCCGCGCCGCTGAAGCCCGCAAAGCCCGCGCCGCTCGTCATGCCGGGGTAGGTGGCGACGCCGTCGATGTCGGCGCGCGTGAGGCCCGCGTCCGCGATCGCTGCGAGGCAGGCGTCGACCGTGAGCGCGAGCGGATCGCGGCTCAGGCGGCGGCCGACGTCGCTCTGGCCGATGCCCGTAATCACTGCGCTGCGCTCGCCGCGCGGGCTCGCGCCGCGCGCTGGCGCTGCGAGCTTCGCGGCGCGCTGCGGCGCCGCGGCGTGCGCGCGGCGCGGCGCCGGCGCTCGCGCGTCCGGCTCGAACAGCGGAAAGAACACGCCGTCGGCACCGGCTTCGAACTTCACGCGCAGCGGCATCCCGATCGCGATCTCGCGCTCCGCGCAGCCGACCAAGTTCGTGGTGAGCCGCAGCCCCGGCTGCTCGTCGATCTCGACGATCGCGATCACGTAGGGCGGCGCGAAGCCCGGCATCCACGGGTGATGGTTCACCGTGTAGCTGAGCAGCGTCGCGCGGCCGGAGACGGCTTCGGGCGCGAGCGCGCGCCCGAGGCAGGCGGGGCACACCGGCGCGGGAGGATGCACATAATGACTGCACGCGGCGCAGCGCAGGAAGCGCAGCTCACCGTCTGCGCCGCCGCGCCAGAAGTGCTCGTTCTCCGGCGTGATCTCGGGCAGGACGCGCTGCGGCTTGGCGTCGGTCATCGCGCGGCGTCGCTCGGCTACTTCGCGCCGCCGAGGAAATCGCTGAACCCGTAGCGCGAGAGCGGCCCGAACAGGATCTGCTCCAGCAGCCCCACCCCGCGCTTCGCGCCGAGCTTCGCGGTCACGAGGTTGTGGATGTGATTGTGGAAGGGATTGCCCGGCGCGAGATCGCTCTCCTTCCACACTTCCGACTCGACGCGCAGCTCGCCCTGCCACACGCCATGTCCCCACTGCGGATGCGCGTAGCCGAGGCCGTTCATGTTGAAGCGCCGCGTGACCTCGAGCTCGAGGGCGATCTCCGCCGCGCCTTGCGCCGCGGGGCCGCGCTCTCGGCCACGGAACACGCCGCTCTTCACCCAGCGCGTGCCGGGTACGAACGTGAGCGCATCGCCGGTCGGCTCGAACGCGCGCAGCGCGGGGTCGCCCGGATCGGCGTGCAGCGCCGGCGCCGTGCTCACCGCGATGCGCATGCCCGATGCGCCCCACTGCGTGCCATCGGCGTTCTGGAAGTAGCCCACCAGCGCGCACTCGTCGGCGAAGTGCACGGGCGCCCACAGCCAGCCGAACGCCGGCGGGGCGGTGGGGCGCGCAGGCGCGGCAGCGCCGACGCTGCGCACGCCCCAGCTGCGGTCACGGGTGGCGAACGTCGTGGCCGGGTCGATGCGCGTCGTCACGCCGCCTGCGCGCACCCAGCCTTCCCAGGTGCCGAACTGCGTGAAGCGCGTCATGTCGACCAGGTTGCGCGTCGAGTCGAAGGCCCGCATGCGCGCGCGCTCTTCTTCGAGCGCCGGCGCGCGCGAAACGAAGGTGAGGTCGCAGCCGATGCCGTGCTCGTTCTCTGCGGCGGCGAAGCGCAGGCGCCGCATGGGCTCGAGGATCGTCAGCGAGATCGGACCGACTCGCGTGAGTGTCGGCTCCTTCGGCGCGAGCCGCGACGCGTGCAGCGAGTGCTGCACGCCATCGGGCCCGAGGAACGAGAAGTGCGCGTCCATCACGTGCTGGTGCGGATACAGCCCGAGCGCCGCGCCGAAGTAGAACGCGCCCGCTTGGTCGACGCCGTTGAACCAGTAGCGGTCGTAGGCGTTGGGATCGCTGGTCGCGCGATGCGCGATCGGCTCGGGCGTCTGATGGATCGGGTAGTCGTCGAGGCGTGTCAGCACGGGATCAAGACGTCTCGTAGATCAGGAAGCCCTTCTCATCGCGCCGCCGCTCGGCCTGCTTGCGGTGCCACAAGTGCTCGAGGTGCGCGTAGGTCTCGCTCTCCGCCATCTCGCCCCAGCTGCGCTCCTTGAACAGGCGCTGCATGTAGGCGGTGACGTTGGCGGGCCCGAGCTCGCGCCCGATCCGCTTGACGGTGTCGAGCCGGTCGTAGTGGTGCTCCTTGATCGCGCGGCAGCGACCGGCGAGATCGTCGAAGGGGTGGCCGTGCGCGGGCAGCGCGATCTTCACATTCGAGAGCGCGGCCACGCGATCGAGCGAGTCGAAGAACGCGTCGAGCGGGTCCTTGTTGAGCGTCAGGCCCGAGATGTGCGGCGTGATCGACGGCAGCACGTGGTCGCCGGAGAGGAACGCGCCGCCCTCGGGATCGTGCAGGCAGATGTGATCTTCGGTGTGGCCCGGCGTGTGCGTCACGAACCAGTCGCGCTTCGCCAGCCGCAGCACGTCTCCGGCTCTCACCGGCTTCGAGATCTGCGGCACGAACGAGCGGCCGATGGCGTGGAAGAGCCGCCAGCGCATGCGCATCAGCCACGGCGGGCGCGGGCGGCGTCCACCCCAGGGCGTCGACTCGCGGCTCCAGCCCTGCACGACTTGGCGATGCGCCTCGTCGTTCTCGCCGCTCGCCGAGAGATCTTCGACCGAGACGTCCACCTCTTTCGCCTCGTCGTTCTCGAGCACGCCGAAGCGGAAGGAGCGGTGCGCCACGATCTGCGCGTTCGCTTCGCGCGCGAAGCGCGTCGCGCCGCCGAAGTGATCGGGGTGCGAGTGCGTCACGATCACCGTGTGCACGTGCTTCGGCGCGAGGCCGGCCTGCTTCAGGCGATCCTTCACCGCGTGCCAGCTATCAGGTCCCGGCAGCCCGGGGTCGACCACCGCGGCGCCGCGCTCGTCGATCAGCGCGTACATGTTGACGTGACCGAGGCCGGGCATGCGGATCGGCAGCTGCATGCGCAGCACGTTCGGTGCGACTTCGCGGATCTCGCGCTGAGCGCTCTCTTGCTCTTGTCGGGTCGGCTTGGCCATCTGGCGGCGCACGTTATGACAGGCGCGCGGGCATCGCTTCCGAATCGGCGAGCGCCGCCGCGCGGCGCTCGATTCGTCACCGCGGGCCCGCGAGTCTGGCGAAACGCGCGGCGCGCTTCGCGCTCGAATGCAAACGTGCCGCGCATGCGCCGACTCGCGATGACGATCCCGCTCGAATCCGTTCCGCTCGGCGAGCAAGCCGACTTCGTGCGCGAGCTCGCGGATCTCGGCTACACGGACGCGTGGTCGAGCGAGGCGCAGGACGTCGACGGCTTCACACCGCTCGCGCTCGCCTCGCAGTGGGCGCCCTCGCTGCGGCTCGGCTGCGCGTGCTTCCCGGTGCAGACGCGCGGCCCCGCGCTGTTCGCGATGAGCGCGGCCGCGCTCGCGGACGCCGCGCCGGGCCGCTTCGTGCTCGGCATCGGCAGCTCGTCGCCGTGGATCGTGCAGATGCAGAACGCGCGCGCGTTCGAGAAGCCGTACCTGCAGACGCGGGACACGCTGCGCTTCCTGAAGCGCGCGCTCGCCGGCGAGAAGAGCGACGGCGACTACGACACCTTCGCGGTGCGCGGCTTTGCGCTGCGCCGCAAGCTCGCCCAGCCGCCGCCGGTGCTGGTGGCTGCGCTGCGCCCGCAGATGCTCGCGCTCGCGGGCCGCGAAGGCGACGGCGCGATCCTGAACTTCGTCACGCCCGCCGAAGCCGCGCGCGGCGCGGAGATCGTGCGCCAGTTCGGCGCGCACAAGGAGATCGCCGCGCGCATCTTCGTGTGCCCGACCCGCGACGCCGATGCGGTGCGCCGCATCGCGCGCTTCTCGCTCGCCGTCTACCTGGCGGCGCCCGCGTATCGCGCACAGCAAGAATGGCTCGGCAACGCGCACTTCCTCAAGGAGAGCTGGGACCGCCTCGCGGCCGGCGACTTCAAGGGCGCGCGCGCCGCGCTCACGGACGAAGTCGTCGATCGCTACTACATCCACGGGCCCGCCGAGTACTGCCGCGAACGCATCGCCGCCTACCACGAGGCCGGCGTCGACACGCCGATCATCGGGCTGATCGAGACGAGCGTGAACCCGCGCGAGGCCGCGCGGCTGCTCGCGCCGCGCTGAGCGCACGAGCCGCGGGCGATGAACTCCCGTCGCGCCGGGGGGAATCACAGGGGGCAAGTGGCCGACCTCGGCCACGGACTCGCCGACGGAGGGCCATGAGGGCCAGCGCGGGCGGCCGCGCCAGCGAGCGAACTATCTTGCGCGCATGGAACTCGACGAGCTCGAACGCAGGCTGATCCCGTTTGCGCGCGCCAAGTACGCGGACGGCGCGGCGCACGTCTCCGCCGTGCACAAGATGCCGGGACACGCGGGCTTCGCGTACGGCTTCACGGTGGAGAGCCGCGGCGCGCGCGAGTCGTGGTTCCTGCGCATCCCCCCGCCCGGCGTGCAATGGAAGGGCACGGCCGACGTGTTACGGCAGGTGTGCGTGCTGAACGCGCTCGACGGCACGGCGGTGCCGCACTGCTCGGTGAAGTGGAGTGGCGGCGCGGACGCGGAGCTCGCGTGGTTCGAGCGCCCGTACTTCGTGGTGCCGAAGCTCGACGGCGACGTGTTGCGGCTCGGCCCGGGCGACTGGGGCGCGAAGCTGCCCGCGGCGACGCTGCGCGGCTGTGCCGAGCATGCGATGCGCGCCCTCGCGGGCGTCCACCGCGCGCCCTGGCGCGAGAAGTGCGCGTATCTCGGTGAGCCCATGCCGTTCGCGGACGACGTCGAGCGCTGGGATCGCTTCCTGCCGAAGGTCGCGGAGCCGAGCCGCTTCGCGCTGCAGGAGCGCGTGCGCACGCGGCTGCTCGCGCAGCTCCCGAGCGATGCGCCGGTCGGCATCTTCCACGGCGACTTCCAGGTCGCGAACCTGTTCTTCTCGTTCGAGGGCACGCTGCTCGCGGTGATCGATTGGGAGCTCACCGGCGTCGGCGCCACGCTCAACGACGTCGGCTGGGTCGCGACGTTCAACAGCCGCACGGCCTGGGACGAATCGCGCGGGCCGATCATCCCGAGCGCCGGCTTCCCGAACGGCGACGAGCTGGTCGCGATGTATCAGGAGGCGTGGGGCGCGCGCTTGCCCGACGTGCGCTGGTTCCGCGCGCTGGCCGCCTACAAGTTCGCGATCATCAGCGGCTTCAACCTCGCGCTGCATCGGCGCGGCAAGCGCCACGATCCGCTCTGGGAGACCACCGCGCTCTCGATCGCGCCGCTGCTCGAGCACGCAGCCGAGTTGTTGGGGTGACGGCGCGCGGAGGCGCCGCGGAGACGGTCGTCATCACCGGTGCGAACCGCGGCATCGGGCTCGCGCTCGCGGCGCGCTTCGCGCGGGCGGGAAGGCGCGTGATCGCTGCCTGCCGGGAGCCCGCGGCGGCCGGTGCGCTGCGCGCGCTCGCCGGCGACGGCGCGGTTCGGCTCGAGCCGCTCGACGTCCGAGACGCGGATTCGGTCGCGCGCTTCTCGGCGGCGCTCGCGGGCGAAACGGTCGACGTGCTCATCAACAACGCGGGTATCACCGGCGGAGAGCGCCAAAGCCTCGCGGACATGGACTACGCCGCCTGGCTGCACGCGCTCGAGGTGAACACGCTCGCGCCGTTTCGACTCGCGGTCGCCCTGCTGCCGAGCCTGCGCCGCGCGGCGCGGCCGCGCATCGTGACGCTGTCGAGCCAGATGGGCTCGCTGCAGCGCAGGAGCGCCGGCTCTTACGCCTATCGCAGCTCGAAGGCGGCCGTGAACAAGCTGATGCAGACGCTCGCGGTCGAGCTCGAAGCCGACGGCATCGTGGTCTGTCCGGTGCATCCGGGCTGGGTGCGCACCGACATGGGCGGCGCCGCGGCCGAGATCTCCGTCGGAGCGAGCGCCGACGGGTTGTTCGCGTTGATCGAGGCGCTTACGCCGGAGCACTCGGGGCGATTCTGGACGTGGGAGGGCAAGGAGCACCCGTGGTGAGCGCTCGCCGCGCGCGATGTGTTGTTGACGGTGTTGCCGCTCGCGTGCGATGGTCGCGGCAGCCTGGAGGTACATGCTGTGGGGCGGCGTCTGCGGACTGCGTTGGTCGTCGACGATGATCCCACGCTCCGCTCCGGCATCGCGACCTTCCTGCGCGCCCAGGGCTTGCGGGTCGCGACCGCGGCGTGCGCGGCCGAAGCCGTGTCGCAGCTGCGCGGCCGCCCGGACGTGGTCGTGCTCGACGTCCGGCTGCCCGACGGCGACGCCTTCACCGTGCTCGAGCACGCGCGCAAGCTCGCGCCCGCGCCGATTCGCATCGCGCTCTCGGGCGAGGCGTCGCCCGAGGACGCGTTTCGGCTCGCCCAACAGGGCGTGCGCAACTTCCTGCAGAAGCCGGCCTCGCTCGACGAGATCTGGGACGCGATCCAATCCGCCGCGGAGGAGCCGCCGGACCTCACGCCGCTCGTGCAGCAGAGCGTCGGGCACCTCTCGCTGCGTGAGCTCACGACGCGCGTGCGCGACGAAGCCATCAAGCAGGCGCTGGCGACCTCGCGCGGCAATCGCACCGGCGCCGCGCGCATTCTCCAGGTGACGCGGCAGGCCGTGCAGCAGATGCTGCGCCAGGCCCCGAAGCGACAGCCGCGCGCCTGAGCGGCGCTCGTCGCCTCCGCGAGGCGCAACTCCCGCGTAGCTGACGCGCAAGAGTGCTTGCGCGCTGAGCAGCTCTGCCGCTCAAGTCGGCGCCGTTGCAAGGCGAAAGGCTGGCGGGAGACCCCGCCATGCCCACGCGGACCTTGGTCGTCGATGCGGACAGCCACAAGTGCGAGAACCCGCCCGCGTTCGCCGACTTCGTGCCGCCCGCGTTCCGCGCGCGCCTGCGCTTCGTGCGCGATCGCTTCGGTGAGCAGCGCTTCGAGCTGCGCGATCGCGAGCCGCGTAGCGGCGAGCTCGTCTGGCGCACGTTCCTCCAGCCCGAGGGCTACGCGAAGGGCACGTTCCGCCCGTATCACGAAGAGACGACGCTCGGCGGGCTCTTCAACCGCGTGCGCATCGCGCACATGGATCGCGAGGGCATCGATCATCAGGTGATCTACGGCTCGGTCGCGCTGGCGTTCAACTCGCTGTGGGACGCCGAGCTCGCGAGCGCGCTGTGCCGCGCCTACAACGACTACATCGTCGATGACTGCGGCGCCTACGCGGCGCGCCTGCATCCCGTCGCGCATCTCGCGCTGCAGGATCCGGTGGAGGCGCTGCACGAGCTGCGGCGCTGCGTGCTGGACAAGGGCATGGTCGGAGCGGCGCTGCCGCCGAACTTGCCCGCGCCGCATCCCGACGCGCCGAACGCGTTCCCCGCGATCCGCGTCCCGCGCCATCTGTCGCACCCCGATTTCGCGCCGCTGCTCGCGGAAGCCGAGCGGCTCGGCGTCGCGCTCGGCATCCACGGCGCGCCGGGCCTGTACCTCGCAGGCGGAACGTCCGACCAGCTCGACTCCTTCACGCTCGTGCACGTGTTCGCGAATCGCTCCATGCAGCAGATGGCGCTCGCGAAGCTGCTCTTCGACGGCACGCTCGAGCGCTTCCCGGCGCTGCGCGTCGGCTTTCTCGAAGCGGGCGTCGGCTGGCTGCCCGACCTGCTGCACAACCTGCACGAGCACTGGGAGAAGCGTGTCGCGCACTTCGATCCGAGCCTCGAGCCGAGCGTCTCGGAGTTCTTGCTCGAGTTCGCGCGCGAGCGGGACGCGCGGGGCAGGGCGAGTCTGCTGCGCAAAGCGCGCCAGCTGCTCGCGATCTTCTCGCCGCGGCGCGGCGCGGAGGCGTCGCCGGCCGAGCTTGCGGCTTTCCGCGACGAGCATCCGCGACTGACCCGAGATCCGCTCGGCGCGCTCGAGCGCGGCCAGCTCTTCTTCACCTATGAGCCCGACGATCCCGCGCCCGGCTACTTGCGCGCGGCCCTCGGCCCAGCGGGCGAGCGGCTTTGCGGCGTCGCCATCGATTATGGGCACTGGGACGCGACGCTGAAGCGCTGCCTCTCGCTCGCGAGCGCGAGCGCGCGCGGCGACGAGGCCTACGCGGCGCGCTTGCTCGGGGGCAATGCGCTCGCGTTCTACGGCGAGCGCCTGGCGCGGCGCGTCGCGGCCCATGCGCCGTTCGCGCTGTCGGCGTGAGGAGGCGGCGATGACCCATGCGGGGTTCCTGAGTCCGTTTCGCCCGCTCGGCGCGCTCGAGCGCGCGCGGCACCTCGCCGAGTATCGGGTTCACCTGCGGCAGAGCGACGGCGAGGTCGCGTTCGAAGCGCGCCAGCTGACGCTCCGCGAGCCGCGCATGCGCGCGATCGAGGCGTGGTCGCCGCGCGCCGGCGACGCGTCCCGCGCCGATACGGGAATCCTCGCGCGGCGCGGCGAGTGGCTGCTGGCGGCGACCAAGGCGAACGAGGGCGAGGCCTACGGCGTCGAGATCGAGCTCGGGCGCTTCGCCCGGCGCGGCGGTTTCCCGGGCTTCGAGTCACCGGATCTGATGCTGCGCGTGCTGATGCAGGAGAGTTATCACTGCCGAATGCTCGCGCAGCTGTGCCGCACCGCCGGCGTCGAGTTCCGTTCCTCGCTGCCGGCCTGGCCGACGCGCGCATTCGTCGCCGTGATCGGCGCGGTGCCCGCCGAGCTGCGCTGGGCGATCGTGCTCGCCGGCGAGTGCGTGGGCGCGAGCCTGTTCCGGCGCCTGCACGACGCCCTGCCGGAGTGCGGCTTCGCGGCGGAGGAAGAGCGGCGGCTGCGCGAGCTGATCCGCGAGATCTGGCTCGACGAGGTGCTCCACGTCGCATTCCTGCGCGCCTCGCTGAGTCGCGCCGGGCTGCTGATCTCGCGCGGGCTGCTGCCGCTGATCGCGTTCGGCGTGTTCCAACAAGTTCCCGATCTCGCCGCGCTCGGCTGCTCGGCACGCGCGATCCTCGGCGACTTGCGCGCGGGCATCCCGATTCCGCGCGAGCTCGGCTGGCTCCGCCCGGACGCGCCCAGCGACGAATTGGCCGCGCTCTCGCCCGCGGTCCCGTGATAGGTTGCGGATCGTCGCATGACGATCCGTGATCGCATCTCCTTCGACCCCAACGATCATCTCGGCTCCGTCTTCATCGCGGCCGGGCTGATCCACCCCGCTTGGTGGCTGCTCGGTCCGCGCGGCCCGGGCGATCCCCTCGCGCTCTGGGTCGCCGTCGGAGGCGGCTTCGTGGTGGCCGGCGCGATCGCGCGCTTCTCGGCGCGCGTGCGCCGTTCGGGCTGGCACTTCGCGGCCTCGATGCTCGCGACGGCGCACCTGTATGGCCTGTTCCTGGTCCACCCGGGCGAGGCTTATTATGCCGCCGCGGCGTTCATGATCGCGCTCTCGACGCTGCTGGTGATCCGCGCGCCGCGAGTCTTCCGCGTCTACTCCGCCTTCGTCGCGGTCGCCTGCGTGACGCCGCTCGTCGTGCACGGCGGCGGCATGGCGGCGTTCTACTGCGCGGGCACGCTCTCGGTCCTGCTGTTCGCGAACCGCAGCTTCGCGATTCAGCGCGCGAACGAGCGCCGCGCCGCCTCCGCGCTGCGCGAGGCGCACAGCGAGCTCGAGCGGCTCGAGCGCGAGCTCGAGGTGTCGCAGCGCATGGATTCGCTCGGGCGGCTCGCCGGCGCGTTCTCGCACGAGTTCAACAATCAGCTGATGGCGATCCGCATCCACGCCGACCTGCTCGAACGCTCGCTCCCGAAGAGCGCGGCGCAGCGCGGCGACGTCGAGCAGATCCAGCGCACTACCAGCGCCGCGGCGGATCTCACCGCGCGCTTGCTGGCGTTCTCGCGGCCTCCGCGCCAGCGCGAGGAGCCGGCGGAAGCGTGCGCGGTCGTGGAGCAGAATCTCGTCACGCTCCAGCACGTGATGTCGGCGAAGATTCCCGTCACCTGGTCGCCCCCGAGCGCGCCGGTGCACGTGCCCGTCGGAGGCAAGCAGCTGAGCCAGCTGCTGCTCAACCTCGCGCTGAACGCGCGCGACGCGATGCCCGACGGCGGCACGCTGCACATCGCGGTCGCGAGCATGCCGCGGCACGCGGTCGAGCTACCCATCGAGATTCCCACCGAGACGCTGGTGGTGCTGACCGTGCGGGATACCGGCGCCGGCATGACCGCCGCGGTGCGCGATCGGCTGTTCGAGCCCTTCTTCACGACCAAGGCCGACCGCGGCAACTCCGGGCTCGGCCTGTCCGTCGTCTACGGGATCGTCAAGGAGTCGGGCGGGCACGTGCGCGTGACCAGCGAGCCCGGGCAGGGCGCGCGCTTCGACATCTACTGGCCCGAGGTGGATGGGGCCTCGCGCAGCGCGCAGACGGCGCGCGCGCTCGAGGCGCCCACGCCGCATCGCGCGCGCGTGCTGCTGGTCGAGGATCAAGCCGCACTGCGCGACGGCCTGGCGCGCTGGCTCGGCGATCAGGGCTTCGCGGTGATCTCGTGCGAGAGCGGCGAGGAGGCGCTCGCGCGGGCGCGCGACGTGGACGTGATCGCCTCGGACGTCGTGCTGCGCGGCATGGACGGCATCGAGCTGCTGCGCCGGCTGCGCGGGGCCGCGCCGAAGCTGCCGGCGGTGCTCTTCTCCGGCTACCTCGACCATTTGGCGACCAAGCGCCGCGAGATTCCCGACGGCGTGATGTTCCTCGAGAAGCCGTTCGCGCCCGAAGCGCTGCTCTCGACCCTCGACGGGCTGATCGCCCATGCGCGCGGCGCGAGCGCGGCGGTGCCGACGCGCTGATTCGCGCGCGCCCTCACCACGCGATGCCGGTGTCCTCGCCGTAGTCGCTCGCCGCGCCCCAGAAGCTGCCGTGCGTGCGGTCGATCCAGATCGCGGTGATCGGCCCCGAGGTCTTCGCTTCCGTGTCGACTCGATAACCCATGCCGCGCATCGCCTCGATCGTCGCGGCCGGCGTGTCGGCGCGCAGGGTGAGGCGGCCGGGCTCGGAGACGTGCTCGCCGAACGAGCTGAACATCTGGTACGAGACGAGATTCGGCGCCTCGACCGCTTGCTGCGGAGTCATCCCGAACTCGACGACGTTCAGGAAGAACTGCAGCAGGTTCTGCTCCTGCGTGTCGCCGCCCTGCACCGAGAACGCGAGCAGGGGAGCGCCGTCCTTCAGCGCGAGCGTGGGCGTGAGCGTGACGCGCGGCAGCTTGCCGGGCGCGAGCACGTTGAACGGATTCATGCGCTCGTCGAGCACGAAGGCCTGCATGCGCTGCGAGAGGCCGATCCCCGTGCGGCCCGCGATCACCGCGGGAATCCACGCTCCGCTCGGCGTCACGGAGACGACCCAGCCCTCGGCGTCCGCGGCCTGAATCGAGGTGGTGCCCGCGCGGAAGGCGGCGTCGCGCGCCGTGCGCAGGCTCTCGCGCGGAGCGCGGTCCGCGGGGTTGCCGTGCTCGCCCCGTGCATCGCGCGCGTCGCGCGGCGGCCACGACGCGAGCAGGTGCGCGAAGGGATTTTGCTCGCCCTGGAACGGGTAGGGGTCGCCCGGTCTCACGGCGGGGTCGTTGCGCGTGAAGTCGATCTGTCCGAAGCGCTGCTTGGCGTAGGCCTTCGAGAGCAGGCCGCGCAGCGGCTCCACCGGCGCGACGTACGGGTCACCGTAGTAGAAGTCGCGATCCGCGAACGCGAGGTTCATCGCCTGATAGATCGCGTGCAGGTACTTCGGCGTGTTGTAGCCGAGCGCGCGCAAGTCGAGCTGCTCGAGGAGGTTCAGCGCCTGCAAGAACGCGGGGCCCTGCGTCCAGGTCGTGAGCTTGTAGACCTCGATGCCGCGGTAGCTCGTGCTCACCGGCTCTTCGATGCGTACGTGCCAGCCCGCGAGGTCCTGCTCGGTGAAGAGGCCGCCTTGCGCGCGCACGGCCGCGACCAGCTCGCGCGCGATGTCGCCGCGATAGAAGCGCGTGTTCGCGGCGAGGATCGCGTCGCGCCGCGATTTGCCGGCGGCGAGCGCCTCGCGCTCCGCCGCCACGAGCTTTTCGAGCGTCGCGGCCAGCTCGGGCTGGCGGAAGATCTCGCCGGGCTCCGGCGCGGCGCGCTTGCTGGGGTCACTCGCGTCGAGATGCGGCAGCAACACGCGGCGCGAGTCCGGCCACTGCGCGAGCAGCGCGCGATTGCGCTCGATGCTGTCGGCCGTCTCGGCGTCGATCGGATAGCCGCGCGCCAGCTCGAGCGCGGGGGCGAGCACTTCCGCGAGCGAGAGGCGCCCGAACTCCGCGAGCATCACGAGCAGGCCGCCGGGCGTGCCGGGTGTCACGGCCGCCTGTGGCCCGGTCGCGGGCGGGTAGGCGAGGCCCTGCGCGCGGAAGTGCGTGGCGGTCGCGCCGCTCGGCGCCACGCCGTGCGCGTTGATGCCCTTCACGCGGCGATCGCGCGGATCGAAGATCAGCGCCTGCGTTTCGCCTCCCCACGAGAGCACGTCCCAGATCGTGGCGCTCGCGGCCAGCATCGCGCAGGCGGCGTCCACCGCGTTGCCGCCGCGCTCGAAGGTGCGCGCGCCGGCCACCGCCGCGAGCGGCTTGCCGGTGACTGCGACCCAGCGTTGGCCGTGCAGCGGAGGCTTGTTCGTGCCCGCAGCGAGCGGCATGGCCAGCCCTCCGAGCGCGCCGGCGAACGCGAGCAGCGGCGCGCCCCAGCACCGCGCGCGCAAGTCAGATCACCTTCTGCTCGCGCAGCGCGCTGATCTTCTCCCAGTCGTAGCCGAGCAGATCCATCAGGATCTCCTCGGTGTTCTGCCCGAGCTCGGGCGCCGGCGTGCGCACGCTGCCCGGCGTCTTCGTCAGCTCGACCGGAATGCCGACCGCCTTGGTCTTGCCGTATTGCGGGTGCTCGAGCTCCGTCACGTAGCCGTTCGCGAGCACCTGCGGGTCGCTCGGCAGATCGTCGACGCTGTTCACGATCGTGTAGATGTAGTCGCCCGCGTCTTCGCGCAGGATGCGCAGCCACTCGTCGCGCGGCTTCGCCGCCATCGCCGCGTCGACGATCGCGACGCACGCGGCACTGTTCTGCGCGCGCACGGTGAGGTTCTTGAAGCGCTCGTCGCTCGCGAGCTCGGGTTGGCCGATCACACGCGCGAAGTCGGGCCAGTAGCGGTCGCTCTGCAGCATCGCGAGCGCGAGCCACTTGCCGTCGGCGCACTTGTAGTGGTTCCAGAGCGGGTTCCCGGCGCGCGCGCGGAAGGTGCGCGGGAAGGCGACGCCGGCCATCAGCTTCATCGAGACGCTGAGGCCCTGTAGGAACAGCATCGAGCCGAGGTGCGACGCGTTCACTTCCTGCCCGACGCCGAGCCGCTCGCGCGCGAACAGCGCGTTCATGATTCCCCACGCGAGCATCACGCCGCCCATTTGGTCCGCGATGCCACCGGCGATGCCGAGCGGCGGCATGTCGGGCTCGCCCGCGGCGTTCATGATGCCGGAGCGCGCGAGGCCGAGGTGGTCGAACGAAGGCTCGGCCGTCTCGTCGCCGTGGGGGCCGTAGCCGGTGGCGCTGCCGTAGATCAGCTTCGGATTGCGCTGCGAGAGCGCCGCGTAGTCGACCCCGAGCCGCGCCGCGACGCCGTGGCGGAAGTTCTGCACGAACACATCGGCGTGCTTCACCAGGTCGTAGAGCACCTCGCGCCCGGCGGGCTTCGAGAAGTCGAGGGTGATCGCGCGCTTGTTACGGTTGTGCGACTCGAAGTACCAGTTCGGACGATTCGCCGCGCTCGCGCCGCCCGCAGCGAACAGGTAGCGGCCCGGGTCGCCGACCCCGGTCTGCTCGATCTTGATCACGTCGGCGCCCATGTCCGCGAGCATCGAGGTCGCGACCGGGCCTTGCTGCCAGATCGTCCAGTCGAGCACGCGAATTCCTTCGAGCGGCATCGGCATGTCGGGTCTCTCCGTTCGGTGAGTCGCGGGCTTCGAGGCCGCTGTTCGAGCTTCGCTCGGCTCCGAAGACTCCGCCTCGCTGCGCGCGCCCCTCGGCGCTCGCTATTGCAGG
>DATBRS010000132.1:0-3174 GCA_036560185.1 Myxococcota bacterium
GCCGAGCACCGGTGCGAAGAAGAATTGAATCGCCGCGTAAACGGTCTGGAGGACGCCTTGCCACCAGGCCGTCTGAGTGGCGCTGCCGCCCGTGAAGTCGAGGATCAGCTTCGGCAGCACCGGGATCACGATCCCGAACGCGAGCATGTCGAGCATCACGGTGACGAGAATGAACACGAGCGCAGCTTGGCGGCGGGCAGCGGACACGCAGGCTCCTTTGGGCTGCGGCATCGTAAGCTGACACGCGCGCGGCGCTTGGAGAAAACCGACGCGCGCGCAGGAGTGCTCATGGCGCAGCCCGCACCCGCCGTACGCAACGAGAGCCTCGCCGCGCTCGCGGTCGACGCGCCGCCGCCCCCCGCGCGCGGCAAGCCCCTGCCCGCGGAAGGCGACGGGGGTGCGTTCTCGCAGACCTGGTGGCCGATCTGCCTCGCGAGCGACGTCGCACCCGGCTCGGCGCGCGGATTCGACTTCCTCGATGGCCGCGTGCTCGCGTTTCGCGACGCGGCCGGCGAGGTGCGCGTGCTCTCGGCGCGCTGCCCGCACCTCGGCGCGGATCTCGGCGTCGGCGACGTGCACGACGGCGCGCTGCGTTGCGCCTTCCACCACTGGCAGTTCGACGGCGAGGGGCGCTGCCTCCGGACCGGCGTCGGCGATCGCGTGCCCCCGCACGCGCGTCTGTTCCGCTTCCCGACCGTCGAGAAGCACGGCTTGATCTGGGCTTTCAACGGCACCGCGCCGACCTGGGAAGTGCCGGACTTCGAGTTCCCCGAGCACGCGCTCGTGCGCAAGGTCGTGGTGCTGCCAGAGCTCATGCCCGTCGATCCGTGGGTGCTGTGCTGCAACACGCCGGACATGCAGCACATCAAGGCGCTGCACGCCATCACGTTCGAGCACGGCGACCCCCACGACGAGGTCGAGTGGACGGACCACTCGATGCTCTACGACTTCGCGGGCAAGCACCGGCGCGGTGAGCAGATCTCGAATCGCGTCGGGATCTACGGCACGAGCCTCTACTATCAAGCGACCGAGCTGAACGGCCGCTGGTTCGGCTTCCTCGCGCCGTTCGGACTGCCCCGCGCGGGCAGCTCGCGCGTGTTCATGGTGGTCGTCGCGCGCAAGGATTCCGGCTCGCCCGAAGAGGTCGCGCGCTTTCTCGACGAGGTGCTCGCGCTCGAGACGCGCGTGGTCGGCGAGGACGTCGCCGTGATGCAGACGATTCGCTTCCGCCAGGGCGCGCTCACGCCCAGCGATCGCACGCTCGCGCGCTTCTTCGACTACCTGCGCGCGTTCCCGCGCGCGCACCCGTCGGCGGAATTCATCCGCTGAGGGACGCGCTCGCTGCGCGATTCGGAGCCCCGCCTATGACTCGACTCGATACGAAGATCGCGCTGATCACGGGCGCCGCGCGCGGCACGGGTGCGGAGACCGCGCGCCTGTTCGTGGAGCGCGGCGCGCGCGTGCTGCTGACGGACGTGCTCGACGAGCGCGGCGCGAAGCTCGCGGCCGAGCTCGGCGAGCGCGCGGCCTACCGGCGCCTCGACGTGCGGAGCCCCGAGGATTGGGCCGCGGGCGTGGCCGAGGCGCACGCGCGCTTCGGCGCGCCCAACGTGCTCGTGAACAACGCCGCGATCCTCACGGTCGCGGCGATCGACGAGACGCCGCCCGAGCGCGCGCGCGAGATCTTCGAGGTGAACTTGTTGGGGCCGCTGCTCGGCATCCAGGCCGTGCTGCCGGCGATGCGCACGACCGGTGGCTCGATCGTGAACGTGGCTTCGATCGACGCGCTCGAAGGCGAGGTGGGCGTCGCGGCCTACGGTGCGAGCAAGTGGGGCCTGCGCGGGCTCACCAAGTGCGCCGGACTCGAGCTCGCGCACCTCGGCATCCGCGTGAACACGGTGTGCCCGGCGGGCGGCGGCAAGGAGATGAGCGCGCCCTGGTACGCGAAGCTCGCGGAGGAGATCAAGAGCGGGAAGCGAAAGCTCGACTTGTCAGGGAATCCAAAGCAGCCGCTGGGCCGCGAGCTCTCGCTGCGTGAGATCGCGCTCGCGATCGCGTGGCTCGCCTCCGACGAGAGCAGCTTCTGCAACGCGATGGATCTCGCGGTCGACGGCGGCTTCACCGCGGGCCACATCTTCCCGGGCGCGCCCAGGCCGGCGTAGTACGCTGCGCGGCCCCATGCCGCTGCCCGCTCGCTCGCTCGCCCGCGCACTCGCGATCGCGGCGCTCGCCGTTGGGCTCACGGCGCCAGCGCGCGCGCAGGCGCAGGCGCCGGCCGCCGCGCCAGCGGTCGACGCGGCCAGCCTGCGCTTCCTCGAGGCGGGCCGCGAGCTGAGCACGCTCTCGCTCGAGGCGCTGCGCGCCTGCTGCGCGCCGCGCGAGATCGCCGTCGAGGATCCGTACTACGGCGCGCACAAGCGCTATCAGGCATTGCCGCTCGGCGCAGTGCTCGCCCGTGGCTTCGGGCCGCGCGTGCGCGAGGCGAGCTTCGCGACGGCGGAGATCCTGCTGCGCGCCCGCGACGGCTACACGCGCACGGCGAGCGGCGCGCAGCTGCTCGCGGACGGCGGCTTCCTCGCCTTCGCCGACGCGGAGCGTTCAGCGGGCGGCTTCTTCCCGATCGATCGCCGGCAGGTCGATCCCGCGCCGTTCTATCTCGTGTGGCAAGGCGCCGAGCGCACCGACACGGAGCGCTGGCCGTGGCCCTATCAGCTCGCGGAGATCGAGATCGTCGACTTCGCGCAGGAGTTCCCGCACGTGCCGCCACCGGGAGCGGCGGCGGGGAGCCCCGTGCAGCGCGGCTTCGCGATCTTTCGCGCCAGCTGCATCGCTTGCCATGCGATCAACGGGGAAGGCGGCAAGGTGGGGCCGGAGCTGAACGTGCCGCGCAGCATCGTCGAGTACCGCGACCCCGAGCAGCTGAAACAATTCATCCGCGACCCGCGCAGCTTTCGCTACACGAGCATGCCTTCGCACCTCGATCTGACGGACGCGGAGCTCGACGCGCTCGTCGCCTACTTCACCCACATGCGCGCCCACAAACACGACCCCGGCGCCGGACTCGGCCACTGAGCCGGCCCGCGCCGCGTCGCACCGAGAGGAGCTCCCGATGATCGATCTCTACACCGCACCCACGCCGAACGGCTGGAAGGCCTCCATCACGCTCGAGGAGCT
>DATBRS010000133.1:0-8359 GCA_036560185.1 Myxococcota bacterium
CGAGGAAATAGAGCAGGCCCGCGGTGCCGACCGCCATCCAGCCGAGGTAGCTCTGCGCGAAGCCCGACTGCGCGTACTTGAGCAGCCCGTTCGTGAGGCCGCGCAGCGTGGCGGCCGTGCCGTTGACGGCGACGCCGTCGATCAGGCCCGCGTCGATGAAGCGGTAGAGCACGCGATCCGAGAACGCGACGAGCGGGCGAACGAACACGCGGTCGTAGAGCTCGTCCACGTAGAACTTGTTGGCGACGAGCCGGTAGAGCGGGCCCAATGCAGCGCTGATCTTCTCGGGCAGCGCCGGGCGCCACGCGTAGAGGGCCGCCGCGAGCAGGCCTCCCGCCGCCGCCACGAGCACCGAGCGCACCGCGAGCAGCCGCTCCTCGCTGGCCGTGACCTCGTGATGCGTGAGCGAGAGCGCCGGCTCGAGGAATCGCACGAAGGCGTTGCCCTGCTCGGGCGAGAGCACGCCGAACAGCCAGATCGCCGGATCGAGTGCGGTCGCCGGGCCCAGCACCTCGCCGCCGAAGATCGAGAGCAGCGCCAGCACGATCAGCGGATACGTCACGGTGTTCGCGGGCTCGTGCACGTGCGAGCGCACGGACGCGGGCGCGCGGCTCTCGCCGAGGAAGGTGCGGATGTAGAGCCGCGCCATGTAGAAGGCCGTCAGGCCCGCGGTGCCGAGCGCGATCGCGTAGAGCGCCGCGTGGCCCGGCAGGTGCGAGAGCTTCGCAGCGAGCAGGATCTCGTCCTTCGAGAAGAACCCGGACATGAGCGGGAAGCCGGCGATCGCGAGCACGCCGAACAGGAAGACCTTGTGCGTGATCGGCAGCAGCTTGCGCAGGCCGCCCATCTTGGCCGTGTCCTGCTCGTGATGCATCGCGAGGATCACGCTGCCGGCCGCGAGGAAGAGCAGCGCCTTGAAGAACGCGTGCGTCACGACGTGGAACATCGCCGCGCCGAACGCGCCGCAGCCCGCCGCGAGGAACATGAAGCCGAGCTGCGAGACCGTGGAGTACGCGAGCACCTTCTTGATGTCGGTCTGCGCGATCGCGATCGTGGCCGAGAACAGCGCGGTGATCGCGCCCGTCCACGCGATGAATGCGGACGCGCCGGGCGCCTCGGCGTAGACGAAGCTCATGCGCGAGACCATGTAGACGCCCGCGGTCACCATGGTCGCTGCATGGATCAGCGCGGAGACGGGGGTCGGGCCCGCCATCGCGTCGGGCAGCCAGACGTAGAGCGGCAGCTGCGCGGACTTGCCGGCGGCGCCGACGAAGAAGCAGAGCCCGATCAGCGTGGCGAGCCTCCACTCGGGGAAGCCCGGCAAGAACGAGAGCCAGGACGGCAGCGCGACCATCTGCTCCGCGATCGCGGGGAACGCGGCGCGAATGTCGCGGAATGCGATCGCGCCGTGGCCGGCGTCCGACAGCGACCAGAACAGCAGGAACAGCCCGATCAGGAAGCCGAAGTCGCCGATGCGGTTCACGATGAACGCCTTGCTGCCGCAGTAGGCGTTCCACTTGTCCGAGTACCAGAAGCCGATCAGCAGGTACGAGCAGACGCCGACGCCTTCCCAGCCGAGGAACATCAGCAGCAAGTTGTCGCCGAGCACGAGCATCAGCATGGAGAACGTGAACAGGTTCAAGTAACAGAAGAAGCGCGCGAAGCCGCGGTCGTCGCGGTGGTCGTCATCCATGTACCCGATCGAGTAGACGTGGATGAGCGAGCCGACGCCGGTGACGACCAGGATCATCACGGCGGAGAGCGGGTCGAGCAGGAACGCGGCGTCGGCGCTGAAGTTCGCGGTGCCGATCCAGTTGAAGAGCATGTCGCTCATCACGCGCGCTTCCGGCGCGAGCTTCGCGAGGTCGTTCACGAGCACGATCGAGATCACGAACGCGGCGATCACCGAGCCGCAGGAGAGCGCGATCGTGAGCGCGCGATTGAGCGGCTTGCGCAGCAGCGCGAGCAGCACGCCGTGCACGACCGCGCCGATCAGCGGCAGCAGCGGCACCCAGCGGATCAGCGCGTTCGGTGTCGCTTCTACCATTTGAGCAGGCTCGCGTCGTCGACGTTCACGGATTCGCGGTTGCGGAACAGCGAGATGACGATGCCGAGGCCGACCGCGACCTCGGCCGCCGCCACCACGATCACCATCAGCACGAACAGCTGGCCCGCGTGATTCCCCCAGTGCTGGGAGAAGGCGACGAGCGCGAGATTCACCGCGTTCAGCATCAGCTCGATCGACATCAGCACGGCGATCAGGTTGCGCCGCGTGAGCGCGCCGAGCACCCCTAACAAGAAGAGGATGGCCGATAGCGCGATGCTGTGGGTGATGGGAATCATCAGTCGATCTTTCGCTTGGCGAGGATCACCGCGCCGATCATCGCGCCGAGCAGCAGCAGCGAGGTGACCTCGAACGCGAGCACCCAGTCGGTGAACAGCTCGGCGCCGACGGCGCGATAGCCGCCGAAGCCCGCCGGGAGCGCCTCGGGCGGGCCGAACGCGCCGGGCAGCAGCGCGAGGAAGCCTGCGCCGAGCGCGCAGGCGCCGAGCGTCGCGAGCACCGGCTTCGCGCGCGCCGTCTCGCCGAACGAGTCGTGGCGCAGGTTCAGCAGCATCACCACGAACAGGAACAGCACGAGGATCGCGCCGGCGTAGACCATGACCTGCAGCGCGCCGACGAGATAGGCGCCCAGCTGGACGTAGATCGCGCCGAGCGAGCACATCGTCACGACCAGCGAGAGCGCGCCCGCCACCGTGTTGCGCGTGTTCAGCAGCATGCCGAGCGCGCCGGCGATGGCGATGAACGCGAAGAAGTAGAAGAGCCCGAGCGTCATGCGCCGCGCTCCAGGAACAGGATCACGCCGCCGGTGACGAACGCGTTCGCGATCGAGATCGGCAGGATCATCTTCCAGCACAGATCCATCACCTGGTCGTACCGGAAGCGCGGCAGCGTCCAGCGCAGCGCCATCTGCAGCCAGATCATGAAGATCACCTTCAGCAGGAAGGTGACGACGTGCAGCGCCATACAGAGCACGGTCGCGAACGTGACGCCGAGCGCGGGTGAGAGGCCCGCGATGATCTCCGCCTGCGAGAGGTACGGGATCGACCAGCCGCCGAGGAACAGCGTGGTGACGATCATGCCGATCACCGGCACCTCGAGGAACTCGGCCGTGTAGAACAGGCCGAAGCGCATGCCGGAATATTCCATGTGGTAGCCGGCGACCAGCTCGCTCTCGCCCTCGGGCGCGTCGAAGGGCGGGCGCTTGTTCTCGGCCATGATGCAGGTGAGGAACAAGACGAAGCCGAGCGGCTGCAGGAACAGGCCCCAGTTCGGCAGCGTGAGCCAGCCGAGCGCTGCGGGGACGCCGACGCCGAACACGTGCTCGAGGAAGCCGAACACGCGGAAGGTGGCGTCCTGCGCCTGCGCGATGTCGGTGAGGCGCAGCGAGTCGAACACCATGAACAGGCCGACGAGCGAGAGACCCATCGTCACTTCGTACGAGATCATCTGCGCCGACGCGCGCATCGCGCCGAGCAGGCCCCAGTTCGAGTTGCTCGCCCAGCCGGCCATCACCGCGCCGTAGGTCGCGATCGAGCCGACCGCGAACACGTAGAGCATTCCCCAATCGATGTCGGCGACGACGAGGTTCAGCACCCAGCCGTCGTATTGATAAGCGCCTCCGTAGGGGATGACCGCGAGCGTGATGATCGCCGGCACCAGCGCGATCACGGGCGCGAGCTGATGGATCCAGCGATTCGCGCCCGCCGGCACCACGTCTTCCTTGGTGAGCAGCTTCAGGACGTCGGCGGCGGGATGCAGCAGCCCGAGCGCCGTGATGCCGAGCACGTGTGCGCGATTCGCGCCGATGCGGTCCTGCATCACCGCGCTCTGCTTGCGCTCGACCCAAGTGATCAGGGGCAGGAACGCCGCCATGATCACGAGCACGATGAACAGCAGCTTGAAGACGACTTGGAGCTCCACTCAGCGCGCTCCCGCGCCCGCGAGCGGCCGCCCAGCGTCGCCGACCGAGTCGTAGTCGCAGCCCGCGAACGCGGGTACGGCCTGGCCGATCGACTTCGAGATCTCGCGCGCGTCGAAGCTCGCGCCGGGCGCGAAGCCCGCGAGCCCGAGCGCCTGCCCGAGGCGCATCAGCACCTCGCCTTCGCTCCACGCGTCGAAGGCGGGCTCGACGGCCGGCACGACGCGCTGCACGCGCCCCGCGTGGTTCGTGAGCGTGCCGAGCTTCTCTGCCGCGACGCGCGCCGGGAACACGACGTGCGCCGCGCGCTCGAGCGGCGAGTGATGCGTGTCGAGCAGGATCACGCAGTCGAGGCCCGCGAGCGCCGCCTCGCCACCCAACGCCTCGAGCGCGTCGTGCCCGAGCGCGATCAGCGCGCGCACACCGCCGCCTCTCACGCGCTCGGCGACGCTCTGCGCGTCCTTGAAGCCGAGCGCGCGCGCGCCGGCGCCGTTCGCGGCCTTCTCGGGCTTGATCAGCAGCTCGTCCGCGCGGCCGGTCGGCACCGCGACGCCGAGCGTCTCGGTACCCAGCGCCTCGCAGAAGCGGCGCAGCACGAACAGATCCTCGTTCGTGGCGTGCGCGGACGCGAACGCGGCGACGACGCCGGCGCCGCCGCTCGTCACGGCTCGCAGCTTGGCCGCGGCGGCTGCGATCGCGGCGCCCATCGACGCCGAGGCGAGGCCGCCCGACGCGCTCCGCACCATCGCCTCGCGGATGCGATCGGGCGCGCCGATGCGCTTGTAGGACATGCGGCCCTCGTCGCACATCCAGGTGTCGTTGACCGCGTCGTTGCGCCGCGGCACGTAGCGGTAGACCTGATTGTTCGCGACGCCGAGGTGCACGTTGCAGCCGTTCGCGCAGCCGGTGCACACGCCGGGGTTGTCGTCGAGGAACCAGACGCGGATCTTGAAGCGGAAGTCCTTGGTGGTGAGCGCGCCGACGGGGCAGATGTCGGCGACGTTCATCGAATAGTCATTCTCGAGCGGTGCGCCGGGGAAGGTCTCGATCGTCGAGCGATCGCCGCGATTCATGACCGTGAGCTCGCTCGTCTTCGAGACCTCGCGCGTGAAGCGCACGCAGCGGCGGCACAGGATGCAGCGCTCCTGGTCGAACGTGATCGTCGGCCCGAGGTCGACGCGCTTCGCGAGCGCGCGCCGCGGCTCCTTCGTGCGCGCGTGGGAGACGCCGTACTCGTAGGCGTAGTCCTGCAGCTTGCACTCGCCGGCCTGGTCGCAGATCGGGCAGTCGAGCGGGTGATTGACGAGCAGCAGCTCCATCACGCCTTCGCGCGCCTTCTGGACGCGCTCGTTCGCGGTGGTGACCTCCATGCCGTTCACGACCGGCGTGTTGCACGCGATCTGGAGCTTCGGCTGGCCCTTCACCTCGACTTGGCACAGCCGGCACGAGCCGTCGATCGAGAGTTTCGGGTGCCAGCAGTAGTGCGGTACGTCGACGCCGTTCATCAGCAGGCCGAGGTCGTCGAGCGCCTGCAGAATGGTGCGGCCATCCTTCACTTCGTACTGCACGCCGTCGATCGTGATGTTCGCCATCGCTTACAGCTCGAAGCTCGCGGGGAAGGGGCACTTCTTCTCGCGCACGTGCGCTTCGAAGTCGTCGCGGAAGTGGCGCAGCAGGCCCTGCACCGGCCAGGCGGCGGCGTCGGAGAACGCGCAGATCGTCGCGCCCTCCATCTTGCCGGCGACGTCGAGCAGCACGTCGAGATCTTCGCGCGTGCCGGCGCCGCGCTCGATGCGCTGGAGGATCTTGTTCATCCAGCCCGTGCCCTCGCGGCACTGCGTGCACTGGCCGCACGACTCGTCGCGGAAGAAATACGAGATCACGCAGCCGGCGCGGACCATGCATGTGGTCTCGTCCATCACGATGATGCCGCCGGTGCCGAGCATCGACTTGCGCTCGCGCAGGAACTCGTTCGCCATCGGCACGTCGAGCTGGCCGGCGGGCAGGATCGGCATCGACATGCCGCCGGGGATCACGCCCTTCACTTTGCGGCCGTCGGGCACGCCGCCCGCGTGCTCGAAGATGATCTCGTCGAGCTTGGTGCCGAGCGGGAGCTCGTAGAGCCCGGGCCGCACGACGTGTCCCGAGACGCCGAAGATCGTGGTGCCCGGACTCTTCTCGGTGCCGAGCGAGCGGAACCACTCCTTGCCGTGCTTGATGATGTGCGGCACGTGGCTGAAGGTCTCGACGTTGTTCACCGTGGTTGGCATGCCGAAGGCGCCGTACTGCGCGGGGAACGGCGGCTTCTTGCGCGGCTGGCCCTTCTTGCCCTCGAGCGATTCGAGCAGGCCAGTCTCTTCGCCGCAGATGTACGCGCCCGCACCGCGCACGAGCACGGCGTCGTGCGAGAGCGCGGTGCCCATCACGCGGTTGCCGAGGTAGCCGCGCGAGTACGCCTCGTCGATCGCGCGCTGCAGCTGCTGCGCGGCGAATGCGTACTCGCCGCGGATGTAGATGAAGGTCTTCTCCGCGCCGGTCGCCCAGGCGGCGATCAGAATGCCCTCGAGCAGCTGATGCGGCCCGCGCTCCATCAGCAGGCGATCCTTGAACGAGCCCGGCTCCGATTCGTCCGCGTTGCACACCAGGTACTTGGGCTTGTCGCCGCCTCTCGGCATGAACGTCCACTTGAGCCCCGCCGCGAAGCCCGCGCCGCCGCGGCCCTGCAGCCCGGCGTCCTTGACGAGGATCGCGGTCTCCTCCGGCGCCATGCGCGTGATCGCCTGGCGCGCGGCCTCGTAGCCGCCGCGAGCGACGTAGCCGTCGACGTGCCCGAAGGCGTCGTCGGCGAAATGCTGCGTCAGGTAGTTGGTGACGTACGGCGCCTTGAGTCCCATCGCGTTACTCGAGCGCGTCGACCAGGCGCTTGGCCTGGTCGACGTCCAGGTTTTCGTGATAGATCTCGCCGACGCGCAGCATCGGTGCGTACGCGCAGGCGCCGAGGCATTCCTCGTGCCCGAGCGTGACGCGGCCATCGGGAGTCGTCTCCCCCGCGCGCACGCCGAGATGCGACTCGAGCGCTCGCAACATTCCGCGCGCGCCGCGCAGCGAGCACGGCAGGTTCGTACACACATAGACGTGATGCCTGCCCTGCGGGCGGTCGTAGTACATGTTGTAGAACGACACGACTTCCATCACTTCGATGGGCGCGATCTCGAACAGCGCGGCCAGCGTCTTGGCGAGCGGCGGCGAGATCCAGCCGTGCTCTTCCTGCGCGATGTGCAGAGCCGCCAGCAGCGCGCCGCGCTTCTGCGGGAACTTCTCCATCTCGCGCTCGATGCGAGAAAGGGATTCCTTGGACAAGTCCTTCGGCTCGGCCGCGGCGCTCATCGCTTCAGCACCGCGACCGCGCGGCCAGCGCAATGTCCAGGGCGTCCGCGGGGCGCGGAAGCCACTGTTCGACTTCGCTCGCCTTCGGCTCGCTGCGCGCTTCGCTTGCTCACCACTCGAGCGCTCCCTTGCGCCACTCGTAGGCGAGGCCGAGCACGAGCGGCACCGTGAACACGCTCATCGCGACGAAGCCATAGACCCCGAGGTCGCGGAACAGCGCGCCCCACGGATAGAAGAAGACGGCCTCGAGATCGAACAGCACGAACAGCATCGCCACGAGGTAGAACTTCACCGAGAAGCGCTGCTTCGGTGAGACGATCTGCTTCTCGCCGCACTCGAACGGATCGAGCTTCTCGGGGAAGTCGCGCTTCGGGCCGAGCAGCTTCGGCGCTGAAACCATTAGGCTCGCGACGATCACCGCCAGAGCGAGGATCAAGAGCACGCCGGCGAATTCCGCGAGCAAACCGCTCCCTCCGTTCTGCACTGCCCGGCACGCGTGAAAACGGGAGTTAACTGCGCGTCGCGGCTCGAAAAAGCGCGCGCATGCTAGCGCCATGCACCCTCGCTTCAACGGGTTCGGCGACGCTTTGCGCGATCAATCGCACTGATATCGTGCGACACATGCGGACTCGAGTCGCGGTCCTCGGCGCGGGCAGCTTCGGTACGTGCCTCGCGCTGTTGGCCGCGCGCTCGCACGACGTGACGCTCTGGGCGCGCGACGCGGCGATGGCGGAGACGATGCAGCGAGAGCGCCGCAATCCGCGATACCTCGGCGAGTTCACGCTGCCCGACTCGGTGCGCGTCAGCGCCGACCTCGCGGATGCGCTCTCCGGGCGCACGCTCGTGATCTGCGCGATCCCGAGCCACGGAGTGCGCGACGTGATGCGCGCGGCGGGGCCGCTGCTCGACCCGGACGCGATCATCGTCTCGACGGTGAAGGGGATCGAGGTCGAGAGCTCGCTGCTGATGCACCAAGTGCTCGAGGCCGT